>VERH01000034.1 GCA_018882735.1 Candidatus Nanopelagicaceae bacterium
GTCATAGATCGCGCCATCTCCATGTGGGTGATAGTTACCCATGACATCACCGACAATGCGTGAAGATTTGTAATAACCCTTATCGGGTCGATAACCAGCGTCATACATTGCGTAAAGGACGCGGCGATGGACCGGCTTTAGGCCATCTCTAATATCGGGGAGCGCCCTTCCAACAATGACTGACATCGCATAGTCAAGATAGGAACGAGCCATCTCAACTTGGAGATCAACTGATTCAATCTTGTCGATGTGTTCTGGGGTAGTTTCCATTTAGATATCCAAGAACCTAACGTCTTTAGCGTTACGTTGGATGAATTGACGACGTTGTTCGACATCTTCACCCATTAACACCGAGAAGAGATCATCGGCTGCGGCGGCATCTTCAAGAGTTACGCGAATCAAAACGCGGTTGTTTGGATCCATGGTGGTATCCCAGAGCTCTTTAGCAGGCATTTCGCCAAGACCTTTAAATCTCTGGATTCCATCCTCTTTAGGGAGGCGCTTTCCGGCATCCGTTCCGATCTTTATAAATCCATCTCGCTCTTTATCCGAGAATGCATATTGGACTGGCTCTTTTCCACCCCACTTAATTTTGTATAGAGGTGGTTGGGCCAAATAAACAAATCCACCTTCAATAAGCGGACGCATAAAACGGAAGAGAAGTGTTAATAAAAGCGTACGGATATGTTGACCATCAACATCGGCATCAGCCATAAGAATTACTTTGTGGTAGCGAAGCTTCTTAATATCGAAATCATCATGGATACCTGTGCCAAGCGCTGTGATAAGGGCTTGTACTTCATTGTTTTGTAAGACGCGGTCGATGCGCGCTTTTTCAACATTTAGAATCTTTCCCCGGATTGGTAGGACTGCTTGGTATCTAGAGTCACGACCGCCTTTTGTGGAACCACCAGCAGAATCACCTTCGACTATATAAAGCTCGCACTTTTCTGGTTCCGTCCATTGGCAATCAGCAAGCTTTCCAGGCATGCCACGGCCCTCAAGAAGGCCTTTTCTGGAGCGCGATAAATCGCGGGCTTTTCGTGCTGCGATACGCGCTGCTGCAGCATCGATTGCTTTTCTTACGATCTCTTTACCTTCCGTTGGATTTCGCTCAAACCACTCGCCCACTGAGTCATTTAGCGTTTTTTGAGTAAAGGATTTCGCTTCAGTATTTCCAAGTTTAGTCTTTGTCTGTCCTTCAAATTGTGGTTCAGCGACTTTGATTGAAACGATCGCTGTTAAACCCTCGCGAATATCATCCCCGGTTAGCCGATCTTCTTTCTTGCGGATAAAGCCCCACTCTTCACCAAATTTATTAACTATTGAAGTGAGCGCTGTTCGAAAACCTTCTTCGTGGGTTCCACCTTCTTGGGTGTTGATGGTGTTAGCAAAGGTATAGACAGATTCGGAGAACCCGGTATTCCATTGCATCGCAACTTCAAGTGACATTTTATTTTTAGCATCTTCAGCTTCAAAAGCGATGATTGATTTATGGGTAACGCCTTTGGTGGTGTTTAGGTGTTTTACAAAATCAGTGATTCCGCCTTCGTAGCGATATTCAACATAGAGTTGTTCGCCTTTTTCATTTACATGTGAGGGGCGTTCATCTCTTAAAGTTATTTTTAAGCCTTTATTTAAAAATGCCATTTCGCGGAAACGGGTGGAGAGAATTTCAAATGAGTAATCAGTGGTTTCAAAAATTTCTTCAGATGGCCAGAAAGTAACTTCAGTTCCAGTATTTGTAGTAGCGACACCTTTTTCGACTGGGGAATTTGGGACACCGAGTTTGTAACTTTGTTCCCAGAAGAAGCCATCGCGCTGGACCACAACAGAGAGATCGCGACTTAGCGCGTTAACAACAGAAACACCAACTCCATGTAGTCCACCGGAAACCGAGTATCCACCATCGCCAAACTTTCCACCGGCATGTAGGACAGTTAGAACAACTTCTAGGGCTGGTTTCTTTTCAATTGGGTGGATGTCGACGGGGATTCCGCGGCCGTTATCGGTTACGCGCACACCGCTATTGGGAAGGAGAACCACGTTTATCTCGGTGCAATATCCAGCTAGGGCTTCGTCGACTGCGTTATCGACGATCTCGTAGACGAGGTGATGTAGTCCCCGCTCACCGGTAGAGCCGATATACATTCCAGGGCGTTTACGGACCGCTTCCAGCCCCTCCAAGACGGTGATGGCGCTAGCGTCATAGGACTTAGAGACCTTCTTATCCGCCACTTAAACCCCTTTAAAACCGATTAGAGCCACGATATGGGCTTGGGTACCCTCAAATCCTAGTGGTAGGTGAGAGTTAAGGGGTACCAGAAAAGGGTTTAGATGTGGATTAGGCGGACTTTTAGCGCTCGGGTGAGGGTTGGATCTCACCCATAGGTATCGCGGGGGCCTTTTGCCCCACGGATGGTTCTCAAGCCTCTCTTCCAAGAAGGGGCATTGGGTCCAATCACATTTACTTCGTCCACTAACGCCCCCTCGGAGCGCGAGCGAATGTTTTTAAGAAGTTCCGGGGAGATGAGACGAAGTTGGGTAGCCCAAGAAGTTGATTCGGCTCTTATTGTGAGTTTTCCTTCATAAAGAGTAATCGGTTCACAATGATCGGCAATTTCATTTCCAACAATCTCGCGCCATTTAGTGAAGAGAGTCCCCTCGGCAATTCCTTTCTTCCAATCTCTTGTAGTTACAAGATTGTCAAGGATGTTGCTTAGTTTTTCTGGCTCGTCTCTTTTCGTCCGGTCCTCTTCTTGTGAGTTATTTTTTCTACTTTTAGTTCGGTATGAACGGAAGAGTTCGCGGGCGATATCACGTTTCATAGTTTCGTGACTTTCCCAGCAACCACTTCATATTTGATTCCAGTTAAATGTTTGGGAAGATCATTTTCCACTGCGACCGTAATTAAGGTTTGTTCGGTCGTCTCTGTTAACTTAACAAGACGCTCGCGCCGGGATTGATCTAACTCAGAGAAGACATCGTCAAGGATAAGAATTGGGTTATCGCCATCACTTCTTAATAATTGATAGCTTGCAAGCCTCAAAGAGAGAGCAATTGACCAAGATTCGCCATGGCTAGCAAAACCTTTTACTGGATGCTCGCCTAAATTTAAAAGAAGATCGTCCCGATGTGGACCAACAAGTGAGATGCCTCGGTCGCGTTCTTGGGGGCCAATCTCGTCAATTTTCTTAAGAATTGACTCTTTGTTTTCATCTCTATCGCCAGTTGGCCGATCCAGGCTTGATTTATATCCCAAAGTTGGTTCTTTCTTTAAAGAAATATTTTCGTAGGATGATAAAAGGTGGGGTGATAAATCATCAATCAATTTGATTCTTGCGGCTATAACTTCACCACCGAAATTAGCCAAGTGTTCATTCCATGGATGAAGTGAGTTCTCTGGAGCGCGGGACTTAAGCAGTGAATTCCGTTGTTTTAAAGCCTTTTCGTAATCACTTATTACCCCAGCCAATCGGGGGCTTCGCTGGGTGAGAAGTTGATCGAGGAAGTTTCTTCGCTCACTTGGATCGCCGCGAACTAGATCTAGGTCTTCGGGTGAAAAACAGATTGCTTTAACAAGCCCTTGTATGGCGCGTTGGCTGCGGACTGGATTTTGATTAACTTTTGCACGATTGGCACGGCCATTATTTATCTCTAGCTCAATTAATGTATCGCGGTCCGAATCGCTAACTTTGGCGCGGATATAAGCGCGCTCTTTACCAAATTTTATTAGCGGTGCATCAGATGAAATGCGGTGAGATGAAAGAAGTGCGAGATACATAACTGCTTCGATGATATTTGTCTTTCCTTCACCATTCTCGCCAATGAAGATGTGGGTTCCGCCATCAAGAGTTAACTCAAGGTTTGAGTAAGAGCGAAAATCAAGAAGCGAGAGGTGCGATATCTTCATTTAAGAGGCATAGCGCATTGGCATTAAAAGATAGCGGTATGAGCTATCAATTTCACCATCGACTTTATTCTTTCCAGAGAGCATCGCAGGTTTGTTTGATCCAGTAAATGCAATATTCACATAAGTTGTTCCAAGAGCATTTAGCCCATCGGTTAGAAATGTTGGGTTGAAAGCGATGTCGATTGCTTCGCCTTGATATTCAATCTCTAACTCTTCAGTTGCTTGCGCATCATCTCCAGCGCCAGCTTCAAGTTGAAGAGTTCCGTCTTTGAATTTCAGACGGAGCGGGACGGTTTTATCGGTAACTAGCGCTACCCGGCGTACCGAATCAAGGAGTTTAGATACTTCAATGACGGCGGTAGCAATACCTTCGGCCGGCAAAAGATGTCGGTAAGGAGGGAAGGTGCCATCAAGTTGGCGAGAAGTCATTGATTTTGCCTCACTTGAGAAGCCGATTAGCCGTTCATTGCTTGAGGTGGGCGCGATTGCTAAGGAAACATTTTTTGTATTTGAAATTGTGCGAGCGGCGTCGGCCAGGGTTCGTGCACGTAAAAGCGCTGATGTTGTGATTTCTGGATCGTTCGGTGTCCAATTAATTTCACGGACCGCAAGTCTGTAGCGATCAGTTGCAGCAAGGGTGATTGATTCTTTGTTGATATCCACATGTATCCCGGTAAGTGTCGGTAGTGAATCATCGCGCCCCGCAGCAATCGCTACTTGGTTTATAGCTGTGGCAAATAGGTCGCTTGTTATGTTTCCTGAAGTTTCAGGAAGTGTCGGGAGGTTTGGATATTCATTTATTGGAAGCGTTGGGAGAGTGAATTTTGCTGAACCTGCAGTTACTAAAACTCGACTTCCATCAAGGGTAAATGAGATGGGTTTATTAGGGAGGTTCTTTGAAATTTCCGAGAGGAGTCGGCCGGGTACGAGTACTCGCCCTGTTTCTTTTATGTCGGCGTTAAACGATGATTTAGCTGAAGTTTCTAGATCTGAGGCGGATAAAGTCACATCTTTTTGAACATCAATAACAATTCCAAGGAGCGCGGTCATAATTGGGCGGGTTGAAAGGCTTCGGGAAACCCAGTTAACAGAATCGGTTAGTACAGCGCTATCGACGGTGAACTTCATATTTTTAAGCCTATCGTTTCTCTATTTGGTCTTGTTTCTGTGATTTGTGGATTAGGTACGCGCATAAACTTCTTTATATCTATAGAACTATTAGTAGTAACTAGAGTGAGATTCTGTGGGTAAATAAAGAAAGCGCAGTTCATAACCTTTTTCTTATTCACCTATCCACCCTTTCTTCTGTGTGAAACTTGTGGGCAATTTGTGGAGCGAGGTGACTTGGGTTTCCTTACAGAAACTCATCCACCGGTTATCCACAGATATCCACAGGTTATCCCCAACTGGGGACTTAAGCCCTGGACTGCTGTTTTATGCGGTTTGTGAGCTCGGTGACCTGGTTAAAGATCGATCTGCGCTCTGCCATTAGTTGGCGAACCTTCCGGTCGGCATGCATAACCGTGGTGTGGTCACGGCCGCCGAAGGTTTGACCGATCTTGGGAAGGGAGAGATCGGTTAATTCTCTACACAAATACATCGCGATTTGGCGAGCATTTACCAAAACTCGCGAACGAGATGTTCCACATAAATCATCGAGAGTGAGGCTGAAATAAGCAGCGGTTTGAGCCATGATTATTGGAGCTGTGATTTCAGGAGCGCTTTCATCAGGAATTAAATCTTTAAGAACAATCTCCGCAAGACCCATATCAACTGGTTGGCGATTTAAAGATGCGAATGCCGTGACACGAATCAAAGCACCTTCAAGTTCACGGATATTTGTGGATATCTTGCTCGCTATGTATTCAAGGACGTCGTCAGGAGCGGTTAATTTATCTTGAACCGCTTTCTTTCTAAGAATTGCGATACGAGTTTCAAGTTCTGGTGGTTGGATGTCTGTGATTAATCCCCACTCAAATCGACTACGGAGACGATCCTCAAGGGTTGTTAATTGTTTTGGAGGACGATCACTTGAGATAACAATCTGTTTGTTAGCGTTATAAAGAGTGTTAAAAGTGTGGAAGAACTCTTCTTGGGTGCGTTCTTTATTCTCTAAAAATTGAATGTCATCAACCAACAAAATATCTAAATCACGATATCTACGTTGGAAAACCGAGGATTTATCATCACGAATTGAGTTAATGAAATCATTTGTGAATTCTTCCGATGAAACATAACGAACACGGAGGCCGGAATAAAGCTCTTTTGCATAAGCACCAATCGCGTGAAGTAAGTGAGTTTTTCCTAAACCGGATTCACCGTAGATAAAGAGTGGGTTATATGCCTTAGCAGGGGCTTCAGCTACAGCTACGGCTGCGGCATGGGCAAAACGATTTGAGGCGCCAATAACAAAGGTTTCAAAGATGTAGCGCGGATTTAATTGGGCAGATTCTTGGGGTTTAGTGAGGGTTTCTTGACGGCCAGTTCCAGCACGAGGAGCTTCCAACTCTTCCAACTCATCAGTTTCTAGGTTTTGGACATCAAGGGACTCATCGATAGTTACCGCGATATTGATCCGCTCGCCAAGTTTGGCCGAGAGAGCATCATTTAAAGCGACCTTTAGCCGGCTTTCCAAAACATCTTTAGCGAAACCATTTGGGGCGGCGACCAAGAGATTGGATCCACCATCGCTCTTTAGTAGGCCAAGGGGTTTAGTTAAAGTAAGGAAGGCCCGGTTCTGGGGGGAGTCTTGGGAGACAGAGTGGATGACCCCACTCCATAGGTCCTCTAGAAGGTCGGAATCTGTTTGAGCCACCAAAACCCCCTAAGGTTCGAAATCCACAAAGTTATCCACAGCCTGTGGTCTAAACTCTTACTTTAGACCCAGAAAACCCTCTCTTTGGGCTGAACCTGTGGATAGAGGCGGAAAGTAAGCCCTCACCCTATGAAAAGCAAGGGGTTATCCACAAATTTTTAGATACGGGGGCCACCCGATACCTTTACCCCCTGCTCTTGAGGCTTACGTAGGCCACAAGACGATTCGTAAGGAGTAAACCCCATGAAGCGCACCTTCCAGCCGAACAACCGTCGGCGCGCAAAGAAGCACGGCTTCCGTGCTCGTATGGCAACCCGTGGTGGCCGCGCAGTCCTATCTGCACGCCGCGCAAAGGGTCGCGCTCGTATTTCTGCTTCTGCTTAATAGTTCTCCAAAAAACTTAAGAGTTTAGGAACTAGATCGACGTGCTTGCGCAATTGAATCGACTTACCTCACGAGAAGATTTCCAGCGCGTCACAAAATCAAAAATTAGATCTCATACCAAAACACTCACCGGATATTTACTTACTGAATCAAAACTAACCGAACCCAAGATTGGATTTATTGTCGCCGGAAATATAGGCGGCTCGGTTCGGCGCCATCGGGTGGCGCGCCAACTTCGACACGCATCCCAACAATCAATTCATATCTTGCCAAAAAGCTCCTTAGTTGTAGTTCGCGCCAACAAAAGAGATCAAAATGCCGGGATCGAGATCCCAGAATTGTTTAGTTCGCTATCCAAGAAGGTAATCGCATGAATTACTTAATGTGGCCATTCTTGGTTTTAATCCGCGGTTGGCAGAAATTTATCGCCCCAGGTCTAGCACCGCGTTGTAAGTACTACCCATCTTGCTCTCATTACACATTTGATGCGATAAAGAAATACAACATCCTCGGACTTCTTATGGGCGCATGGCGAGTTGTTCGTTGTAATCCATTTAGCCACGGCGGCGTTGATTATGTGCCGGAGAGTTTGAAGCTTGGACCAATCAAGATAGGAGCGCGATAAATGGGCATTTTAGACCCTTTATATTGGGTTGTTTCGGGGGTTATGGTCTTTATCCATCGCACCCTCTCGCCAGTATTCGGTGAAACTAGCGGCGTTACTTGGACGCTTTCGATCATGGGGTTGGTTCTCTTAATCAGAACTCTTCTGATTCCGCTATTTGTTAAACAGATCAAATCCCAACGCGCGCTAACAGCTTTATCTCCAGAAATGAAAAAGATTCAACAGAAATACAAAGATGATCGCCAGAAACAATCAGAAGAGTTAATGAAGCTTTATAAAACTCATAAGACAAATCCACTCTCTTCCTGTTTCCCAATCCTCGCCCAAGCCCCAATTTTCTTTGCGCTTTTCACAGTTCTAAATGGAATTGGAAAGAATCCACCGCAAGCACGTGGAACATTTACTCCCGAGTTGGCACAACAAGCAGCCGAAGCTAAGTTTTTAGGTGCGCCAATCTCTGAAACATTTCTTGGCTCTGGAAACTTAACAACCCAAATCGTCACGGTCTTTTTAATTGCACTAATGTCACTTACAACTTTTACAACTCAACGTCAGTTGATGGTAAAAGGAATGCCAAAGATGGATACAAGCAACAATATGATGTTGCAACAACAGAAGATTCTGCTTTATCTATTTCCAATCATCTTCGCTGTTACCGGTGTTAATTTTCCAGTCGGAGTTTTAATTTATTGGTCGACAACAAATCTTTGGACTTGGGGCCAGCAGTACTACGTAATTAAAAGAAATCCTGCTCCAGGATCTCCAGCATGGGAAGAGCTCCAAAAGAAGAAGGCAGCTAAGAACCCACCGGTTGATGGCGGGAACAATGGCTCAGTCGCTGTTGAAGAGCCAGAGAAGCCAAAAGGGCAGAGGATTCAACCAAAGAAGAAAAAGAAAAGGGATAAATAGCTTTAAAAGCCTCATAAGGGGCAAAACAGGAGGATAAATGAGTACCGAAGAAGTAACCAAGGAACCAACCAAGACGCTCGAATCTCGCCTTGAGGAAGAGGGCGATATTGCGGCCGATTACCTAGAGGGCCTACTTGATATCGCCGACCTTGATGGAGATATCGAGATTGGAATCGAGAACGATCGAGCCCACCTAGTTGTCGAAGGAGGGGAGCTATCCCACTTAGTCGGCAAAGAGGGAGAGGTACTCGACGCGCTTCAAGAGCTAACCAGGCTTGCGGTTCAAACTTCAACCGGTGAGAGATCCCGCCTGATGCTGGATCTTGATGGCTTCCGCTCTGAGAAGCGGGCGAGCCTGACCAAGTTGGCGGAGGAGACTGCTGAGGAGGTCAAGTCGAGCGGTAAAGCGATCAAACTTGCCCCAATGAATGCCTTTGAACGGAAAATCGTCCATGACACCATCCAAAAGATTGGCCTTACGAGTGAATCTGAGGGAGAAGACCCAGATCGCTGTGTTGTGGTGATGCCTTCCTGACCGTTTCACGTGAAACGAGGGCGAAAGAGTTCTTCGGCGACAGGGGCGAGACAGCCCTCCGTTACGCCGAACTCCTAGCAACTACCGCTATTGAGCGGGGGTTGATTGGGCCCAAAGAAGGTGAGCGGATTTGGGAGCGCCATATTGAGAACTGCCTTCCCGTCACAACCCTTCTTCCTGAGCGCGGAACTCTCGCTGATGTGGGCGCGGGGGCGGGGCTGCCGGGAATTGTTATTGCCCTAGCTAAGCCGGATCTCAAAGTAACTCTGATTGAGCCGCTACAACGAAGGTGTGAATTCCTCTACGAAGTCATTGATGAGCTCTCCTTGAGCGTTGAGGTAATTCGAGCTAAATCTGAGCTTGTATCTGGCGAATATGACTTTGTGACAGCGCGAGCTGTTGCCCCTTTAGCCCGGTTAATTGATACAACCTGGCACCTCATCCGCCCTGGTGGCTCACTTCTTGCGATGAAAGGGGAGTCAGCGGCTGAAGAGATGGCTTTGGCAGATCTAAAAATCGCCTCAAAATCGACACTTCATGAGATAAAGATGGCTGATATCCCTGTGTCACGCGTGGTTGAGCTCGTTAAGGCTGGTTAACTCTTCCGCGTGAGTGATTCACGTGAAACAACTGCGCCCCGCCAGGTCGTTGGGACCAGGCGTTTCCGTGAACCCATGCCTAGACCCATCTCTACCCGAATCTTTACTGTGGCCAACCAGAAGGGCGGGGTAGGTAAGACCACCTCGGCGGTCAATATCGGGGCAGCCCTGGCTATGGGGGGCCTTCGAACTTTAGTTATCGACCTCGACCCGCAAGGTAACGCAAGTACTGCATTTGGGGTCCAGCGCGATGAAGTCCAAGGCATGTATGAAGTAATTATCAAAGATCTTCCTATCAAAGAAGCTGCGCTAAAAGTTCCCGGATATCCAGCGCTAGAAATAATTCCAGCAACACAATCACTTGCAAATGCCGAAGTCGAATTAGTTCCACTTGTTGCCCGCGAATTACGCTTAAAGCGCGCCTTAACAAATTATCTTAATGAAGTCGCCGCTCGGGGTGAACGTTTTGATTATGTGATTATTGATTGCCCCCCAAGTCTTGGGCTTTTAACAATTAACGCACTTGTTGCCGCTGATGAATTACTAATTCCAATTCAATGTGAGTATTACTCACTTGAGGGACTAACACTTTTACTTCATACAGTAACTTTGATTCAAGAACATTTGAATCAGAATTTAAAATTAACAACAATTGTTTTGACTATGTATGACGGACGTACTCGCTTAGCAAATGATGTTGCTGATGAGATTCGTAAACATTATCCAAATGAGTTAATCGATATTCCAATCCCAAGAGCGGTACGAGTTAGCGAAGCGCCTTCCTATGGACAGACTGTTATGACTTATGACCCAGGATCAAATGGCGCTGAAGCATATGGACAAGTAGCGCGAGAGATTGCAAGACGTGGTGCGCCGACAATCACAAGCGCTGAGGTTGGGTAATGACAACTAAACGCGGCGGTTTGGGAAGAAATCTTGATTCACTAATTCCAACCCCAATTCGTGCTAGCGGCGTTGAAGCTCCGGTCGCTGGAAAGTTAGAAGTTGATATTGATTCGATTCGACCTAATCCAAAACAGCCAAGAAGTATCTTTGATGATTCTGAACTTGCCGAACTATCAGCATCTATAAAAGAGATTGGAATCTTGCAACCACCAGTAGTCCGTAAAGTGGGCGAAAATCAATATGAATTGATTATGGGTGAGCGGCGGTTACGTGCCTCGAAGTTAGCTGGTTTAAGGCGGATTCCCGTGATAATCCGGGAGACAAGTGATAACGAGTTATTGCGCGAGGCTTTAATTGAAAACATTCACCGCAGCGACCTCAATTCTTTAGAAGAAGCAGCTGCCTATAACCAGATGTTGAGCGATTTTGGATTGACCCATGATGAATTGGCTAAACGAATTGGAAAGTCTCGCCCGGTAATCACAAATACTTTACGGTTGTTGAATTTACCGCCATCAGTCCAGAAAAAATTAGCAAGTGGTGCAATAAGCGCCGGCCACGCAAGAGCGCTCCTTGGTTTAAGCGATCCAACTGAAATCGAACGGATCGCAAACAAGATTGTGAGCGAAGGCTTAAGTGTTCGAGCCACCGAAGAATTAATAGTTGTAAGTGGGGGTGGGAAGAAGTCTTCCAGCAAGAAGGGCGGAACGAGTTCACTTGGTAAATATCAAGAGCTGGAAGAGAAAATTGGTGATGCACTAGATACTCGAGTAA
>VERH01000007.1 GCA_018882735.1 Candidatus Nanopelagicaceae bacterium
AAAATTACCGCAACATCAGCGATTGTGGCATCGCTTCTTAGCGAAGTTAAGAGCGGTTCAGTTTCAGATTTCATGTGGAGTGTCCCCTCTCCCTCCTTCAATAACGCAAGCTTCAACATCTATGGCCTGGAACCCAGCATTACCTTTCTAGGTGATGAGATCCGAGCCCGAATTCAGTGGCGGAACCGAGATGGAAAGAGCTTTACGGAGAATCTGTCGGGGGAGGAAATCCTCAATTGGCGAGTTCCGGCAAACACCCGATTGATCACAATCTCAAATCTCTCTAACGCTAGAGCCGGTATGTCCTGGCTCACCTCCGATGGCGTCACTCATCTTCCTATTGAGAGCGCAGCAACTCTGGAAAGTGCAGCTAGACCGCGCGCTGATATCTCAGTTATTCAACCTCGAACCAAGTAATCACATCCCACATTTCCCTAGGTGAGCCGACTAATCTCGCGCCATGTCATCGCCGAGATCAAAACCGAGCACCACGGGTCGGCGTTGCTCCAAAACAAGTTGTCGCGAGAGCGCCACTAAGACTCTGATTTATATCTACCCAGATTCAACGGCTGTCCTTGGCCCACTATCAACTTATGCCGAGCCACATTCATTTGATTTCTGCGATTCTCATAGCGAACGATTGACTGTTCCGAGAGGTTGGACCGTCATTAGACATGAAGAGGATGGCGTTCGCGAAGAGCCAAGTGCTGAAGATCTAATGGCAATTGCTGATGCCGTCCGAGAAGTTGCAAAGAGTGATCCGGTTCCACGTAACTCTCAACCCGAAGTCGGCCGACGTGGACATCTGCGAGTACTTCCTACTCAAAACTAGTAGTCAATGAATAACGAAGCGGTAGAGCGGATTATCAAGGCTTATGACATTCGCGGTTTAGTTGATGGCGAGTTAACTGAAGATTTTGCATTTTCTGCGGGAGTTGCTTTTGCCCGATTTTTAGAAATTAAACGCGAGCCAGCCACAGTCGTAATTGGTGAAGATATGCGCCCCTCTTCGCCAGATTTAGCAACCGCTTTCGCCGATGGAGTTACCTCCCAGAGTTTTGATGTAATGCGAATTGGACTTGCCTCTACCGATCAACTCTATTTTGCATCGGGCTCCTTAAATCTCCCTGGGGCGATGTTTACCGCAAGTCATAACCCAGCCGAATACAACGGAATCAAGCTCTGCTTGAGTGGCGCCCGCCCTATTAGCCAAGAAACTGGCCTAACTTGGATAAAGAATGAGATCTTAAATGGCGCTCCGCTTGGACTTCGAAGCGTTGGAAAGGTCCGAGAATCTGATTTATTAAGTAAGTATGTTGATTTTCTATTCTCGCTATTCCCGAAAGATGCCTTTAATCGTAGCTATCAAGGCCGTGAGCTGATTGTTGCAATAGATGCGGGTAACGGCATGGGTGGCCACACCGTCCCGGAAGTAATGTCAAGAATTAGCGCTGAAGTTAATCCAATCTACTTTGAACTTGATGGAACTTTTCCTAATCACGAAGCCAATCCGATCGATCCAGAAAATCTAAAGGATCTTCAAAAATTAGTCTTGGAGAAGAAAGCAGATATCGGCCTCGCTTTTGATGGCGATGCTGATAGATGTTTCTTGGTAGATGAACAAGGTGAGCTAGTTTCACCTTCTGCACTCACAGCACTCATCGCAGAACGTGAGCTAAAAAAGAACCCTGGGGCCGCCGTTATCTATAACTTAATCTGCTCGAAGACGGTACCTAATGTGATTGAAGAGAATGGCGGAACGGCAATCCGCAGCCGCGTCGGCCATTCTTTTATAAAGAAGTTGATGGCCGAACATAGCGCTGTCTTCGGCGGCGAGCATTCTGGCCATTTCTACTTCAAAGACTTTTGGCGGGCTGACTCTGGGATGTTAGCGGCGCTACACGCAATTGCAGCCCTTCTGGATACCAATCTCAAACTCTCAGAGCTCTTGGCAAAGTACAACCGCTACTACCTATCCGGAGAGATCAATACAAAAGTAATCGACCAACAAGGTTCCATTAAGCGGATCAAAGAGCGGTATCAATCTTCAAGCGAGCCACTCAGTTTTGATGAATTAGATGGATTAACAGTTATGGCCTCTAATTGGTGGTTTAACGTAAGGCCATCCAACACCGAGCCGCTGTTGCGCTTGAATGTTGAGGCCAATACTCGAGAAGAGATGGAGCGAATTAAGGCTTCGGTTCTCGAGTTGATGAATCTCCAGTAAACTCGCGCTCTACATCGCTCAAGCAAATCAAGGAGATATTCAAGTGGCCCTACCTGCACATGACATCGCAGATGTTTCTCTAGCTGCCGAAGGAAAGAAGCGAATTGAATGGGCCGACCGCAACATGCCCGTGCTCGCACAAATTCGGGAACGTTTAGCTAAGGAAAAACCATTTGTTGGAGTCCGTTTCTCTGCTTGTATGCATGTGACTACTGAAACTGCAAACTTGATGCGCGCTCTAAAAGCTGGTGGCGCTGAACTTTCGCTCTGTGCCTCTAATCCACTTTCCACTCAAGATGATGTGGTCGCATCTCTTGTCCATGATTTCGGAATTAGCGTTTTTGCTAAAAAAGGTATCGATCGCGATGGTTACTACCGCCACATCAATGCCTGTCTTGATATTGCGCCGCATCAAGTATTCGATGATGGTTGCGATTTGGTGAACACGCTTCACACAACACGTACGGAATTACTCCCAGGCGTCACTGCTGGTTGTGAAGAGACCACAACTGGAGTTATTCGCCTCTCCCAGATGGCTAAAGATGGTGCGCTGAAATTCCCAATGATTGCCGTTAATGACACCGATACAAAGCATATGTTTGATAACCGTTACGGAACCGGTCAATCCACTATGGATGCAATCTTCCGAGCCACAAACCAATTGATCGCCGGAAAAGTTTTTGTCGTTGCTGGATTTGGTTATTGTGGCAAAGGTGTCGCAGACCGCGCCCGCGGACTTGGCGCCGATGTAGTCATTACGGAAGTGGATCCAACGAAGGCACTTGATGCATTGATGCAGGGCTTCCGAGTTATGCCGATGAAAGAAGCAGCAAAGATTGGTGACATATTCATTACCGTGACTGGTAACCGGACTATTTTGTCCAAAGAGCACTTTGAATTGATGAAGGATGGGGCCATCATGGCTAACGCTGGCCACTTCAATATTGAGATTGATGTGGAATGGTTAGAGGCAAACACCAAGAAGAGCTCTCGAATTCGCCATGCGACCGATGAATACCAGCTCGCAAACGGAAATCGAATTCTCTTGATTGCGGAAGGTCGGCTAGTGAATCTTGGCGCTGCCGAAGGAAGTCCGGCTGCCGTCCTTGATATGTCATTTGCAAACCAGGCGCTTGCGGCTGAATGGCTTCTTAAAGAAGCTGCAAAGTTATCTCCAGGAGTCTATGAAGTGCCGAGAGCAATCGATAAAGAGATTGCTAGCCTTAAGTTGAAGAGTATGGGAGCCAAGATCGATACTTTGACTCCATTGCAAGAGGATTACTTGAACTCATGGGAGCACGGTAGCTAATGACTTCGATTATGGTCGTTGATGACGATCAAGACCTCGCAGAAATGCTTGGGATTGTCCTCAATGGCGTTGGAATGGAAGTCGATCTTGTAAGTCGTGGCGATGAAGCAGTAGAAGTATTTAAGAACTCACAACCTGATTTAGTTCTTTTAGACATCATGCTTCCAGGCACAGACGGAATTGAAGTTTGTCGCGAGATAAGAAAACAATCCACCCGCGTCCCAATCGTGATGCTCACTGCGAAGAGCGATACCCATGACATCGTCAAAGGTCTGGAGGCGGGCGCTGATGATTACATGGTCAAACCCTTTAAGCCCTCTGAATTGGTTGCTCGTATCCGCACGCGCCTTCGCAGAGTAAGTGGCGACATAAATGGAACTCTCACCATCGGTGACTTAGCGATTGATATCGTCGAACATACTGTGGCTCGCGGCGGAAAAGAGATTCCACTAACTCGCCTCGAGTTTGATCTCTTAGTTGCACTTGCTAAAGAACCCGGTCGAGTATTTACCCGCGAAGCATTACTCGGTGAAGTATGGGGTTATCGCCACTCCACCGATACTCGCCTGGTAAATGTCCATATTCAAAGATTGCGCGCCAAGATTGAACATGATCCAGAAAACCCAACCATCATCTCTACAGTCCGCGGAGTTGGTTATAAAGCGGGCGGTTCTGGCACGCGCTCCTAATGCGTCGTGTACTAACGCTTTTTCGCCGTTCGCTCTTTCTAAAAGTCTTCTCGCTAACGGCCGTTATCTCTATGGCCCTGATTTACATCGTGGGTTCTACGCTTTATGGACGGATAACCGGCGGAATCTTTGAAGAAAAGATTGCCTCCGCAATATCTGAGGGCAGAGCTGCCATCCAATACGCTGAATATCGATTCACAATTGCCGGGCTAAATCCAAAAACTGATTATGAAGTTCTGGTTGATGAACTAGTTAAATCTGCCAATATCAGCGCTCAAGAATCTGGGCGAGAAGTCATACTCATAAACACCCGTGGCGTTAAGGCTAATTCTATTCCAGCAGTAAGCACCTCAAACTTTCTAGAACCTGAATCAGTTCCAAAGGGTTTGCGAGAGAAAGTTCTCGAGTCAACTGACCTAGATTGGCAACGCGGAAATTTGAGATATGTAAATGGAAAAGTCATCCCGGGCATCTTTGTGGGAAGAACCCTTGAGATCCCAAGGGCTGGGAATTATGAGATGTATGTTGCATATGACTTTGTAGCTCAACAGAACAATATAGATCTCATCGGCCGCTCCCTATGGGTTACGGGGTTTCTACTTCTCGCTTTGATTCTTCTCACTGCCTCAGTAGTGCTTCGAATGGTGATCAAGCCGGTCCAAGTCGCAGCCGAAATCGCTGAATCTCTTACAACCGGTGATTTGAAGAATCGAATGAATGTAAAAGGTGAGGATGAAATTGCCCGATTGGGCGTGGCATTCAATCAGATGGCAACTACCTTGGCCGAACAGATTGCTCGATTAGAGAACCTATCTAGAGTCCAACAGCGATTCGTCTCAGATGTATCGCACGAACTTAGAACACCTTTAACTACTATCCGGATGGCATCTGATGTGATTCACGCAGCGCGCTCTAGTTTTGATCCTACGGTTGCTCGAAGCGCTGAATTACTTCTCTCCCAGATTGATAAATTTGAACACTTGCTTCAAGACCTACTGGAAGTAAGTCGCTTTGATGCCGAAGCCGCGGTTCTTTCATTGGATAGAGTAGATATTGGAAGCTTAGTTAGAAGAAGTTCGGAAGATCTCTCCATACTTGCAGAAGAAAAAGGCACCACTCTTCAACTTCATGGTTTCCAAACTCCAGTATTTGTAGAAGCTGATTCACGGAGAATTGAACGAATAATCCGCAACCTGATTACTAATGCAATTGATCACTCAGAATCACGCCCCGTCGATGTAACTATCGCCGAGAACGAGAGCGCTATTTCGGTTGGAGTTCGTGATTACGGAGTTGGACTCTCGAGCCAGTACTGGAGTCGAGTGTTTGATCGATTCTGGCGCGCTGATCCATCCCGCTCTCGCATCCGAGGTGGCACTGGTCTTGGACTTTCAATTGCAAAGGAAGATGCAAACCTACATGGCGGAGAAATCCGAGTTTGGGGAGAGTTAGGAAAAGGTGCTCACTTCGTTCTCACACTTCCCAAGAAAGCTGGACTACGGATTGAAGTTTCACCGATTGTTGAGATTCCCACAGAAGTTAGTCTTTAAGGTTTTTCTAACTCAAGGTTCTTAGAGAATCTCTAGGTGCTTTTTAAATATCTAGATTCGATTCGCGCGGGTCTTGCATCGCTCGCTTTCGATTGTTCTTGCATTATCTGTGGAGCTAGCGAGTCCGAGTTCTGTATTCGTTGCCGAGCGAATTGGCGAAGCAGCCCACAGCGGATAAGTGGTGAGAGCTTTCCAGTTTCTTCGAGTGTGCCTTATAGCGAGACTGCGAAAGCGATTGTCTTGTTAGCAAAAGAAAATGGTGTGAAATTTACTCGCGACCTTGTCGTAGCGGAATTATTAGCCGCAATCAAAGTCTTAACAAGAGAATTGGAATTAACAAGAGAAATAAACCTAGTCCCAATTCCTTCTTCTCGAAAGGCGCGGGTTAGACGAGGCTTTGATTTCATCTCCCAAATAACTAGCACCTTGACTAAGGAATTAAATAAGGAGAGCGATTCGACTAGATTTTTTGCTCGCCCGATACTTTCTATTACCAAACGAGTCGTAGATCAATCCGGTTTAACTGAAATTCAGCGCCGAGAGAATCTTTTTGGCGCGTTTGAAGTTGCAAAGCCGTTTAACTCCACCGCTCCAATAATCATCGTTGACGATGTAATCACCACTGGAAGCACCTTGCGAGAGGCGGTCCGGGCGCTGAAAGAGAGGAATCTGACAGTCTTGGGGGCGAGCACCGCGTGTGCTTCACAGCGAAGACTCCTAATACGATAGCCCTCTATTCGAAGCCGATTCTCAAGTTGGGGAAGGTTGGTCCGTGGCAAAGATTCTCGACAAAATCCTGCGCGCCGGCGAAGGAAGAGCCTTAAAGCAACTAGAGAAGTTAGTTGTATTGGTAAACGCTCACGAATCTCGATTTGCCAGCATGTCCGATCAAGAACTTCGTGGCATGACCGAAGAGTTTAAGAAGCGTTATGCCGATGGCGAGTATTTGGATGACTTACTTCCTGAAGCATTCGCAGTCGTAAGAGAGGCATCGAAGCGAACTCTTGGACAACGCCACTACGACGTCCAGCTAATGGGTGGGGCTGCGCTACACCGGGGAAATATCGCGGAAATGAGAACTGGTGAAGGAAAGACTCTAGTTGCAACCCTTCCTTCATATTTAAATGCGCTAACAGGTTTAGGCGTTCATATCGTCACCACAAATGATTATCTAGCAGAGCGCGATAGCGAGTGGATGGGTCGTATCCATAGATTCTTAGGTTTAAAAGTTGGCGTCATTCTTGCATCGATGACCCCACAAGAGCGGCGAGAAAACTATTTGGCCGATATCACATATGGAACAAATAATGAATTTGGTTTTGATTATCTCCGCGACAACATGGCATGGTCGCTAACTGATTGCGTACAACGCGGCCACAACTTTGCCATTGTCGATGAAGTGGACTCGATCCTCATCGATGAAGCACGTACTCCGTTGATTATTAGCGGCCCGGCCGATAAAGCTACGAAGTGGTATGTCGAATTTGCCAATATCGCAACCAGGCTAACCCGTGGCGAGCATTATGAAGTTGATGAGAAGAAGCGGACAGTAGGCATAGTTGATGCCGGTGTCGCAAAAGTTGAAGAGCTATTAAAGATTGAGAATCTCTACGAATCGGTGAATACCCCGCTCATTGGCTATCTAAATAATGCTTTGAAGGCTAAAGAACTCTTCAAGCGCGATAAAGACTATGTGGTTATGAGTGGCGAGCTGTTAATTGTTGATGAACATACCGGAAGAGTTTTGGCTGGTCGTCGTTACAGCGAAGGCCTCCACCAAGCACTCGAGGCAAAAGAGCGCGTTGAGATAAAAGATGAGAACCAGACTCTTGCCACAATCACCCTCCAGAACTACTTCCGTTTGTACGACAAGCTCTCTGGCATGACCGGTACCGCAATGACTGAGGCTGCCGAATTTATGCAGATCTACAAGCTCGGAGTTATCCCTATTCCGACTAATAAATCAATGCAACGTATCGATCAATCCGATCTGATTTATAAGACTGAAGTAGCGAAGTATGAAGCGGTCGCTAATGACATTACCGAGCGCCATCGCAAGGGCCAACCAGTCCTAGTTGGAACTGTAAGCGTCGAGAAATCAGAATATCTCTCACAAGTCTTACGTCGTCGTGGCGTTGCTCATGAAGTACTCAATGCCAAACAACATGAACGTGAGGCCGCAATCATCGCTCGCGCTGGAACGATTGGCGCAGTCACTGTTGCCACAAATATGGCAGGTCGCGGTACTGACATCATGCTTGGTGGCAATCCAGAATTTATGGCTGACTTCGAACTACAGCGCGATGGCATCTCCCCAGTTGAAAATGGCGAAGAGTATGAAAGACGTTGGCCAGAACAATTGAAGAAAGAAAAAGAATCTGTCGCCCAAGAGCATGAAAAAGTTGTGGCACTTGGCGGACTCTATGTACTCGGAACTGAACGCCATGAATCTCGCCGAATTGATAACCAGCTCCGTGGTCGTTCGGGTCGCCAGGGTGATCCCGGAGAATCGCGTTTCTACTTATCCCTTCAAGATGATTTGATGCGCCGGTTTAATTCTGGGTTAGTTGAACGTTTCTTAACAGCGGCTGGAATCCCAGAAGATACGCCGATTGAGTCAAAGATGGTCACAAATGCCATCAAATCTGCCCAGACCCAGGTCGAATCCCAGAACTTTGAAATGCGCAAGAATGTTTTGAAGTATGACGATGTTATGAACCGCCAGCGCGAAGTGATTTACGCAGAACGTCGAGAAGTTCTAGAGGGCGCCGACATTAAGGAACAAGTTGCTAAGTTCACTGAGGACACAATCCGTGGCTATGTGATGGCGGCAACCGCAGAGGGATATCCGGAAGAGTGGGATCTAGAGAAACTCTGGACGGTCCTTAAAGCGATTTATCCAATCTCATTCACTGTTCAAGAGCTAGAGAATGAAGTCGGCGGTAGAACCGGACTTGATCAAGAGTTTCTTGCCTTCAAGATTACGGAAGATATTTTCAAAGCTTATGAAGCACGAGAAGAGAAGTTAGGGAGCGAAGTTCTCCGCGAACTTGAGCGAAAGATTCTCTTATCTGTACTCGATCGTAAGTGGCGCGAGCATCTTTATGAAATGGATTATCTCCAAGAAGGCATTGGCCTGCGCGCTATGGCGCAACGTGATCCACTTGTTGAATACCAAAAAGAAGGCTACGACCTCTTCTCAGCAATGATTGAGGCGATGAAGGAAGAAGTAGTTGGATTCCTATTCAATGTTGAAGTCAAGGTCGAGGATTCAAAAGTTGAAGCTAAGGGAGTTGCTGAACCGAAGCGCCAAGAAAATCTTAGCTACAGCGCTCCTTCCGAGACCGGAGCTACCGAGAAGGCAGCTGCAAACTCTGGGGTCTCTCGAAATGCGCCATGTCCTTGTGGCTCAGGAAAAAAATACAAACGCTGCCACGGCGAATCAGATTAATTCAAACTCGGTACAGAGCCACTTTCCATCCACTCCTTCAAACCTTGCGACAAGGGCTCTAACCCGAGCTTTAAAAGCTAGCGTTGCAGTTAACTCGATAACGCCCTCTATTGGTTGATTCCGATGGATCTTTCTTATCTTGGGGAGCTCGCTAAAGGAACCGGCCCGTTTAACGAGATTGTTGTAGATAAAGCGATGGGTATTTCTTGAAAGCTGAATAACTGGACGATGGCCGGCCAGAATCTCGATTGCGCTGATGATGTATGCCTGGGTCCATCTATCGACATCGGGTAGTTCAGAGATGCTTGTGGGTATGGGTGAGAAATCCGGATCGAAATTTTCACCATGTGTGGTGGGAACTAGATAAAGCTTAGAAGTGCTAGTGACTTCTGTCTGAAATGGTCCATCGTAGAAGTCAAGGCCAACTGAAATCGCTACCGGTTTCTCTCTCATCCGGCGCAGGATTCCGCTTGGTCAAGGACAATTCCTCAACCGAAAGGATGAGATTGAAAACCGAACGTTTATGTCTTGTGGATAAGTATTTTCGATTTAATCGCAATCCACTATTCAAGGCCAGTGAATTCAAAGCGAAATGAAGTCTCTCTCTATCTAACGCCTAGATACATTCTTGGGCTGATCTTGATACTTGCCTCATTTACTTCTGCTTATCTGATTAGCAAAGCAAGTGATAAGACCATCATGGTTTGGGCATCGACTGTCGACCTTGCCCCAGGTGAAGTCCTAACCGATTCTGATCTAACTAAAGTACGGGTCCGACTATTGGATAACCCAGAGCAATACCTAAGTTCTAATAACTCAATTACTGGTGCTTCGGTTCTACGTTCTATCGGCGCGGCTGAGTTGATCCCAAGTTTTGCAATCTCAAGTGAAGCTAGCCCTGACCTTCAAGTCGTCCCGATCTCAATACCAAGAGAATGGGCGCCACTCGAGCTTAGAAGCGGAGCAATCGTGGATGTCTACGCAATCCCCAATCGGAGTATGGAAATTATGGGAGATTCTCGGAATCAAAGTAGATTGGTTTTAAGCGCGGTGGCCATAGATAGCATCGATTCCACTTCGCGAGATCTTGGTGGGCGAATTGGGATCTCACTACTTATCCCAGACATTGAAGTACCAGACTTGATTTCGGCAATCAATAGCAATGAGTTTCTCTTAGTCCGAAGGGCGCTAACTAACTAGCTAGGAATTTATGAAAATTGGAATCATTACTTGGCTGGAGAGCGCAGAATTTGAAGATGTTGTACTCCAAGCTTTACTTACCGAAGGAATTAGCAGAGTTGAGTTGGAGTATCGCGCTCTCTCAATAGATTCGTTAATTGAATTCCTAGTAGATAAACCGACCACCGACTCTAGATTCATACTTATTCACGACGGAGATGAAATCTCTTCTGCTTTAGAGCGAGAGTTGAGAAGGTTCCCTGGCGCTATTCGAATGGCCATCCAACCGGTCATTGGTGATGTGACCGTAGAGATAGAGCGAATCGTCAATCGTGCGCTTCGAGAGTTTGAAAGTATTCCAGTCCCCAGAAAATCCGTAGCACGTCAAGAAAATCTGGTTGTGGTGACTGGCAGTACTGGCGCTCCGGGTACCACAACCATAACTTTGAATCTTGGTAATGAGCTTGCCCGATCAAAACCGGTAGAGATGATTGACCTTCATCCAAACCGTAGGGATCTGGCTTTCCTATTAGGCGCCAAGCGAAGTAGCGAGAGCGTTCGGCTATCAGACCAGCTCTCGATTTCTGGTGAACTGAGTGAAGCAAGCAGCGCCATCCAACTAGTGGATGCCGGTCCGATTCCGAATTTAGAGAGCGCTTTCTCAGATAGACGAGAACCCGCGCGGCGCTATGTGGATCTCTTGGAACGGGCCGAAAAAATCATTTTTCTTATGACCCCAGATAACAATCACATGTTTGAACTCGAATCAATTATTGCCTCCCTTGATGCCGGACGAATAAAGGCGCGAGCTACTTTCATTCTCAATCAGATGGGCAATACTCGCCGAGAGCGTTCTATCCAGAAACGCTTTAGCGCTCGAGTTGGTAAATACGACTCCCAACTCATGCCATTTGATAGAGACTCGCTCGATCGCGCCAAGAGCGCCTACTCCGCGCTATTGGATGTTGCGCCACGTTCAAAGTTACGGAAATCAATTGGGGAAGTCGCGAGCCGGCTACTTGAGTAACCTTCACTCATGCCATTTAGGAATCTACCGGGTGCATCCACGCTCACGAGCGATGAGTTTGGTCGCCTCTCTGATCTAATCGCAGAATGGCAACTACTAGCAGATCTCTCCTTTGCCGATTTAATTCTCTGGGTTCCCAAACATGATGAGCAAGGTTTCATCGCAGTCGCACAGATAAGACCAATGACCGCCGCAACTGTCTTCGCTACCGACATCGTCGGTACGAATATTTCTCTTGGAGAGCAACCAAACATCGAAGGCGCATTCGCAACTGGAAATATTATTCGCGACTTAGAACCGACCAATATCGGTGAGTTCACAGTTAAGGAAGAGATCATCCCCGTCAAATTTGGCGGAAAGTCAATCGCCGTGATTACTCGCCATAGAAATATTGAGACGATGCGAACCCCATCAAGGTTGGAGCTAAATTATCGTGAGATTGCAAATCACATCTATCGAATGGTGGCTGAGGGCAACTTTCCAATTCAAGGAAGTGTTTATCGCTCTGAGACAGCGCCGCGAGCTGGCGATGGATTAGTTAGGTTGGATGTTGATGGCCGGATAACTTTCGCAAGTCCAAACGCGCGAAGTGCCTTCGGTCGAATTGGTTGGGTTAAGGATATGGATGGCCAACACTTTGGTGAGATTCTCGATCAACTCGCAGTACCAATTCGAGGACGAGAGCCGCGCGAAGAGAGTTGGCGAGTTGTAATGAGCGGTCGATCGCTTAGGCGTGATGAGTTTGAGAACTCAGATGGAGTTATCGATCTCCTTGCGATTCCACTTACCGAGTCGGAGATTCGAATTGGCGCAGTAGTACTTGTTCATAACGTTACTGAGTTGAGGCGCCGAGATCGCGCTCTAGTAAGTAAAGATGCAACTATTCGGGAGATCCATCATCGGGTAAAGAACAATCTACAAGCTGTTTCTGCCTTACTTAGACTGCAATCCCGACGGACCGAGGATGGTCTAGCGCGCTCTGCTATCGAAGAGGCCATTAGGCGCATCGCATCAATTGCCCATGTTCATGAAACTTTATCCACGAGCTCACAAGATAGCGTTCAATTTGATGAAGTCGTGGTCAAATTACTAAATAGCGCGTTAGAGCTAAGCCCCAGGCCAGCCGAGATAAAGATCAACAAAAGCGGCGACTTTGGCTTAGTTCCCTCCCTAATTGCAACGCCACTTGCTCTAGTGCTTACCGAGTTAATCCAGAACGCGCTCGAACATGGATTAAATGAGCGGGGAAGTAAGTTAGAAGTTCAAGTAGTAAGGAGAGAGAACCGATTTAAAATATCGGTTGTAGATGATGGAGCGGGATTAAGTTCTGATTTTGATCCAACAAAGAGCTCTAGCCTTGGCCTTGAGATAGTTAGAACTTTGACAGATAACGAACTATCAGGTGAGTTGAGATTTAACAGATTAAACCCTGGAACTGAAGCCCAAATTGAATTTGAGCTCCACTAGTACTTAAGAAATCTGGTTCTGGTTCTCCAGCATTCTGGCGCGATGACGTGCAGCGCGGCGTTTCATTGCGCGGCGCTCATCTTCAGATAACCCACCCCAAACTCCAGAATCTTGCCCAGATTCAAGCGCCCATTGCAGACATGCTTCGCGCACATCGCACTTCACGCAGACTTTCTTAGCCTCTTCGATTTGGGCAATTGCTGGGCCGGTATTTCCAACAGGGAAGAAGAGTTCTGGGTCGACGTGGCGACAGGCGGCGCGATGGCGCCAATCCATATTCATATCCGCCGACATCTAACGACCTCTCTTCTGATAGTGCCTCTAATAATGACCGCGCAGGAATAAGCCAGAACGTAATCGAGCTGTTCTTCCCGAGTGGGTGAGAAGAGAATTCTCTCGCGTTATGCCTCGATACTCAATAGTCTCGAAAGGTGAGTTATCGCTCAGTTGCGCCCCCGACAGGATTCGAACCTGTGCACCTGCCTCCGGAGGGCAGTGCTCTATCCCCTGAGCTACGGGGGCTTTTGATAAGGCTATCAGTCAAATCTCATGCCAAGATGTGGGGATGAGCGAGATTTCTATTCAGAAAGCATATTTCGCAACTGGTTGCTTCTGGGGCGCAGAACGGCGCTTTTGGAAACTCGATGGCGTTATCTCAACTTCTGTTGGTTACATGGGTGGCAAGAGACCAAATCCTTCTTACGAGCAAGTCTGCACCGGAACTACAAATCATGCGGAGACTGTCGAAGTAATTTTTGATCCCACAAAGATTACTTATGAACGGTTACTAGAAGAGTTTTGGACTATGCATGATCCAACCTCGCTAAACCGCCAAGGTGGCGATATTGGAACTCAATATCGAAGCGCTATCTTCATAACAAATGATGAACAGATGATTAGCGCCGTAAATACTCGCGAGCTATACAACGATGTTTTGAAAGCCCAAGGCTTCGGCGAAATCGTCACCGAGATTCAAGAAGCGGCGCCTCACATTTATTGGCCGGCGGAGGAGTATCACCAGCGTTATCTCGAGAAAAACCCGAATGGCTATGACTGCCATTCAACGACTGGCGTTGCCTTCCCGAAAGTTAAGAGCTGAAATGGAGCCGGGCTCAATCCTTCCGAAAATTAACCCATTAACTGGTAAGCCTTTTGAAATACAACTTGATGATTCGAAATTAGAGAGCCAACTAGATCCACTTTCATTTGATGTGCTCCGTAAGGCTGGTACTGAAGTTGCATTCACTGGAAAGTATTATGAGAGTGAAACTATTGGTGTTTATGAATGTAAAGCTTGTGGGGCTGAACTTTTCAGAAGTGAAGAGAAGTTTCATTCTGGTTGTGGCTGGCCATCTTTTTATGCGCCGAAAGAGGGTGATGCCGTAATACTCCTAGAAGATCGATCACTTGCGCCGCGCATCCGTACTGAAGTGCGATGTGCAAAGTGTGGTTCCCATCTGGGCCATGTTTTTGAAGGAGAGGGCTACGCAGTACCAACTGATCAACGTTGGTGCATCAATTCTGTTGCCTTAGTTCTCAAACCTCGCAGCTAATTCCATGAACTAGTAGAGCGAGTGTGCTCGCCAGCAATACCAGGCAAGATGGCTTCGATGCGGAGCAAACTTAGCGCCGCGCTCTTCTAACTCATCTACCTCAATCTCTCGCTTCATTCTGTAGAGCTTCTCCCACCCCCGCCTAACTCCAAGGTCCCCAGTCGGCCAAACATCAAGCCTTCCCAATTGAAAGATCAGGAACATCTCAACGGTCCAGCGACCGATGCCATAAAGCGGACGTAGTGAATCCATGATCTCCTCATCACTCTTCCTATTGAGCGAGCGAATTCGAAGTTCCCCTTCCGCTACAACTTGAGCCAACTCCAATATGGCGCGCGCCTTTGCCGCAGAGCAGCCAGCGCTGCGCAGTTTTGCTGGCGTGAGTTCGGCGATCCGAACCGGATCTAACCTTCCTCCAGAAGCGCTCGTAACCCGATCGGTGATTGTGGCGGCTGCTTTTACCGAGAGTTGTTGACCCAGGATTGATTCAGCCAGAGCTTGAAAGTTCGAAATCCTTGACGGCTTTACTCCAATAGGAGCTGGCCCGAACTTTGAGACTACTTCTCGAAACCGAGGCTCGATGCGAACGATTCGACGGGCAATCGCCTGAGAATTTTCAGCGGTAATGCCCATGTCACGACCCTAACAGCCGTTATATCGGGGGCTAGGCAAATTGAGCTCTTACAGTTATTTTTCGCCCTTACAGTTTTTTACAGTCCCAAGATTTACATTTCCAGTTTAGGAGCCGAAAGAGTGTCAATTGGTTCAAAGTCGATAGGCATAAAGGAAGTCGCTGCCGAAGCCGGAGTCTCAATCGCGACTGTCTCGCGCGCACTTCGAGGAATGCACCATGTAAATCCCGAAACTCGCCGGAAGATTCTCGATGCAGCTGAAAAGCTGAACTATCCAATCCCACAAGCAAATGCCAAGGCGCTTTTTGGTCGAACCAATTCGGTAGGCGTTGTTGCTCCCTATATTTCTCGTTGGTATTTCGCTCAAGTAATTAGCGGTGCTGAACAGGCGCTCCGCGAGGCTGGTCTTGATCTACTTCTCTACAACTTCTCACAACTAAAAGGTCGCGAACGGTTATTCCAACACCAATTACTTAAAGGTCGAGTAGATGCCTTGATAGTAATTAGCCTTCCGCCAACTGAAGAAGAGTTTGAATCTATGTTGAGCTTAGGGATTCCAATTGCACTTGTTGGAATGCATCACGAGCGCTGTGCCAGCGTTGCGATTGATGATGTTGCTGGAGCACGCACTGCAACACAACATTTAGTCAATCTCGGTCACAAGAAGATTGGCTTACTTGCAGGACGCCCTGATGATCCATTCGGGTTTAGCGTCCCACAAGATCGCCGTCGTGGATTTATGCAGGTCCTTGCCGAGAATGGTTTGGAGTGGGTTCCATCGCGCGAGGTCTATGGTGACTTCACAATGCATGGCGCAAGTAGAGCTATGGATGATCTTCTTGCTCGTCCGAATCGTCCGACCGCAATATTTGCGCTCTCTGATGAGATGGCACTCGGAGCGCTACAGGCAATTAAGCGAAATGGTTTGAAAGTTCCTGATGACATCTCAATCATTGGTTTTGATGGCCATGAAATGGCCGAATTCTCTGATCTCACAACGATTGAACAGCCGGTTCCACTTATGGGTGAGATGGCTGCTTGGTCAATCATGGAGCGGCTAAAGTCGCCACGAAGCGAACCACACTCACTCACGATGCCAACCACACTTGTTGTCCGTAACTCCACGAGACGAATAAACCCCGACGAACAACAATGACCATGATGTCATGGTGGCCCAATAGCGCCATCTACCAGGTATATCCGCGCTCATTTCAAGATAGCAATGGCGATGGCGAAGGTGACCTCAAGGGCGTATTAGCAAGAATCGATTACCTAAAATCTCTCGGAGTAGATGCGATCTGGTTGAGTCCGTTCTATAAATCTCCGAATAAAGATGGTGGCTACGACGTTGCCGATCCACGCGATGTTGATCCTAGATTTGGAAATTTAAGTGATGCAGAGGCGTTGATTGATGGCGCTCATAAAGTTGGCTTGAAGATCATCGTTGACATTGTTCCGAATCACTTCTCCACCGAACACAATTGGTTTAAAGCTGCCTTGAATTCCCCCAAAGGCTCACCGGAGCGAGCGCGTTTTCATTTTTATGATGGTCGAGGCGCAACCGGTGAGATTCCGCCAAATAATTGGAATTCGATCTTTGGTGGACCGGCATGGAGTCGCATCACTGAAAAAGATGGAACTGCCGGCCAGTGGTATCTACATTTGTTTGATTCAACCCAAGCAGATTTGAATTGGGAAAACCAAGAAGTGCGGAAGGACTTTGAGGAAACGCTTCGATTCTGGCTTGATCTGGGCGCTGATGGTTTTCGAATCGATGTGGCACATGGTCTAGCCAAAGATGAGATTTTGAAAGATCATCCAGATCCAGAAGCGTTGACCAGGGCGCTCCGCCTTGATGTCACAGATATGCCCGATCAGCAACGTTCCGAACTACTAAGTGATGTTCCCTTCTTTGATCGCGAAGGCGTTCATGAGATTTATCGCGACTGGCGAAAAATTTTTGATTCATATTCGGGGGAGCGAATCTCGGTAGCTGAAGCGTGGGTTCATCCAAGTTCTCGCGCAGCTCGTTATGTGCGAAGTGATGAACTACATCAGATTTTCAACTTTGACTTCCTAGTTGCACCTTGGAGCGCTACCACCTTGATTCCCGCAATCAAGCGGACCCTTTTGGAAGTTGCTGCTGTATCTGCGCCACCAACATGGGTGCTCTCGAATCATGATTCGCCGCGATTAGTCACAAGACTTGGCGGTGGTGAAACTGGAGAGTGGCGCGCCAGAGCCTTTGCGCTATTAACTCATGCACTTCCTGGCGGTATTTACATATTTCAAGGTGAAGAGTTGGGGCTTGCCGATGGCGAGCTATCCGACGAAGTTAGACAAGATCCGATCTTCTTTCGCACTAATGGGAAAGATAAAGGGCGCGATGGCGCGCGGATCCCCCTCCCTTGGGATAGTTCTAATAACTTGGGTTTCACTACTGGAAAGCCTTGGCTACCAATACCTACTCATTGGAGTTCCAAGTGCGTTACTTTGCAAGATAATGAAAGAGATAGTTCACTTAATTTTTATCGCGAAAGTTTGCGGATTCGAAGTGAGCACCCAGCCCTTAAGAGTTCTAGCGATTATGAAGTCAAATGGTTAAAGGCTCCGGACGGTGTGATTGCTTTTGAGCGACGCCCTGGATTTGCGCTCTTCGCCAACACAACGTTAGGAACTATAGAAGTTGAAGTACCCACCGGATTTGAACTTCTATTCAGTTCGAAGCCTGCGGTGGCCATTAACGAAGGGCGCCTCGCCCTCCCCGGGGACACGACCTGCTGGCTTACCGCTCTCGAGTAAAAGTATTGAAATAACAGAACCGTTAGCGGTTTTCAGAGTTTTTTCATGGCGCGATGGGTTGCCCTGGCGGGCGCAAAGGAGAAAACTGCGGTCAAACTTCCTGGGAGAACCTAGGGAGTTCCTTTCGAAAGGGGAAGTTAAATGACCGCATTTTTGCGGCGTCGCCTAATTCTGGCGACCAGCTTGTTTGCAGCGCTCTCCCTTGTCATCTCTGGATGTGGAAGTTCAGATGATTCGGCAAGTGGTGGAAATTGCGATGCATATGAGTCATATGGAACTTATGAAGGCGTCGAAGTCGAAATCTATTCTTCGATTCGTAGCCCAGAAGCCGAGATATATCAGGAATCCTTCGCAGAGTTCGAAGAGTGCACCGGAATCACAATTAACTGGAATGGAACTGCTGAATTCGAAGCACAACTTCCAGTTCGTGTAGAAGGTGGTACTGCTCCTGATCTCGCCGTCTTCCCACAGCCAGGTCTTCTAAAGGCAATGGTTGCAACGGGCAAGATGTTCCCAGCTACAGATGCAGTTTCTGCAGCTGCTGATGAGTACTACGGTGCAGATTGGAAAGCATATGGAACCGTTGATGGAACCTTCTATGCCGCTCCACTTGGCGCAAACGTTAAGTCGTTCGTCTGGTACTCACCAAAGACATTCGCAGATAATGGTTGGAGCATCCCAACAACTTGGGCTGAGCTACTAGCTCTCTCTGACACCGTTGCAGCTGGCGGCAAAGTTCAACCATGGTGCGTTGGCTTTGGCTCTGGAGATGCAACTGGTTGGGTTGGAACTGACTGGATGGAAGATTTGATGCTGCGTGTAAATGATGCGGCTACCTACGATGCGTGGGTAAATCACTCCATTAAATTCAATGATCCAAAGGTTGCTGCGGTTCTCAAGGAAGCAGGCAAGATCCTCAAGAATCCTAAGTACGTTGGAAACGTCCCAGCAATTGCTACGACCACCTTCCAAGAAGGCGGTAAGGGACTTGTTGATGGATCCTGCGCAATGCATCGCCAGGCTTCATTCATCGGTGGAATTTTGGCTGCTGATTACGGCGCAACCATCGTTACCCCAGATGACACAACAACTGAAGGTGGAATCACAACCTTCTACTTCCCAGGTGTGACTGCTGATCAGCGTCCGGCACTTGGTGGCGGCGAATTCGTAGGTTCATTCTCGGATCGTCCAGAAGTAGCAGCTGTTCAGCTCTACCTCACATCCCCAGAGTGGAACAACAAGAAGGCTGCACTTGGTGGCTGGTTCTCAGCTAACAAGGGCCTCGATGTTGCAAATGTCGCAGATCCAGTGAATAAGAATGCGGTTGAAATTCTCAAGAATGCAACCACATTCCGTTTCGATGGTTCCGATGCAATGCCAGCAGCAGTTGGCGCTGGCTCATTCTGGAAGGAAATGACTGCTTGGGTTGCCGAGAACAAGTCCGATAAGGCTGTTCTTGATGCAATCGAGAAGTCTTGGCCAAAGTCCTAAAAGACTAAGTAAGTAGTAGAAGAGGTGTGGTGGCGGTAAAGTCACCACACCTCTTTTATCAATAAGTTCAAAAAGTGATTAGGAGTTCTTAGTGATTGAGATTGCTGCTCGCCAATCTCAATTAGAGCAAGCAGTCTCAAAGTTAACCGGGCTCACGCTAACCATCCTGATTTTTGCGGCTTTGGTGGCCATCGCATTTACGCTAGCTGAGCGCACCGGTGAACGGGTGCAAAGATTTCTTAAGTATGTAATCTTCCTAGCCCCGGCGCTGCTATTCCTCTTTATAGGTTTAGTTGCACCAGCATTTCGAACCCTCTATCTCTCATTCCGTGATGCCCGTGGTGAAGAAAGCGTTGGCTTAGAGAATTACCACTGGGCTTTCACCCAACCAGAAATTCTCGATGTACTCCGCAACACCGGAGTTTGGATGATTGTTGCTCCAATTGCTTCAACGGGTTTTGGATTACTGATAGCTGTTCTCACAGATCGGATGCGCCGCCCTGGCCTTGTTAAATCATTGATCTTTATGCCGATGGCGATTTCATTTGTTGGCGCTGGAATTATCTGGAAATTTGTCTATCAATTCGAGCCGAACGAGCGCGCCCCGGAGATAGGGTTATTAAGCCAGATCGCTGAATGGCTTGGTTTTGTGCCTACAAATTGGCTTTTGGTAAATCCGCTAAACACATTCCTTCTCATCGTGGTCTTTGTCTGGATCCAAACTGGTTTTGCCATGGTAGTTCTATCAGCTGCAATCAAAGCCATCCCAGATGAAATCCTGGAAGCATCGATGCTTGATGGCGCAAGTGGCTGGAAGCGATTCTCGCGCGTTACCGTTCCGATGATTAGAGGAACAATTATCGTAGTTTTGAGCACAATAACTATTGGCGCACTTAAGGTATTCGACATCATCCGCACTATGACGGGTGGAAACTTTAAGACCAGCGTGATTGCAAATGAGATGTATAACCAATCATTCCGAGCGCTGAATTACGGAACGGGGAGCGCCCTAGCGATAATTCTTTTCCTTGGCGTACTTCCATTAGTGGCTTATAACGTAGTGAATCTTCGCCGCGAACGGAGTGAGCGCTAATGGCCCGCAAACTCCGCAAACGAGATATTGAAGTAGTTAAGACTCATCTAAGTTCACCGTGGGCAAGCTTCACTGCAATCTTGATTGCCACTTTCTGGACAATTCCCACAGTCGGCTTGTTTGTAACATCCTTTAGGCCGAGTACGGGAATCAATAGCTCAGGTTGGTGGACAGTTTTAACAAATCCAGAGTTCACCTTTACTAACTACACGAGAGTTCTTTTTGAGGGAAGAGGCGCAACACCACCGCTAAGTCAATACTTCCTTAATACCTTTGCGATTGTGATTCCTTCAACCATAATCCCAATCACGATTGCAATCTTTGCTGCTTATGCAATCGCCTGGTTTGATTTCAAAGGAAGAAATTTCCTCTTTTTCACCATCTTTGCCCTACAGGTAATTCCACTCCAAATGTCCTTGATTCCATTACTTCAACTCTTCTCCGGAGGATTGCATATTGGAAGCTTCACTGTGATTCCAAGCTTTGGTATTACTGGAACATTTATCCCAATCTGGCTTGCGCATACGATGTTTGGATTGCCGCTCGCAATTTTCTTACTTCACAACTTCATCGCTCAACTTCCGCGTGAGTTGATTGAGGCGGCGCGCGTAGATGGTGCTGATCATTTCAAACTATTCCGCCAGATCATCTTGCCACTTAGCGTTCCGGCGATCGCTTCCTTCGCCATCTTCCAATTCTTATGGACATGGAATGATTTATTAGTCGCACTTACATTTGGTGGCGGAAAGCGCGAAATCGCACCACTTATGGTGCGACTCGCTGAGATGACTGGAACACGAGGCGGGGATTGGGAGTTACTTACTGCTGGCGCATTCGTGTCAATACTTGTGCCAGTCGCCGTCTTCTTCGCACTCCAGCGATATTTTGTCCGCGGCCTTCTTGCCGGCTCAGTTAAAGGCTAATTTCTTTCACAACCCCGAAATTCAGTGGCATACTCACGCCTATGGCCGATGAAATTCGTGCATTTCCATTATCTGAATTAAGAAAACGTAAGAGCGTCAAGTGGCGACAATTCCCGAGCGATGTCCTTCCGCTTCCGGTTGCAGAAATGGATTTCCCAATAGCTGAAGAGATCAAAGCGGCGCTACGCGACATGATTGATCGCTCCGATACCGGCTACCTCGGGCCATTTCCAGAAATGTTTGAAGCATTTAAGAACTTCTCCGACGCCCGTTGGGGATGGAGCCCAGATGTATCCCAGATGCGCATCGCAACTGATGTCGGCGTGGGAACGGTAGAAGTTATTCGAACTCTTATCAATCCAGGAGATCGAGTAGTACTTAACTCACCGGTCTACGACAACATGTGGCGCTGGGTCTCGGAAGTAAAAGCAGAGTTAGTTGATGTACCACTGATTGAAAAGGGCATGGAGTATTCCCTTGATTTTGACGGCATTGAGCGCGCCTATAAGGCGGGTGCAAAAGTACACATCCTCTGTAGCCCACATAATCCAGTCGGAATCATCTTTACCAAGAGCGAATTAGCTCGGATTGCGGATTTAGCAAAGCAATACGGCGTCATTGTTATAAGCGATGAAATTCATGCTGCGCTCACTTATCCAGGAAACACCTTCGTCCCGTTCCTCTCAGTCTCAGATGCCGCACGTGAAGTGGGAATCTGTGTAACTAGCGCTAGCAAGGCTTTTAATCTCGCCGGCCTCAAGTGCGCCATGATCATTACTGAGATTGAAGCGTTGAAGGAACGCATTAATTCCATGCCGATTTCTGTAGCATTCCGGGCATCGTTATTTGGCGCTGTGGCAGCAACTACTGCATTCGACAAGTCAAGAAATTGGCTTGATGGAGCGTTAAAGACTCTTGATGAGAATCGGAAGTTAATTAGAGCGTTAATTGATTCCAAGATTCCCGCGATTGGCTATCGCATCCCAGACTTTGGTTATTTGGCCTGGCTAGATCTCTCCAATCTTGGTCTTGGCGAGGATCCAACCAAAGCAATCCTTGAGAAGGGAAAGTTGGCGATAAATTCAGGTTCCTTTTATAGTCCGAAGCACGCCCAATTCGCCCGGTTGAATTTCGGAACAAGTGCGGAAAACATCGAAGAGGCTTTTAACCGGATTCTACGCACGCTTTAAATGAATCAAGATTATGAAGTTGCCATAGTTGGCGGTGGCCACAATGCGCTAGTAGCGGCGTGTTACTTAGCTAAGGCGGGAAAGAAAGTAATAGTTCTTGAGAAGAACCAGGAATTTGGAGGCGCTACAAAAAGTGTTTATGCATTTGAAGGTGTGGGCGCAAAGCTCTCGAGATACTCATATCTGGTTGCTCTCCTTCCCGATCAGATAAAACAAGATTTAGATCTTAAGTTCGAAACCTTAAGCAGGACCGTCTCTTCCTATACTCCCTCCGGTAATACCGGAATCCTGATCAACCGTAACTTCGATGCGGAATCAAGCGAGTCAATTACCGCTTTTACTTCGAGTAATGAAGATAGCGATGCTTGGGAGCGCTTCTATAAACGTATTGGAGTAGTGGCTGAACGGTTAGCCCCGACGATGCTCGAACCGCTAAAGGATGAAGTGGAGATCAAGGCTTTAATTGGTGATGAACTCTGGGATGAGTTTGTAGTCCAACCTCTTGAAGTGACGCTAAACAAGTACTTCAAGAACGATCTTGTTAAGGGCATAGTGCTTACTGATGGGCTGATTGGAACATTTGCAAGCGCTGCAGAGATATTGAGCAATATCTGTTTTCATTATCATCTAGTCGGAAATGGAACAGGTGAATGGCGCGTACCAAAGGGCGGGATGGGTAAGTTAGTCGAAGCCCTTCTAGAGCGGACGAAGTCGCTCGGTGTTGATTTACGTGCAGGGACAGAAGTAATTTCCGCGGAGACTACTAACGATGGTGTGATGCTAAGACTAGGTAGCGGTGAAGATTTAAGCGCAAGAGTTCTCTTATCGGGAGCAGCTCCAAGAGTTTTAGAGCGCTTAACAGGAATCAAAGCCCCAAATTTTAGAGATGGTTCTCAGGTAAAGATGAACATGGTTCTTAAGCGTCTTCCTAAGTTAAAGAGTGGATTAGATCCGAAGAAAGCCTTTGCTGGAACTTTTCATATCGATGAAAGCTTCGAACAATTAGAGAAGGCTTACCACCAAGCAAAATCTGGGGTAATCCCAGATGTAATCCCCTCAGAAATGTACTGTCACACCCTTACCGACCCTTCAATTCTGAGTGAATCGATGCAAGCTGCTGGCAATCACACTCTCACACTCTTTGCGCTACATACCCCAGCTTCACTCTTTGATATAGATCATGAGAAAATCAAAGTCGAAGTATTTAGGCGAATCCTTGCTGGGCTTAATAAGTACTTGGCCGAGCCCATCGAAGATTTGATTCTGGATGATGCAGCTGGCAAACCGTGTATTGAGGTAAAGACCCCACAAGAGCTAGAAGCTGAGATCGATCTTCCTCGCGGAAATATCTTTCATAGCGATTTAATGTGGCCTTGGCGAACGCAAAGTGAACAAGGCAAGTGGGGAGTGGAAACAACTAATGACCGAGTTTTTATCGCCGGAGCCGGGGCGATTCGAGGCGGCGGAGTTAGCGGAATCGCCGGACATAACGCTGCGATGGCCACGTTGGAGAGATTGGCAAAAAGTAATTAGGATTCGAGCATGAAAGCGCTTCGCCGAATCATCGCACTAGCAACACTTATTACTGTAGCCGTGCGCGGAATCGTCTCATTTCTATCTTGGTTTGAGAAGCAGGAAGAAGTCGGCTCAGTCTGGGCTGAAGAAGAAGAGCACGAGGAGTTTTTCGGATGACATATTCATACGTTCCAGGAACTTGTAACCTAGGTAAAGCTGAAGTTCGCCGTCGCCAAGTCGTTGCAATTATCGGTGCCGCATTAACCCTCATAAGTTTTGCCGGGCTTGTGGCTGCGGGTACTGAGAACTCCGCTCGGTGGTCACTCTTTGCCCCACTTATGGTCTTCTCGGTTGGCTTTATCCAGTCACGAAAGAAGTTTTGCTTGGCCTACGGGCTAATGGGAACTTTCAATCTAGGAAAGCTTGGCGATATAACCCGAGTTCAAAGCGCAGAAGATAGAAAAGCTGATCGTAAGACCGCTCTAACTATCTTTGCCCAGAGCGCTCTTCTTGCGCTAGCGCTTACAGCTCTTTTCGTTCTCCTGCCCCTGTAATAGTCATAACGTTGTGAGTTTGGAAGAGTTTCAAAGCATCCAGGAATGGATAAGCGGCGTTGATTCACTAAAACGCGCAATCATCTCGGGTCGGCGGAAGTCGCATAACCCGAGATATGAGCGGATTGATATCCGACCAGTAAAAATCAAAGAACAACTCCTACTTCAATTTGTCTTCCATGATGGCAAGCAAGATCTCACCAAAAATCTTTTGCCTTCTGAGTTAGATATTCCGGCCCTACTTAACGAGGGGTATGCGAATATTTTGATCGAACGAGTCGATGAAACCTTGACGATAAGAGTTACAAAGCAAGGCGCGCTACAAATACATCGCGCTAAGAGCGATGAGGTAAAGGAAGTAGAAGTAGACCACGATCGCAAGAAAGAACGGGCCCTTCCGATTACTGATGAGATATTTAAAGCCTTGGGTATCGCATCTTTATCGGGGGAGTTAATCCCTCGCCAAGCCGATAAGTACCGCCAGGTCGATGACTTCTTAAAGATTATCGAGAGCTCTCTAGATCAATTAGCTGAGAAAAACATCGACGTAGTTGATCTTGGCTGTGGAAATGCCTATTTGACCTTCGCGGTGCACCGATTTTTATCCCTAAAGGGTAAAGATGTAAGAGTTGTAGGTGTAGATAACAAGCCGGAGTCCAGAGCTCGAAACGCGGGTATAGCAAAAGAACTGGGAATTGCAAACCAAATTGAATTTATTGCAAGCGATATTGCCAAGTATCTGGTCAAGAAAACCACTCTAGTTATTGCGCTTCATGCTTGTGATACCGCTACCGATGATGCACTTGCTTGGGCTATCAAGAGCGAAGCGAAAGTTATCCTGGTATCGCCATGTTGCCACCACGATCTTAATAAGCGCATTAAGCCAGCCGGTAATGAATGGGAACCACTGTTTAGAAACGGAATTGTCAAAGAGCGCTTTGCAGATTTATTAACTGATTCGCTTCGCGCAGAGCTCTTAAGAATTAATGGCTACAAGGCAGACATCGTCGAGTTCGTCTCGATTGATCACACGCCACGGAACCTCATGATTAGGGCGACCTTCTCTGGAATCGCCGCCGATCGGCGAAATTATGAGAGCCTCTGTGAGCAATGGTCCATTAATCCTTATCTCGCCACGCTTCTTACCTAAGTTAGGCTTGCCCTCTATGTCAAACACGGTCCTTGCATCCCTACCAATCGGAGAACGAGTTGGAATCGCATTCTCTGGCGGCCTTGATACTTCGGTCGCAGTTGCATGGATGCGTTCAAAGGGCGCAATTCCTTGTGCCTACACCGCAGACCTTGGTCAATATGACGAGAGCGATATTGCATCCGTACCAGATCGCGCTAAACAATATGGCGCCGAGATTGCACGGTTAGTTGATTGCAAAGAAACTCTAGTGGAAGAAGGTTTAGCCGCTCTTGCTTGTGGCGCTTTCCATATTAGAACTGGCGGCCGGGTTTACTTCAATACAACTCCGCTAGGCCGTGCTGTTACCGGAACTCTTCTAGTAAGAGCAATGCTCTCTGACAACGTGTCTATCTGGGGCGATGGTTCTACCTATAAGGGTAATGACATCGAGCGTTTCTACCGCTATGGACTACTAGCAAACCCGACTCTAAAGATCTATAAGCCTTGGCTTGATAAGCAATTTGTATCTGAGCTTGGTGGTCGTAAGGAGATGTCAGAGTGGCTCACAACTAACAAACTTCCTTACCGCGATAGTAAGGAGAAGGCTTACTCAACTGATGCGAATATTCTAGGTGCAACTCACGAAGCAAAAGAGTTAGAGAAACTAGAGAGCTCAATAGAGCTAGTTGAGCCAATCATGGGCGTGCGGTTCTGGGATTCAAAAGTTGCGATTGCAAGTGAAGATGTGAAGATCCAATTCGCATCTGGTCGCCCAGTTGCTGTAAATGGAAAAGATTTCACCGATTCTGTTGCCTTGATGCGCGAAGCAAATGCGATTGCCGGGCGCCATGGACTCGGAATGTCTGACCAGATCGAAAATCGGATTATCGAAGCCAAGAGCCGTGGAATTTATGAAGCGCCAGGAATGGCACTTTTATTCATCGCATATGAACGGTTACTGACTGCAATTCACAACGAGGACACCATTGCAAATTACGCTCAAGAAGGTCGCAGACTTGGAAGATTGCTCTACGAAGGAAGATGGTTCGATCCACAATCTTTGATGCTCCGCGAATCACTAACAAGATGGGTAGCTTCAACAATTTCTGGAACTGTGACCTTAAGACTTCGCCGGGGTGATGATTACTCAATCATCAACACTCAAGGTGAAGGGTTTTCATATCATCCCGAGAAGTTATCGATGGAACGCACCGAGTCCGCCGCCTTTGGCCCAGAAGATCGCATCGGTCAACTCACGATGCGTAACCTAGATATCCAAGACACCAGGGCGAAGTTAGAGATGTATCGCGAGCGCGGCCAGATTGGAAAAGGAAAGTTTGAATTAGCCGATCCAACAGAGGGGTAGATATGTCACAGACCAAAATCTCAAAAATCCTTGATGGTTTTATCGAAGAGGGAATCAAGTTGACTCCAATCGGAGCCACTCTCCTAGGCGTCCCAGGCTTTGATGACAAACTCGATGACTTCTCAATGGCCGGACAGAAAGCACGCGAAGATTTAACTCGAAAGACTTTAAATGAAGTCAAAGCTGAAACTCCCGAGAATGAGTACGACCGAATCGCGCAAGCAGTTGCTACTGAACGACTCTCCTCAGAACTAAAGCTCGCCGAGAGCCATGAATCAAGAGCGCTCTTTAATTTGATTTCATCACCAGTCACTTCTATTCGACAAGTCTTTGAGATGATGCCTAAAGAGAAACCCGATTCAGCCGCTAATGCCACAAAGCGTCTAAATGCAATTAGCGAAGCCCTTAAAGGTTGGTGCTCCACGCTAGAAACTGTGGCTGGCGAAGGAAGAGTTAATTCCACTCGCCAAGTACTAGCCACCGCTGGGCAACTTGAAACCTTCTCAAAAGGTGCTTTCCAAACGGTTGCTAAGAAGTTTGATCAAGCTGGCACAAACAGCGAATTGCTTCAAGCAGCTAAGAGCGCCGAATCAGCCTGCCTAGAAACTTCTAACTGGCTTAAGAATTCATACGCGCCAAAGTCTGATCCAAAGGATGGAGTTGGCGAAGAGCGTTACAAAATGTGGGCGCGCCATTTCACCGGAGCTGATTTAAATCTTCGCGATACATACGAGTGGGGAATCGCCCAACTCGATGAGATCAACGCCCGCATGAAACGCGCTGCTGACCGCCTTTATCCCGATGCCACATCGCTACGGGAGGTGGCTGACCGCCTTGATAAAGATCCTCGCTATACCGTCGAAGGAGAAGCAGAACTTCTAAAGAAATTAAAAGAATTTATTGAGAAAGCTGTCGAACGTCTAGATGGAAAAGAGTTCGATATCGATCCGCGCATTAAGAATTGCGAAGCACGCCTTGCTCCAGAAGGAAGCGCCTCGGCTGCTTACTACATGGGACCAAGTGAAGATCTATCTCGACCTGGAACTACCTGGTTTCCAACAATGGGTCGAAAAACTTTTGGTTGGTGGAATATTGTTTCAACTTGGTATCACGAAGCTGTCCCAGGTCATCACCTTCAAGTTGCCACCACTAAGGTGAACACCGTTCGCCTAAATAGATTCCAGCGTAATCGTGTCTGGGTATCTGGATATGGTGAAGGTTGGGCGCTTTACGCAGAACGCCTCATGGATGAATTAGGAGCATTTGAAGATCCCGGTTATGAAATGGGATATCTATCAGCACAAGGTTTGAGAGCTGCGCGCATTGTTGTTGATATCGGCATGCACTGTGGCTATAAAGATTTCAATGGCGAAGTTTGGAACGCCGAATCTGCCTTCAAGATTCTCCATGAACGAGCACTCCTTGATGACATCTCCGCCCGTAGCGAAGTTGATCGCTATCTTGGTTGGCCCGGTCAGGCCATCTCTTACAAAGTTGGCGAACGCTTCATGATGGAAGCAAGAGAAGATGCCAAGAAGCGACTTGGTGCAAGCTTCAATCTAAAGAAGTTCCACTCCTATGTGTTGAATCTTGGGCCGATGGGGCTTGATCCATTTAAAGCAGAGATGGCCGCTTGGAACGGGCAATAACCCTCCGCTAGACTCGCGGTGTTGTTTCCGGGGTCGGTGTAATTCCGAACCGGCAGTCAAAGTCTGCGACCCGCTAGCAGCCAGCTATCGGTGGACTTGGTGAGATTCCAAGACCGACGGTTAAAGTCCGGATGAGAGGAAACAAATACGCGCATCCTTGCGCGTGCTCTTTTGCGCACCCCGGAAATCTTTCGGAGGTGGCGATCTTGGTAGATATTTCAACTGCGATGCGCCGTGCCGATGAGCTCTCAAAAATTGGTCTTGGCCTAACCGCCCCAAATCCCATTGTTGGCGCGGTCATTTTGAGTGAATCTGGTGAACTAATTGGCGAAGGCTTTCATCATCGCGAAGCTGGGGGAAAACATGCTGAAGTTGTTGCAATAGAAGTTGCGGGCGATAAAGCAAGAGGCGCGACGCTAGTCCTCACACTTGAGCCATGTAACCATCATGGGAAAACGCCTCCTTGCACGGAAGCAATCATCAAGGCTGGAGTTAAGAAAGTTGTTTTTGCAGTCTCGGATACAAATCCAAAGGCAGCCGGTGGCGCAGCTAAATTGCGAGCGGCCGGTATCGAAGTTGAATCAGGGTTACTTGAGGCGGAAGTTAGTTTTACCAACCGCGCTTGGTTAAAGAAGATTGAGAGCTCTCGTCCATATATAACTTTGAAAGTAGCTACGACTCTCGATGGAAAAGTAGCGGCATCAGATGGTTCCTCAAAGTGGATCACAAATGAGGAGGCTCGCAAGAGTGTTCATGAGTTAAGAAGTGAGTGTGATGCAATCGTTACTGGAACTGGGACGGTGATTGCCGATGATCCAGCGATGACGGTGCGGGGAGTGAAGCGCGGCAATTTCGAATTTAGACCAGTGCGCGTGGTGATGGGCAAACGAGGGATTCCGGCTGGTTCAAAGATTCTCGATGAGAGCGCAGCCACGATTCATCTTGAGAGTCAAAACCTCTCACAGCTACTCGAGTTAGCTGAAGAAAAAGGCTGGAACCGGATTTTGGTGGAAGCTGGGCCAAAACTAACGAGCGCGTTTCTCAAAGCAGAGTTATTTGATGAGTTATTCCTCTATCAAGCTCCAACTCTCCTTGGTGGCGGCTTTGATTTCGTTGGTGATTTTGAGGTTCGAAACTTGAGTGAACGAGTTGATTTGAACCTTCATTCGACCAAGATTATTGGAGAGAACGAGAAGAATCTTGTGCTCCACTTATTGGCGGTGAGTAAATAATGTTTACTGGTCTAGTAGCTGATAAAGGAAGAGTTGTTTCGATAGTTAATGGCGCTGAATCTGCGGTAGTTGAGATTAAGAGCGCCCTTGTGCCGGAATTGAGGGTCGGTGATTCCATCAGCGTGAACGGGGTTTGCTTGACCGCAATCTCAGTTAGCGAAAGTTCTTTTAAAGCAGATGTAATGGTGCAAACACTTCGACTCACAAGTCTTAAGAACCTTGAAGTGGGAAGTCCAGTCAATCTTGAACTAGCAGCTCGGGCTGATTCAAGACTCGGTGGACATATTGTCCAAGGCCATGTCGACGGCGTTGGCGTTGTGAAAGAGAATTCAACCGGCGAGAAATGGAACAAATTCGTGCTTTCTATTCCACAAGAGCTGACTAAATACATTGTCAATCAAGGTTCAATCGCTGTGGATGGAGTTTCGTTAACCGTTGGAGAGATTATCGGCGAAGAAGTCACGCTCTGGTTAATCCCAGAAACTTTGGCAAAGACTAATTTGTCGGATAAGAAGAGCGGTGACTTAGTAAACATAGAAGTTGATGTTATTGCTAAGTATGTAGAGCGCCTCATGAAGCGAGGTGAAGAAAGTGGCAAGTGAATTAGATAAGGCGATAGCGGCTTTCAAAAGTGGTGGCTTTGTAATAGTTACCGATGATGCAGATCGTGAAAATGAAGGTGACCTTTTCTTACTCGCGAGCGCTGCTACCACCGAGAAAATCGGCTTTATGATCCGCTACACCTCAGGCGTAATCTGCGTTGCAATGACCGAGGAGCGTTCACGTCAATTACACCTTCCTTTGATGGTAAAACAGAATCAAGATACAAAGAGGACCGCATTTACCGTCACCGTCGATGTAAAGCATGGAATTACTACTGGAATTAGTGCGCAGGAAAGAGCGAACACGATTCGCGCTCTAGCTGATTTGGCTTCTAGCGCTGAGGATTTCATCCGCCCTGGTCACATATTCCCTTTAATTGCTCACGAAGGTGGGTTAGCTTCAAGAAGGGGCCATACCGAAGCTGTTGTTGAGATGTGTTATCGAGCTGGCGCTGCCCCAGTCGGAGTCATAAGTGAACTTGTAAATGAAGATGGCTCGATGATGCGTGGCCAAGCGCTCTATGACTTTGCGCGGGATCACTCTATTCCGATGATCACTATCGAAGAACTCTCTAAGTCTTTGGCGCCATCAAGTAAGAAACAAGCCGAGAGATTTGAATGGGCGAATTTACCGAGAGCAAATGGTGAGTGGCGGATTGCTACACATTCTGGTCAAGGCGGTGTAACGCATGCGGTACTAGCGCTTGGTGATTTAAGCGGAAAAGAAGTTTTAGTCCGAATTCACTCTGAGTGTTTAACCGGTGATGTCTTAGGTTCAATGCGCTGTGATTGTGGCGATCAACTTGCTAACGCGATGGAAGAGATTGAACGAAAAGGTTCTGGGCTAATTATTTATTTGCGAGAACACGAAGGAAGAGGGATTGGCCTCGGTGAAAAAATTCGTGCCTATCGTCTTCAGGATGAGGGTTTAGACACCGTGGATGCAAATTTAGCTCTTGGCCATGGAATTGATGAACGGGATTTTCAAGATGCCGTTGAGATTTTAAGCGATCTAGGGATTAAAGATGTTGTTCTCTTAACAAATAATCCAGCCAAGGTAAGAACACTTGAGGATGCAAATTTCAGTGTCAAAACCCAGGCTTTAGTAGTTTCGCCAAATCAATACAATCTCGCTTACTTAAAGGCAAAAAGTGAGCGCTTGGGTCATGTGTTAGTTGAGAAAAGGAAGGATGCCTAAATGTCAGGAAGCGCTCCGAAAGTAGAAGTTCCCTCATTTGCCGGCTCGAAGGTTGCGATCATTTCAGCGCGCTGGCATCAAGAGATCTGTGGTGCTTTAGTTGCGGGCGCAAAGCGCGCTTTAAACGAAGCTGGGGTTGTGGGCTCCGAAACTATTTATGTTCCTGGTTCCTTTGAACTTCCGCTCGCCGCCCAATTCGCGCTTAACGCTGGCGCCGATGCTGCTGTGGTGCTTGGCGTTGTACTTCGAGGCGAGACGCCGCATTTTGATTATGTCTGCCAAGGTGTTACAGATGGTGTTATGCAGGTCTCCCTTAAATTGGATAAACCGATCGGATTTGGAGTTCTTACTGTCGATACCGTGGAACAAGCTGTTGCAAGAAGTGGCGTTGCTGGAAGTAAGGAAGATAAGGGATACGACAGCGCGGTAGCCGCCTTGGATCTGCTTCGCGTAAAGCGGGAACTGAGTGATAGGTTGAGAAAGTGAGTAACGCCGGTGAAAAGTTTCGCACCGCACTTAAGAGCGAATCTCCACTACAAATCATCGGAACAATAAATGCCAACCATGCCCTACTTGCAAAGCGCGCTGGGTATCGAGCGATCTATCTCTCTGGCGGTGGCGTTGCTGCCGGATCTTTAGGTGTTCCTGATTTAGGAATTACGACGTTAGAAGATGTACTTATTGATGTTCGAAGAATTACCGCAGTCTGTGACCTACCGCTTTTAGTTGATATCGATACTGGTTTTGGTCCATCGGCCTTCAACATCCAGAGAACAATTAAGTCACTCATTGATGCCGGCGCTGCTGCTGCACATATGGAAGATCAGATCGGCGCGAAGCGATGTGGCCATCGCCCCAATAAAGAGGTCGTTTCAACCACAGAAATGGTCGATCGAATCAAAGCAGCTGTTATTGCAAGAGGAAGTGACTCCTTCTACCTGATAGCTAGAACCGATGCGGTTGCGGTCGAAGGTCTAGATAGCGCAATCACTCGCGCTAAGGCATATATCGATGCGGGCGCCGATGCGATATTTGCTGAGGCCATTCGAACTCTTGAGGATTACCAGCGCTTTACCGCCGAGATAAAAGTTCCAGTCCTTGCCAACATAACTGAATTTGGCTTAACGCCACTTTTCACTTTAGCGGAATTGAAGGGCGCTGGCATCTCCATGGCGCTCTATCCGCTATCTGCTTTCCGCGCGATGAATAGGGCTGCGGAACACGTTTATGAAGTAATCCGTAAGGATGGCACCCAAAAGTCAGTGCTGGGGGAGATGCAGACTCGTGAAGAGCTCTATGACCGGATCAACTATTACGAGTATGAGAAATCGCTAGATAATTTCCAAGCTGAGAAGCGCGGGGAATGAGCGAGTTCAAAGCTAAGAAGTCGGTAGCCCTCTCCGGCGTTTCGGCTGGAAATACCGCTCTATCCACGGTTGGCCAAAATGGAAACGAGCTTCATTACCTCGGGTATGACATCAAGGATCTTGCCGAGAATTGCGAATTTGAAGAAGTTGCTTTTCTGATTCTTTATGGAAAGTTACCCAACAAAGCTGAGTTGGATTCATATAAGAATAAGTTGAAGTCACTTCGGAGACTTCCATCCTCAATTCTCACGATTCTAGAGAACATCCCAAAGAACGCCCATCCGATGGATGTGATTCGTACCGGAGTTTCTGCACTTGGTTGCGAGATTCCAGAGTCAGATTCGCATAGCGATGAGGCGGCCCTTGATGTTGCTAACCGGTTAATTGCTACGACGCCATCGATGCTTCTGTACTGGTATCACTTCTCACATAACGGTAAGCGAATTTCGCTAGAAACAAGCGCCGATAGCGTCGGAGAGCACTTTCTGACCTTGCTTCATGAGAGGAAGCCTGACCAATTATGGGTAAAAGCGATGCATGTTTCGTTGATTCTCTATGCCGAACATGAATTTAATGCCTCCACATTTACCGCTCGCGTGATTGCCGGAACTGGATCTGATATGTACTCAAGTATTACCGGAGCAATTGGCGCATTGCGTGGCCCAAAACATGGTGGCGCAAATGAAGTCGCCCTTGAAATTCAAGAGCGATATTCAACTTCTGCTGAAGCCGAGGCGGACATCCTTAAGCGGTTAGAGAGCAAAGAAGTGATTATCGGCTTCGGCCATCCGGTCTACACCGTAGGCGATCCACGAAATCCCATAATCAAAGGAGTCGCTAAGGAACTTTCGGGTGGCCTAGGTATTTATGAGATTGCCGAACGCATTGAGAGCGTGATGTGGGATAAGAAGAAGATGTTCCCGAATCTGGATTGGTTCTCAGCAGTTGCTTATAAAGAAATGAAGATTCCTACCTCTTTCTTCACTCCGATCTTCATCTTTGCGCGCCTTACGGGTTGGGCAGGTCACATAATTGAGCAGCGACATGACAACAAAATTATCCGCCCTAGTGCAAACTATGTCGGCCCAGAAAATAGAGTATTTGTGAAGCTGGAGGATCGCTAGATGTCATCGAATTTCGCCAAGTCTGATCTACCTTTCGATCAAGAGATAGTCGATATCGTCGACTACGTTCTCGACTACAAGATCGATTCAGAGTTAGCGAAGAAAACAGCTTGGTATTGCTTTCTAGACACGATTGGTTGCGGTTTGGAGTCACTTGAGTATGAAGCATGTCGAAAGCTACTTGGGCCCGTTGTGCCAGGAGTACGAATTGAAAATGGAGTTCGAGTTCCAGGAACAGATTACGAATTAGATCCAGTATCTGGCGCATTTAGCATTGGAGCTGCCATTAGATGGCTTGATTTCAATGACACCTGGTTGGCCGCTGAATGGGGCCACCCTTCCGATAATTTAGGTGGAATTCTTGCGATTGCTGATTGGCTCTCAAGAAATGCTCTCGCAAGTGGTGGAAAACCGCTCATGATGAGCGATGTCTTTAACGCGATGATCATGGCTCATGAAATCCAAGGCTGCATTGCTCTTGAGAACTCCTTCAATAAAGTCGGCTTAGATCATGTCATCTTGGTCAAAGTTGCATCAACCGCAGTAGTTGGAAAGTTACTTGGACTAACTAGAGAGCAGATATTGAACGCCGTTTCACTTGCCTGGGTGGATGGCCAATCACTTCGTACCTATCGCCACTTTCCAAATGCTGGCTCGAGAAAATCTTGGGCCGCCGGGGATGCAACCTCGCGCGCCGTCCGTCTTGCGCTAATCGCCAAGACCGGTGAGATGGGATATCCATCTGCGCTCTCGGCAAAGACTTGGGGCTTTTACGATGTCTCCTTCAAAGGAAACAAGTTCAAATTCCAACGTTCATACGGATCGTATGTAATGGAGAACGTGCTTTTCAAAATCTCATTCCCGGCCGAGTTCCATGCCCAAACCGCTGTTGAAGCGGCCTTAAAAATTCACCAAGAGATGGTTGCGCGCGGTAAGAGTGAAGCTGATATTGAACGGATTGAGATTCGCACGCATGAAGCTTGTATTCGAATCATCGATAAGAAAGGTCCGCTGAGAAATCCGGCCGACCGTGATCACACCATCCAATACATGGTTGCCATCCCACTAATTTTTGGTCGCCTCACCGCTCGTGATTATGAAGATGACATCGCCGCGGATCCACGAATCGATGCCCTTCGGGAGCGGATCAAGTGCGTAGAGGATCCACAATTTACAAAGGATTATCACGACCCAGAAAAGCGCTCAATTGCAAATGCGGTCACCGTGTACTTCAAAGATGGAAGTAAGGTGGATGAGATAGCTATTGAATACCCGGTTGGTCATAAGCGGCGTAGAGAAGAGGGAATTCCACTTCTAATTGAGAAATATCGAACCAATCTCGCTCGAATTTTCGACAAGACTCAACAAGAGAAGATTGCCGAGCTAACCCTGAATTATGAGAAGTTAGCGAACACCCCGGTTAATGAACTTATGGAGTACTTCGTAAAGAAGGCTTAGCGGTTTTGCGGGAAACCTAGGTTGATTCCACCGTGGCTTGGATCTAGCCATCTACTTGTGACCACTTTTCCACGGGTGAAGAAGTGAACTCCTTCAGTTCCATGGGCGTGAGTATCGCCAAAGAGCGAACTCTTCCAGCCGCCAAATGAGTAGTAAGCAGTTGGTACTGGGATGGGAACGTTGATTCCAATCATTCCCACGGTCACTTCATTTTGGAATCGTCGAGCTGCGCCACCATCGTTTGTGAATATCGCGGTGCCGTTTCCGTAGCGGTGAGAATTAATTAGTTCTAGCCCTTCGTCATAACTCTTAACACGCACTATCGAAAGAACTGGGCCAAAGATTTCATCTCTATAGATCGACATATCCTTAGTTACGTGATCAAAGAGAGTTGGGCCTAACCAGAAACCGTTTGTGGCGCCATCCACCTTTGGATTGCGGCCATCAACTACAAGTTTTGCACCCTCGCGCTCGCCGGCATCCACATACGATGCAACTTTGTCACGGTGAACCGAAGTAACCAGTGGTCCCATGTCTGCGCCGGCGCTTCCATCTCCAGTGCGTAAATTGCCCATTCGTTCGGCAATCTTCTTAACTAATTCATCAGCAATTGGCTCGACTGCAACTAGCGCAGAAATTGCCATGCAACGCTCACCCGCAGAACCAAAGCCAGCATTAACCGCAGCATCTGCGGCAAGATCAAGATCGGCATCAGGAAGTACCAACATGTGATTCTTCGCTCCGCCTAAGGCTTGTACTCGCTTGCCTGCTTTTGTGCCATTCTCATAGATGTATTGGGCAATCGGTGTAGATCCAACAAAGGAAACTGAAGCAATATCCGGGTGCTCCAAGATCCGATCAACTGCGACCTTATCGCCATGAACCACGTTAAATACGCCATCTGGTAAGCCGGCTTCTTTCCAATACGAAGCCATCAATAAAGATGGAGTCGGATCCTTTTCACTTGGTTTCAAGATAACAGCGTTGCCCGTTGCGATTGCAATTGGGAAGAACCACATTGGAACCATTGCTGGAAAATTAAATGGTGAAATGATCGCGGCAACTCCAAGTGGTTGGCGGATTGAGTAGACATCAATTCCAGTTGATACGCCTTCGCTATATCCGCCTTTTAATAAGTGGGGGATTCCACAGGCAAACTCAACAACTTCAAGTCCACGGGTAACTTCGCCTAAAGCATCGGATAAAACTTTGCCATGTTCCAGGGTGATTGCTTTAGCCAACTCTTCCTTCTTGGTATTAACAATTTCCCGAAAAGCAAATAAAACTTGGGTCCGCTTTGCAAGTGAGGTATTGCGCCACTCAATTGACGCCTTCTTGGCTGCAGCTACTGATTCATCAATTACATCTACGGTAGCAAAATCAACTTTTGCACTTACCTCGCCAGTTGCAGGATTAAATACATCACCACTTCGTTGGGCGCTGCCGCTCCATGAAGCACCATTGATGTAATGAGTTATTCGTTTTGGGCTCAAGATTAATCCTTACCTTCGTAGTACTTTGCAATGCTGGTTAGCGCCTGATCAATAATCGCGATTCCCTCTTTCGCCTCAGCCTCAGTGATATTGCAAGGTGGAACGACATGCATACGATTGAAATTTGTAAATGGCATAAGACCGCGCTTCTTACATTCAGCGACCAACTCAGTCATAGCAGGGCTACTTCCGCCATAAGGAGCGAGTGGCGCTCGCGAGGCGCGATCAGCCACAAGATCCATAGCCCAGAAAACACCCTGGCCACGCACTTCACCAATCAACTTATGTTTTTTCTCTAACTCACGAAGTCCTGGACCAATAACTTTTTCACCAATCTGAGCGGCCTGCTCCACAATCTTCTCTTCCTTCATCACATCGATGGTGGCCACAGCAGCTGCGCAAGCAAGAGGATGGCCCGAGTAAGTAAGCCCACCTGGGAATACCCGATCATTAAATGACTCAGAGATTGGGGTTGAGATAACAACACCACCAAGTGGAACGTATCCGGAGTTCACACCCTTAGCAAAAACAATTAGATCAGGTTCGACTGTTGAATGTTGATAAGCAAACCACTTTCCAGTTCTTCCAAAACCAGCCATTACTTCATCGGCGATCCAGAGAATTCCATACTTGTCACAGAGCGCCCGAACGCCCTCCAAGTAACCTTTGGGCGGAATTAATACTCCAGCAGTACCAACTACTGATTCAATGAGTATCGCTCCGATGGTCTTTGCGCCTTCAAAGATAATCGTGTTCTCAAGATGCTCTAACGCACGGGCACACTCCTCCGCTTCGTTCTTCGCCCAGAACGCACTCCGATAGAGATAAGGGCCGAAGAAATGGACATGTCCATAGGCAAACTCATTTGGCCAACGGCGTGGATCGCCGGTTGCTGAGATAGCTGCAGATGTATTGCCGTGATAGGAACGATAGAAGGAGAGAATTTTGTGGTGGCCGGTAAATATGCGCGCCATTCGAATGGCATTCTCCACCCCATCAGCGCCACCATTGGTAAAGAAAACTTTTGCGAATTTCGAACCCGCAAGTTCAACTATTCTCTTTGCAGCCTCACTTCTCACATCATTTGCTACTTGGGGCGCAACTGTTGCCAATACATCTGCTTGGGCTTTGATTGCAGAAATTACTTTGGGATGTTGAAATCCGATATTTGTGAATACGAGCTGGCATGAGAAATCTAAATACTTCTTACCTTCAAAATCCCAGAAATACGAGCCCTTGCCCCCAGCGACCGGGAGAGGAGAAATCTGTCCTTGGGCCGACCAAGAGTGAAAGACGTATTTTCGATCTAAATCAAATACCTCTTTACCGCGCTCTGGGTTGGGGAGAATCTCAGACATATCGCAATCTAATCACTTGCCCCCGGGGTCACTCAAACGTTACGGAGTTCTTCCAGGACTTCTAGCGCGGTGACTGATGTGAATTTCTTCGCAGCCTGGCGCCCGGCTTTTGAATGTAACGAAACAGCATCACAAACGAGGTCAAATGCATCGCCCCCACTTTTGACGGTGGTTAGAAACGAAGCAATGAGTCCAGCAAGTACATCACCGGTCCCCGCAGTCGCGAGTTCCGGGCCACCAATTCGATCTACATAAATCCTATTTGAATCAGTGACCACGGTTCTGTTGCCCTTCAATACCACTATCACGCCAAACTTAGCTGCAATGGTTTTTGCAATCTCTTCACGCGAACCATCGAGCCTAAATCCTAAATACTTTAGCTCGCCTTCATGTGGAGTAATAACCGTGACTGATTTTCGATTCTTTAGAGTTTTCACTTTAGCGATTGCTTCCCCATCAAGAACTAAGGGTAGATCGGGGATTGCGGCAAGCGTGCTCGCACCCGGCCCCACGAGTAGCGAATCAACCCGCTCATCTTTTAAGTTTGGAATGGGAACTACGTCGGGAAATCTTGAGACTACTTCTGAAATCAAAGCAACGTTACTGCTTAGGTATTTAACATAGCCGGCATTGCCGCGTCTTGCTCCACCGACGGCGAGAATTGCTGCTCCGGGAAATTTCTTGGAACCAGCACAAACCGCTACTACGCCGCGGATGTACTTGTTATCAGCTGGAGAGAGTTTCCGACGCGACATGGGTGCACTCAAGATTCTTGGGGTCTGATAGGCACTTGCCGCAAAGTAAATAGAGTTGGTGGCAAGACTGATTTGCGCAATTTGTAAATGACTTAGTCGGCGAACCACATAGGTCGCACTCGCCAATCACTTTAGTTTCATCCGAGAAATCAACGGTCATTCGACCATCAAAGGTATAAAGCGAGCCTTCCCAATAGCCCTTATCGGCAAACTTCTCACCATATCTAACAATCCCACCAGCGATCTGGTACACCTCTTCAAAACCGCGCTTCTTCATAACGCTAGAGAGAATCTCGCAGCGGATTCCACCGGTGCAGTATGTGACTATCGGCTTCTTCTTCAGATGATCGAACTTTCCGCTATCAAGCTCGCTCAAAAAGTCCTTTGTTGTCTTTACATCTGGGACCACTGCATTTTTGAACTTTCCAACCTTCGCCTCGTAAGAATTTCGGCCATCAAAGAAGATAACTTCCTCGCCTCGCGCATCAATCAATTCGTGGACTTGCTCTGGGGTTAGGTGTTTTCCACCATTAACGACGCCATCCTTATCAACCCTAATCTCATCAGCGACTCCAAATGAGACGAGCTCATCGCGTACCTTTACGCTCAACCTAGGAAAGTCGTTCCCCGTACCATCTGACCACTTGAAATCAATCTTCTTAAATCCAGGGTATTGCTTAGTTTCTTTTATGTATTTCTTAAGCGAGCTCATATCCCCGCCAAGAGTGCCATTTATCCCATGGCGCGAAATGAGAATTCGACCTTTCAAACCTAGAGAATTACAGAGAGTTGTCTGCCATAGGCGAAGCGCTTCTGGATCAGCTACAGGCGCAAAGCCGTAGTACAAAATGATCTTCTGTAACTCAGGTTTCACTCGGACATTCACTCAGACATTGTATTAGCCTCACAAAGCGCTCCAATTCTGCGTTTGTGAGACTAATACGAGGTTTAGTTACGCCCGAGGTCAATAATGGGGGTATGGGAAGAGCCACCTCGAATCGAATCTTGGCCTTGATTGTTATCGCCGCACTGGTATTAAGCGCTGTCGCCGCATTGGTCTCATCATTTCGCGAAGAAGTTAAGTACTCCGCCAGCTCCCCAGAAGGCGTTGTCCAGCTCTACCTCACTGCAATTATCGAAGGTAAGAATGACCAAGCCTCCTCTTACTTCGCCTCCGACTCGACCTGCGATGCCTCCGATATTGATCGCGCTTATGTTTCTGAAACGCTTCGAGTGAATCTAGTTTCCACTTCAATTGATGGAAATAGCGCGTATGTAAAGATTGATGCCAATACCGGAGCAAGTGGGCCATTTGATGATGGCTTTACCGAATCACATACTTATCGGTTGTCTAAAGAGAGCGGAAGATGGCTGATTGAGGGAATTCCCTGGCCACTCTGGGATTGCGGGACTGTGAATAAATGATCGCCGCCATTTTCTTCCAGGTTCTATTTCTTGGCCTGCTTTTCTTTGGCGCTTACAAACTATTTAGCCGTGGCGGTCGACGTGGTGGTGGCGAGTTCTCTATCCGTCGTCTCTTTCACTACTCATTGCTCTATTTCTCGGTCATCATTTCTGGGTTTGGAGTCAGTGGCCTTCTAGGAAGAAGTCTCGACTTTGGAAAAGTAATTGCTGAGAGCAGAACCGACCTTGCGCGAAACCTCTCCTTTGCAATCGTCGGAGTTCCGCTCGTCTACCTCTTTGCTCGCTGGTCCAATAAGAACCTGCGCGAAGACTCAACTGAGAGAACTTCTCTAGCTTGGCACGCTTACCTAACTATCACTTCGATTACATCTTTAGTTATTGCACTTAATGGTCTACATGACACTCTCTCTTGGTTGATTGGTAACGATGCCTATCGCGGAAATGCGCTTGCTCAATTACTTATCTGGTCGATTATCTGGTTCTTTCATCTCCGGCTTTCGCGTGAAGCCGGAGATGCAAATCGTGCTCAATATCTGATTGGCTCAGGAATCGGATTATCGATTCTCGCCGTTGGTCTAGGTGGTTTGGTAGCCAATACCTTAGAACAGCTGATAAATGTAAATCAGGAGATCATCTCGATTGAGCGAACTGATCCGATTCTCAATAGCGCAATTACAATTTTGATGGGCCTTCCTGTCTGGATTATCTACTGGCTTAGGGGAGCGCTCACATTTACCCGTGATTTCTTATGGCATGCATATGTATTTCTTGCCGGTATCGCAGCGAGCTTTATTACAACAGTTGCCGGCTTAAGCGTTGTTCTCTACGACGTTCTCGTCTGGTTCCTAGGGGACACCAAGAATCAATCAGCTACCCAACATTTCTTCACTACCGCTAATGCAGTTGGCGCTGCTTTGAGCGGATTGGCGATTTGGAGTTATCACCGCTCGCTAATTCAAGAGGAAGCTGAGCGAACTGAGTTACGTCGCATTTATGAATACATAGTGACTGGCGTGAGTTTGGTTGCCGCTTCACTTGGAATCTTGATGATCATCGTGGCAGCCATCGAGAGCGTAACCCCAAGTGATATATCAACCACTAGAGAGGGTTCAAACTCATTGATCTTGGCCGCAACTCTCTTGATTGTTGGTTCACCTCTTTGGTGGATGTTCTGGAACCGAATAGAGCGAGCAGTACTTAGAGATAAGGCGGACTTGGCATCGCCAACTCGGCGCATCTATCTATTAATGCTCTTCGGAGTTGCGGGCGTTGCCGCCGTAGTTTCGCTAATCACCCTTATCTTTTTATTCTTTGATGATCTACTTAATTCCGAACTTAGTGGAACTACTTTTAGAGATATCCGATTCGCGGTCGGAATTCTGGTGACAAATGCGGCAATCTCTGGCTATCACTGGACGATTTATAGGAGTGAGCGCGATACTCCGGTGGAGATTTTCCGGAGAGGTCGCCATATCACTTTGGTGGGACCGAGCGATGCCCACATAGCCCAGCTACTTAAAGAACAACTAGGAGGCAATGTTCAACTCTGGGTCTCACCTGATTCGGGCTCACCTTGGAATCTTCAAGAGTTGGTTGATCTAATCGATGCTACCGAGGGACAAGAGCTTCTTGTTATAAACGAGAAGAAGAAATTAAAGGCTTTTCCAATTCACCACTAACGCTTGAGATTTTCCTTCACCATTGCAATGAGAAGCTTTGAATCTACTTTCCAATCTGAAGGCACTCGAATCGTCTTCTTATTGACGACATAACCCTCGAGCATAGGCGCGACTTTTTTTATAACTTTGGGATCCCAAGGAGCGATAGTTATATGGTTTTTGGAA
>VERH01000008.1 GCA_018882735.1 Candidatus Nanopelagicaceae bacterium
CACTTTGCAGTATCTAAAGCATGAACCGGTACATCGTGTTTATCACCATAATGAGATTACCTTCTCGATTCTCTATGCATGGAGCGAGAACTTCTTATTACCGCTCTCGCATGATGAAGTAGTGCATGGAAAAGGGGCGTTAGTAAATAAATTCCCTGGTGATAGGTGGCAGAAAGTTGCAACGCTACGAGCACTTTACGGGTACATGTGGTCACACCCTGGAAAGAAGTTGCTATTTATGGGTTGTGAGTTTGCCCAAAATGATGAGTGGCGTGAATCCCAATCATTGGATTGGCACTTAACTCAATATGAGGAGCATCGCGGCGTACAGCTTCTACTCTCAGATTTGAATAAGTTATATCGCGAGAATAAGTCATTGTGGCAACGCGATATCTCTTCCGAAGGTTTCCAATGGCTAATTGGCGATGATGCTTCCGGAAATACCCTCGCATTTGTGAGATGGAGCGATGAAAGAAGTCCACTTATCTCCGTTACAAATTTCTCACCAGTTCCACAAGAGTCCTATTCACTCCCCTTGCCGGTATCTGGTGATTGGGTTGAGTTACTCAATACCGACGCTACAAAGTACGGCGGCTCCGGAGTTGTGAACGCAAGTATTCAATGCGTTGCAAAATCTGACCGCGGGCTTGATTATTCTGCAACATTACGAATTCCACCCCTTGGCACAGCCTGGTTTGCCCTACGGAAATAGTTACTTTTTAGGCTGACTTGCGGCCGCTACAAAGAAAGCAACAAGAATTAGCGCTACTCCTGGGATTATCAGAGCAATCGGAAGCGATGCGACTCCGGCAACAACCGAGATTATTGAGCGCGCTCCCAAAGTCAGGACTTGGTTTACCGCGCCTAATTCAGCAATCGCAACTCCACCCGGTTTATTAGAGCGCGCCGAGGCGTAACCAAAGAAGAGTGGGCCGACAAATGAAATTCCGATTCCGCAAAGAAGTGAGCCAATACAGAAAATCGCGTAGCCAAGATAGAGATTAGTCTCTTTAAGCTCGAGACCTAAGAAGAGACTTGTTAAGAAAATTACTCCACCCATAACTACAAAAGGTTGGACCATCTCCTTATCGCTTCTATTTCCTTTAATCCGAGAGTAAGTGAGTCTTCCAATGATCATAGAGCTCATAAAGAGAAAGTATGGAATGACTGCAAGGGATTTTGACACACCGAATTCCTGTCGCGCCAGAATAGTTGCCCAATCCCCCATAGCCATTTCCAGCAATAGCGCGAATAGAAATCCTAGGCTGACTACCCAATCAATTGAGAAAGAGCGCATCATCTTTCCAAAGGTGACGATTTCATCATCTTCGGTAACTTCATTTCCTGATAAGAGATCTGGCTTTAAGCGTTTGAAAGCGCGCAACTTGAGCAAGAGCACAATTGAGATGAGCGGATAGATATGCCAATTCAAAGAGACATTCGAAGAGATCAATAGCGCTATAAATGCTGTGGCAACCGCTCCGGCAGTCCAAAGTCCATGAAGCATTGGAATGATTTGTGTCCCACTCTCCGACTGTCGGTGTAACGCTTGTGCATTTATTGAGATGTGATACGAGGCCCAGGCAAAACCACAGATTATGTTTACAATTGTGTAAATTAGCGCGCTCTTTAGTTCAATGAGGATTCCAATAGTCACATAAGTCATTACCGCACTTGTGACGCATACTTTGAAGACTCCGAGGCGATGGACGATATGGCCCATCGTTAGATGAGCACATAGAGCGCCAATCGAGCCACTTATATTTACTAAGCCAAAGATTGTCGTTGAGACACCGAGATTCTCTTTTATATCGGGCAGGCGCGGCGCCAGGCACATAACACCGAGGCCAAAGAGGAAGAAGATTGCCTGGAGGTCGCGCTTCTCGCGGCCCTCTATTGGATTGTGCATGGGCCTACCGGTAGTTGAGGCCATCAGAAGAGTGCGTTCGCGAGCGCTTGCCGGGACTTAATTACATCTGGATCACTTGGGTCAACTAGTTGGAAAAGTAAAAGGAGATGCTCCTTTGCTTTATTTTTATCATCACCGGACATTCTTTGAACCGCTCCCAATAGCCGCTCAAAACCACTTCTATGACGACCAGTAGCTACTTCGACATCGGCTGCCATCAACTGATCCTGGAGTGAATCTGGTTTTTCATTCGCGCTCTTGATGGTGCGTTCAAAGTCTAGAGTTGAGATTCGAAGCGCTAATTCGCATTGGGCCAATCCGAGTTTGGCCATTGGCTCATTTGGTTGACGCTGTAGCCAATTTCGGTAAGCCATTGCAGCCCCGGAATAGTCGCCCTTTTCTAAAGCGGAAATTGCGGCGGCTTCTTCTGGCTCCATCTTTGGTTCTGGAATTTCTGGAACTTCTACTTTCAAACCTCGCTCTTTTGCAATCTTAAATACTTGTGCAATCAGTGCGCGTAATTGGTCTTCGCGAGTTGGAACTTCGGGCAGCGGCAACATCTGTTCATCGATAAAGACAACAGCAGCAGGCAAACTCTGTATTCGCAGCGCTTGAATTAATTGTGGTTGAGTCTCAACATCTATTGCGCCGAATTTCCAACTCCCCTTATCCTCACTAGCGAGCTTGGCTAGTAAATCGCGGAGTTCAACAGTTGTTGGAGCCCGATCGGTATATGCAACCAAGAAGACGGGTAGCTCTTTTGATGCCTGAACAAAGTCAGTCATGAAATTTTCAACGGTGGCTGAGAGGTAATTCGCTTGTGGCTCACCAGGAGCCGGTTTTGGCTTTGTGAGTGAACTTAAATCAAAGGCTCTACCAAAATCCTTAGGTAGTTGCGGCATGCTCACGAGGGCATTCTCTCAAAATCTCGCAGCACTTATGACTTAACCGAAGCGCCGGAATCAGATCTAAAGGGAAGGACATCTGCGATGTAATCCTCGGTAGCGCGCTCTAGTCCAACGTCATGTCCGACTTTCTCCCCTAGATACCAACGGTGCTCCAAGACTTCATGGAAGAACTGGGCATCTTCGATCCGGCCTCGCATTTCTTCAGGGACTGAGTTCACGACTTTGTAAAAGACCTCATTAAGCCAACGTTGTGCCGCCTCGTGTCTATCAGGAGTCTTTCCAATTTCGCGCGAGCGGAAGCGATCGAATGAAGCAAGAATTCGCTTTGCTTGTAACTCTTCAACCTCAAGGCCCATAAGCTCTTTGAGGCGAAGCGAGTGATAGTTAGGCGCAACAAGCTTTGGGGTAAATTTCAAAGTTCCAGCATCGCCTTGAACCTGGAGATCTACCTCCTCCACAGCAAACCCGAGATCTTGAAGCGAGCGCATTGCTCGCTCAACTGCGTGGCGATCATTAGCTGGGAGTAATTGTGGCTCACTCAGCGCGCTCCAAATCCTTCGATAACGCTTTATGACTGATTCACTTGCGCGCACCGGGTCCATGCCTGGGAAGAGCACACCAGAAAGTTTGAGATCTTCTAACTCAGCAGCAACATTGAATCTCACGATATCTAAATCATGTTCCCGCTGGCCATCACTTAACCGTTTTTGAAATTCACCAGTTTCTGCATCTACTAAGTAAGCGACAAATCCTTCTGCATCGCGGCGAAAGAGTGCGTTAGATAGCGAGCAATCTCCCCACCAAAATCCAAGGAGATGCAAACGGACCAGCAAGTAAGCAAGCGCGTTTGCCATATTAAAAACTTCATGCTGTGTCACAGTTCCACTTAATAGAACACGATAAGGCAGAGAGTATGGAAGAAATCGAGTGACAATCGCACATGGAAGCTCGCTTCCATCATGAGCGGAGCGGCCATCAACTACTGCGATCTGGGCAACCGATGGTGCGCCACGATGTCCTAGCTCGCGAAGAGCTTCATACTCGCGATTTGCGAACTCCGGAACTGTTTCTTTTACCGCGTAAATCTCACTATCGGGATCAGAAGTCGAACGAACTAACCGGACTATATGTCTAGAGATACCGCGTTGGGCCGCCAATGTTGGATCCTCGGGCCACTCCTCCAAGGGAATATCCCAAGGCAAGTTAGCAAGCGTCGCAATCTCATCACCAACTCCGGTAATTCTTAACTGTGACTTGTGAGGCGACATAGTGGTAATTCTTTCAGGCTCTAGACTTATCGCATGGCGCGGATCAAGAGAGTCTTTAAGAAATCAAGTGATAAATCTCCCGAAATTCTTACAAAGAAAGAGGATTTCGGCGCTAAAGGTGACCCATTAAACGTTCAACATCCCTTCTACTTTGGTTTCCTTGCCACAACCGGGGCGCTCGTTGCCTTTGCACTTTTACAGGCTCTCCAGTCCGCCTCCCAAGTGTTTATTCTGATCATTATTTCGCTCTTCTTAGCAATGGGCCTTAATCCTGCTGTCTCAGCACTTGAGCAAAGAATTGCAAAGCGAGGGCTTGCTGTAACCGCGGTTGTAATTCTCGTTTTACTCTTTGTTCTCCTTGCTGCCCTTGTTGTGATCCCACCTGTTTTCTCTCAAGTAAATGATTTAGTAGAGGGCGCACCTCAGTTAATTGATTCGCTCCGTAATAACAAAACTTTCCTCACACTCGATGAAGATTATGGCTTAATCAAGACTCTTGAAGATAAATTCCAAAATTGGTTTACCGATGGCGCTCTCATAACTGGTGCTTTTGGTGGGGTGCTCGGTGTTGGCAGGACCGTTCTCTCTGGCGCTTTCTCGGCGCTAACCGTCTTGATTCTGACGCTTTACTTCTTATATTCACTTCCTTCTGTAACAAAGGTTTTTTATCGCCTCGCACCTGCTTCTCGGCGCGTGCGAGTTTCAAAGATTGGCGATGCCATAATCGCTCGAGTTGGCTCCTTTGTTGGTAGCCAGATACTGATTGCCTTCTTCGCTTCTATCTTCGTATTTTTCTTAGGGATTGTTTTAGATCTTCCCTATGCCGCAGCGCTTGGCATGTTGATCCTCTTTGTAGCTTTGATTCCACTAGTAGGTCACTTCATCGGCGGAACTATCGTCTCCCTCGTTGCGCTCACCCAATCCCCCACTAAAGGTATTTTGGCTCTCTTGCTCTACACGCTTTATGTTCAGATTGAGAACTATTTAATTACACCACGAATAATGAAGCGCACTCTTGCGATACCTGGACTAGTAACAATCGTTGCCGCTCTCCTCGGAACATCCCTACTCGGTTTAGTTGGCGGAATTCTCGCCGTGCCAATCGCAGCCGCAATCTTGTTAATTATGGATGAAGTGGTTTACCCAAAGACTGATAATTCTTAGCTCGAGTTATCGAGTGTTGTCGACGTTATCTTCCATAGCAGCGACATCTTCTTCTGGAGTTGGAACATCGTCTGCGCTCTTTAGGTGACGCTTTCCACTTGAGATAATGAGATAACCCACAAAGAGCGCAACCGTTGTTGCAGCAAAACAAATACGTGGTGAGTACTGCTCGGCAATGTATCCGCCTAGGGCCATTCCGATCGCAGCTGCTGTTCCTTCGATCGTCCAAAGCCACGCGATAGCTTGTACCGCAGTTCCTTTAGGACGTACAGCTTCTGTGATCTCCCAATAAAAGACTTGCTGCGCTCCGCCAAAGAATGCGAGAAAAGCTGTCACTAAAGCAATACTCCAATCCATATGGGTGAAGGCAAGAGGAATTGAAAGTATTGCCCAGACTAGGTAATTGGCCCGAAATGCTCGCAACGGCGAAATTTTGCGACTAATTGTTCCAGCAACTAATCCACCGATTACATTGAAGGCGGCCATAATGGAGAAGAAGATTCCGACGCGTTCTGGAACGCCTTCCAAAGTACCAAACGCCGGCAATCCGATATCAAATGCTCCCCAACCGAGTCCCATCACTACGCCTTCGATTGCAAGTAATTGAATGCCGCGGACCTGCCAAATTGCGGGCGCCTTTTCTTCTTTCCGTTCCGGATGCCATTGGCGTACTTGCCAGGTCCGAAGAAGGAGAAACCCACCGATCAACATGGAGGTTGCACAGACTTGAAGCGCAACTGCTGGATCAAGAGAAAGTGAGAGCGTTGTCGCTATAACTGGGGCGAAAACTCCAACAGAGTTCATAGTTGCTGTATCGAGCGCAAATGCAGTTCGGATCTTTTCTGGAGGAACTGTTATTTTCCATAGCGGTCTCACCGAGAGATTTATTGGTGGTGCAGTTAGTCCAAGCAGAGTGGCTATGACTACTAATTCAGTCCTTCCAGATCCCAAACTCAAAACCAGAATCAGAGCCGCGTATGAAGGCACAAGAACACGAAGTGGCCAGATCATTCCAAAGCGGTCAATCACAGCGCCGCGAACGCCAGCCGTAAGAGCTCCAGCCAAGCCATTCAATCCCGTTGCTAATCCAGCTACCGCAATGGATCCGGTCTCTTGTTGGACTTTGAAATAAATGGAGAGCGAAATCATGCCGTATGCGGTACGAGAAGGTAGCGAAGATAGAAGCAATCGAAGTGCTCCGGGCGCTCTTACTACTTCTTTATATGTGGCAAGACTGGCACGCATTTGATGAATCCTACTTGCTGGATTTAGTTAATACTCCGTAGGAAGTGGGAGTCGTACTGGATTAACGATTCGCACTATTTCGCTCAAGACTAGATGCACAAATGGCTCGCCAACCCAGAGATGCTTCGCCTCGGGAACGGCAATGAGTTCTAATTGTTTAAGCGGAGCAAAACTTATTCGAGCTTGATCTGGTTTTAGGTAGTCATCTAACTCTGGAATTAGTGCGATCACAGGTCGACCATCTCCGCTCCAGAATCGCAATTGCTCTTCCGTCGTTGTTCTTAGCGGTGGCGATAGCAGGATTAAACCTTTGACTCTCCTATCAATTGCATGTTGCAACGCAAGGTCAGTTCCAAACGACCATCCGACAACCCATAACTCATTAATTCCAAGTTCTTCGAAGCAGTAATTAATTGCAGCAATTACATCTGCTCGTTCAGCAACTCCCCCGCCAAACTCACCCTCACTTTTTCCATGATCACTTGCGGTCCCTCGAGTGTTAAATCTGATTACCGTGATTTCTGCGAGTGCCGGTAGACGATTTGCAGCTTTTTTAAAGATATGGCTATCCATCATTCCGCCGTGAGTAGGAAGGGGGTGGAGACAGAGAATTGCGCGGTTTCTATCGCCACTTAGCGGGGTTGCGACTTCCCCGACGAGTTTTAGTCCATCAGATGTGATTATGGTTATGGGTTCCCGCTGAGCCGGAAGCACGGTGCTTGGCCTGATGAGTTCTCCCACGCAGAAGAGTTTAGTCTTAGCCCATGGCCACCAAACCCAGATTAGCGCGTAAAAAGAGTCCAGCTACTTTTGAATCGATAAATCCTGCAACTGGTGAAGTTGTTGGAGTCTTTCCGGTATTCACAAAGAGCGAAGTTGAAGATGTCGTCGCTCGCGCAAAAGTCGCTGCTGAACGTTGGGCAAATTTGAGTTTTAGAGCGCGCAATGTCGTGCTCCGTGATTGGGCTTCAACTCTTACCCGAGATATGAAAGACGTGGCTGAATTAATCCACCGTGAGACTGGAAAACCATTAAGCGACGCGACTCTTGAAGTTGCACTTGCTATCGAACATATTGGTTGGGCTGGAAAATTTGCTCCCCGTGTACTCGGCCGACAATCTCGTCCCGCTGGATTATTAATGTTTAACATGGCAGCTCAAGTTCAGCGCGTTCCATTTGGAGTTGTAGGAGTAATCGGGCCTTGGAACTATCCAATATTCACCCCAGTCGGATCAATCGCCTACGCGTTAGCTGCGGGAAATGCCGTCGTCTTTAAGCCAAGTGAATACACCCCAGCAATCGGTGCATTCTTGGAAGAGAGTTGGAAACGAATCGCTCCATTTAAAGATATCTTCATAACAATTACTGGCGATGCAACAACTGGAGCGGCACTTACCGAGAGTAAAGTCGACAAGATTTCATTTACTGGTTCAACGAAGACTGCAAAGAAAGTTGCTGCAGCCTGTGCGGTAAATATGACTCCCGTGGTCTTGGAGTGCGGCGGTAAGGACGCGGTGCTTGTCGATAAGGATGCCGATATTTCAAAAGCTGCTGAGATGACGTTATGGCATGCGATGTCCAATGCCGGCCAATCTTGTATTGGCGCAGAACGCGTCTATGTGCACCGACAAGTCGCTGATAAGTTCAAAAAAGAGATCGTGGACTTAGCCAAAGAGATCAAGCCGGGATTTGGCGATGGCGCCAAGTACGGTCCGGCAACAATGCCCTCCCAACTCAAGGTCATCAAAAGCCATATCGATGATGCGGCTTCCAAGGGTGGAACTTTCTTATTGGGCGGGAAAGATGCGATTAAAGGCGGCTATGTAGATCCGGTAATTCTCGCTGATGTTCCGGAAGATTCTCTTGCGGTAACCGAAGAGACCTTTGGGCCAACGCTAGTAATAAATACCGTCTCAAATATGGATGAAGCAGTAGATCTAGCGAACTCCACAAGTTATGGACTCGGAGCGGCGGTCTGGTCAAAGAAGAACGGTAAGCGAATTGCTTCTCTTCTAAAGTGCGGAATGGTCTCTATTAACTCAGCCTTCTCATTTGCGGCGATTGGCGCAGTCCCATTTGGTGGCGTGAAAGATAGCGGTTACGGAAGAATTCATGGCGCCGAAGGCCTTCTTGAATTTACTTATCCAAGAACTGTTGTGAAGCGCAGATTCCGAATCCCACTTGAATTCACTACTTTTGAGCGAAGTGAACGCGCTGATCGGATATTGATCAGGCTAGTCAAGTTGTTACATAAACGGCGAATTCGCTAATCACAAAGATTTAATATCTAGGAGCGTTACGAGTCCGTTCAACATTGGGGCGGCGATGTTCCCGCTTGCTCCAACATGCTGAGTGCCAATGCCTACGTGAATCAACATCGCCTTCAATCCAAGCAACGATATGTGGCGTAGCCATTCGAATCAGTTGATCGCATCCCGGACAGCGATACGGCTTTGTGGAACTTGAGCCAGTGATTTTTCTAACCCGATAGATTCCCTCATCATGCTCTTCGATAGTCTCGTGCGAAGCAGCGATATCGCGCTCAGCTTCACCCCTATGTTGGTTCGATTTATTTGAACCACGCTTCTTGGGTTGATTTCTCCGGGGACTCACAGGGAGATTCTTACCTATTTCGGGCAAGATTGAGCCATGCAGAAGCGAATTATCCAAATTCTCGCGCTCTCAATCGCCGTTCTTTTAGCCGCACTCCCCAGCTCACCAATCGCATCGGCGGCAAAGAAGAAACCTATTCCGGCAACTTCGCCTAAGCCAGTCTGGCCACCAATTGGATTTAAGGAGACTGATGGAGTCTTCGCAAAGGTTCCAAGTAGCGAGGAGTTAATCGGGCATTTATCTGCCAAGAGATCACTTCAGAAGTTCTTAAAACAGTGCGAAGAATTCGCTTGTGGCGCAGTCTTTGTGGCTGCGGAGCGGGCTTGTACCTGGTGGGAAGTGAATTCCGCAGTTCGCAAAGTAAACCCTGCAAACTTTGCAAAAGATCGGATTGGAACTTTAGTTACCTATGCGAAAGGAACTGATGCTCGCGAACAAGGAACCATATTTCTTGTTAGCACCGAGCCAGTTGATTTGAGCGTATCGGTGGGCAATATTCGAGTTATCTGTCATCGCGAGAAAACTAATATCCCTAAACCCGGAAATGTTTATAACCCAATAACCAAGGCGGATAGTTAATGCTTGGCGGAGTAAATAATCAGCTCTTCTTTCAATCTCTAGCTGGCTTTGTAGTCATGCTTGTTCTAATTGGGCTTCTTAAATGGGCCTTCGCTCGAGGAAACTCTGTCGTATCGCGTCCACTAAGAGTTGGAGATGATGAGGAGTATGGGCTCCTTCGAGTAGTTGCCAGACCTGGAAACCATATTGAAGGTGAGATGCTCCGCCAGAAACTTGCGGCAAACGGGATTAAAGCCACATTGACTCAGACAAAACGCGGTCCGAGAGTTATGGTATTTGAAAAGGAAGTAAAGGCAGCTGAAGCTATTTTAAGAAGCTAGCGATTCTTGCTAGCGATTTTTTCCGGGTACCCAGAGTTGATCGCCCTCACTCTTATTCTCAAATCTGGCGAGAACAAATAGTAAATCCGAGAGCCGATTCAAATACTTAGCCGTTAACTTATTTACACCTTCGCCGAAAGCATGGATTGCCTGCCAGGTGCGACGCTCAGCGCGGCGAACCACAGTTCTTGCAACATGAAGATGTGCCGATGCGGCAGTTCCAGAAGGAAGAACGAAGGACTTAAGCGGTGATAACTCCGCATTGTATTTATCAATCTGCTGCTCTAAGTAAGCGACTTGAGATTCAAGAACTCGGAGTGGTTCATATTGAGGTGAATCAACGACTGGGGTACACAAATCAGCGCCTACATCAAAGAGGTCGTTCTGGACTCGCACCAATAGCTTGCGGACCTCATCAGAGAGATTTGGAACTGTTAAGACAACGCCGATGTAGGAATTAGCTTCATCTACGGTGGCATATGCCTCAAGGCGCGGATCATTTTTCGAGGTTCGGCTCATATCTCCAAGAGATGTCGTGCCATCATCGCCAGTTTTTGTGTAAATCCGCGTCAAGTTGACCATGGGGTGAGCCTATTGGGTTCACTAACATGTGACCACTCGGATTGAATCTCAACCCCATAAGGGACCGTTAGAAATATAGAGAGCGAGGCGCTGAATTGAGCGAGTTTCCGCTAGATCGCTTTCAGATCGTTGGTGGCTCTCCCCTTGTCGGTGAAGTGAATATATCTGGCGCAAAGAATTCGATTTTGAAGTTAATGGCCGTGACCTTGATGGCTCCCGGAAAATACACGCTCCGAAATGTTCCAGATATCGCCGATGTCTCAATGATGGGCGAACTTCTAACTAGCCTTGGTTGTTCAATTAATCGTGGCGTAGAAACGAGTGAGATTGAAATTGTAGTTCCGGAGAAATTAGCTCACCGCGCTGATTACCAATATGTAAGAAAGCTGCGCGCATCAATAAATGTTCTTGGTCCGCTTGTAGCTCGATTGGGCCGGGCTGAAGTTGCACTTCCCGGAGGCGATGCGATTGGTTCACGTGGTTTGGATTTTCACACCCGCGGCTTAATTGAGTTAGGCGCTGAAACACGCAACGAACATGGCTACATAATTGCTAGCGCTCCAAAAGGTCTTCGGGGCGCACGAATTGAATTAGATTTTCCTAGCGTCGGTGCGACCGAGAACATCATGACTGCTGCGGTCCTGGCAAAAGGTGTAACAACTCTTGAGAATGCAGCGCGTGAACCAGATTTAGTTGATATCGGTAACTTCTTAAATGCAATGGGCGCCAAGATTGAAGGTCTAGGTACCCCGACATTAACAATCACCGGAGTAGATGCGCTTCATCCAGTTGATCACACCGCTATCCCGGATCGAATCGTTACTGGAACTTGGGCTTTCGCCGCCGCGATTACTCAAGGAGATATCGCAATTCATGGCGCACGGCCAAGTGATCTTGAACTTCCCTTAGATAAGTTGGTTGCTGCCGGCGCCGTAGTGACCGCTACATCTGATGGCCTTCGAGTGAAGATGTCGCGCCGCCCTACTTCGATCGACATCTCAACCCTGCCCTTTCCAGGTTTTCCTACCGACCTGCAACCGTTCGCAATTACGCTCAATTCGATAGCCGAAGGCACCGCTTTAGTGACTGAAAATGTCTTTGAAGGTCGATTTATGTTTGTAAATGAGTTATTGCGCCTAGGTGCAAATATTCGCGTCGATGGCCATCATGCTTCGGTAACTGGAATTGCTCGCCTCTCATCCGCTCCAGTTGTGGCTTCAGATATCCGAGCTGGCGCTGGCTTAGTCCTGGCGGGGTTAGTTGCTGATGGAATAACTTTTGTAGAGGGCGCTTATCATGTTGATCGCGGTTATCCGAAATTTGCTGAACAATTACGAGCGCTCGGCGCCGATGTTACAAGAGTGGATTAGTTGAAAATTTAGCCAACAGTTACTTCGAAGATTTTCTCAGCCTTAATTTTCACATTTATCCGGTTAGAACGGTAATCCAAAGTTACCGGGAAATCTTCCCCATCGCGTTGTACTACTCGATAACCCCAACCATTTAGTAGCGCACAGATCTCGCCGGCGCGTTCACTTAAGCCAACTAGTTGGTTAGCGCGCTTCTCGCTTACCTCGACTTCATCAGTAATCTTCTTAGGACAAGAGCTCGCAACACTACTTATCTGCATTACTTCCCCACGCACCTCTTTGCTTCCAACAGCTACAAGCGCCGAGGCTTTAGCGCGGGAGCGCATCATTACGGTATAGAGACCACTCTCACCGGCGTTGTTTGCTCGCGATAAGAAAAGGTAGTTCTGCTTTCCATAAGGCTCATAGAACTTCGTTCGTTCATTTATCTTTAGGTTTAATTTCTTCCCACTCGGTGAAGTGATTGTGACAATTGGCAGTTGTGAAATTTTAAGTGAGTTTTCGGGGCGGCGATCTAAGATCAAATACTCGAGCTTTAGCGCTTCTCCTTCGCGAAGGGCGAAACGAAAGTATCTACGCTCACCAGATTTGGTGAAGTTAGCAGTTACTGCAAAAGAGATGCTTCCCTCGATCAGAATCAGACTTGTATCGATTCGAGCTGATTCAGCGTTGAGAAATACCGGCTGGTGGGCTGTTGCTGGGATGGCGCTACTGGCCATTAAGGCGAGCGCCAAAATGAGCGCTTTAAAGGGCGCTTGCTTCACCGAGGATCGAGACACGATTGTTTGCGACCGAGAGAAAACCACCACTTACTTGGAATTCTTCTTCGCCTCCTTCAACGTTCTTGATAACGACTTTTCCATCGACAAGTACGCCAAGAAGCGGGGCATGATCAGGAAGAATTCCGAGATCACCTTCTAGGGTGCGCGCAGATACCATCTTTGCTTTACCCGAGAAAATCCGCGCTTCTGGCGTTACGAATTCGACTGTTAGTACGTTATCGCTCATGAGATTTAGCTCTTCGCCAATTCTGCGGCCTTACGTTCGACATCTTCTAGGCCACCGCACATGAAGAATGCCTGCTCTGGCACATGGTCATAATCGCCATTTGCGAGCGCATCGAAGGCTGAGATTGTTTCGGTAAGTGGAACGAATGAGCCATCGATTCCGGTGAATACCTTCGCAACGAAGGTGTTCTGGGAGAGGAAGCGCTGGATACGACGAGCACGACCGACGAGAATTCGATCCTCTTCAGAGAGTTCATCGATACCAAGAATTGCGATGATGTCTTGGAGATCCTTATAACGCTGCAAGATCTGCTTGACGCGGTTTGCAACGCGGAAGTGATTCTCGCCGATGTAACGCGGATCCAAGATACGTGATGTTGAATCAAGTGGATCCACCGCAGGATAAATACCCAACTCAGAAATTGGACGCGATAGAACTGTGGTCGCATCAAGGTGAGCGAAGGTTGTGTGCGGAGCAGGATCTGTGATGTCATCGGCAGGAACGTAAATTGCCTGCATCGAGGTAATTGAGTTACCGCGAGTTGAGGTAATTCGCTCTTGTAGAACGCCCATCTCATCAGCAAGTGTTGGCTGGTAACCCACAGCTGAAGGCATACGGCCAAGGAGCGTTGAAACCTCAGAACCTGCTTGGGTAAAGCGGAAGATATTGTCGATGAATAAAAGCACGTCCTGCTTTTGAACATCGCGGAAATACTCAGCCATCGTTAGAGCGGAGAGGGCAACGCGAAGACGGGTCCCGGGTGGCTCATCCATCTGACCGAAGACGAGCGCCGTTTTATTGATAACGCCAGTCTCAGTCATTTCTAGGAACAAGTCGTTACCTTCACGGGTACGCTCACCAACGCCGGCGAATACTGAAACGCCACCGAAGTTTTCTGCGACGCGATAAATCATCTCTTGGATTAGAACGGTTTTACCAACACCTGCGCCACCGAATAGTCCGATCTTTCCGCCTTTTACATATGGAGTTAGAAGATCGATAACTTTGATACCGGTTTCGAAAGTTTCAGTCTTGGATTCGAGTTGATCGAAATCAGGAGCGGCGCGATGGATTGGCCAACGCTCCTTTACCTCTAGTGATGATGTTGGGACATCGAGTGATTCACCGAGCGCATTGAATACGTGACCTTTGGTTACATCTCCGACTGGAACAGAGATTGCTGCACCTGTGTCACGGACTTCTACGCCACGGACCATACCGTCGGTAGGTTGCATCGAGATTGCGCGGACCATGTTATCGCCGATGTGCTGTGCGACTTCCAGGGTCAATAAACGCTTCTCACCTCCGATGGTGATATCTATCTGCAACGCGTTGTAGATCGCAGGCATCGAATCCGATGGGAATTCGATATCAACGACCGGTCCAATCACACGCGCTACGCGTCCGGTTGCTGTCTTAGTTGTCATCATTCGCTCCCTGCGTTTGCTGAGGCAAGCGCATCTGCGCCGCCAACGATTTCGCTTATCTCTTGCGTGATTTCGGCCTGACGGGCCGCATTTGCAAGTCTGGTCAACGACTTTATTAACTCATCAGCATTGTCAGTCGCTGATTTCATCGCGCGACGACGCGCTGCATGTTCGGAGGCAGCCGATTGCAGAAGCGCGTTATACACGCGAGATTCGATATAGCGCGGTAGAAGTGCGTTGAGGACTTCACCGGCATTTGGTTCGAATTCATACATGGGCAATAGACCAGCTGGGGCTGGTCCGTCAGCTTCAACCACCTCAAGTGGCAGCATCCGCTTATTTAGCGCAATTTGAGTGATCATCGACTTAAACTCAGTGAAGACGATATGAAGTTCATCGACGCCTTCTACATCAACGGCTGCATCCTTTAAGAATGCGGCGATTAGTTCAGCTGAGATCTCTTTCGCATTAGCATAAGTCGGTTTGTCTGAGAATCCAGTCCAAGAATTCTTCACGGCGCGATTGCGGAACTTGTAGTAGTTGACGGCCTTACGACCGACTACATAGGTGAGGACTTGAAGGCCACGCTCTTTCAAGGTAACAATCAATCCTTCTGCTTCCTTAATCGCATTTGTAGAGTAGGCGCCAGCCATTCCGCGATCTGCGGTGATGATTAAGACTGCAGCGCGCTTTGGACTCTCCGACTCAGTAGTGAGCGGATGATTTGTGTTTGAGAAAGTTGCTACTGCACTTACGGCACGGGTCAACTCATTTGCATAAGGAGTTGAGGCTGCGACCCGTTGTTGCGCCTTGACGATACGTGAGGCAGAGATTAACTCCATCGCTCGCGTGATCTTCTTGGTCGACTTAACGGAGCGGATCCGTCGCCGATAGATTCGTAGTTGTGCGCCCATGGATTACTTCTTATATCTCGTAATCTGCTCAGAGCCATCGCTGCCCTGGGCCTCGGCCTCAGCTTCATTTACCGGCTTGGCGACCGATGATTTGAACTCGCTCTTAAAGGCGTTAACAGCGGCGGTTAGTTTCGCAACTGTGTCATCCGTAAGTTCCTTAGTCTCAGCAATTACATCGAAGATTCCTTTATGAGAACGACCGACATAATCCAAGAACTCAGATTCAAAGCGGCGGATATCGGCGACGGCGACAGAATCAAGCTGGCCAGTTGTTCCGGCCCAGATTGAGACAACCATCCGCTCAAGTGAATATGGCGTGTATTGAGCTTGCTTTAGGAGTTCAACTAGGCGTGATCCACGCTCAAGTTGGGCCTTTGATGCCGCATCAAGATCTGAACCGAAAGCAGCGAAGGCTTCGAGTTCACGGAATTGTGCGAGATCAAGACGGAGACGTCCAGCAATCTTCTTCATCGCCTTGGTCTGTGCAGATCCACCGACGCGCGATACCGAGATACCGACGTTGATTGCAGGGCGAACACCTGAGTTAAAGAGATCCGTCTCAAGGAAGCACTGGCCATCGGTAATTGAAATAACGTTTGTAGGAATAAAGGCAGAGACGTCATTACCTTTTGTCTCGATGATTGGAAGACCGGTCATAGAACCGCCACCCAATTCATCGGATAACTTCGCACAACGCTCTAGCAAACGTGAATGTAAATAGAAGACATCGCCCGGATACGCCTCACGACCTGGTGGACGACGGAGCAATAGCGAAACGGCGCGATACGCCTCGGCTTGCTTTGAGAGATCATCAAAAACAATTAACACATGCTCGCCCTTGTACATCCAGTGCTGACCAATCGCAGAACCGGTGTATGGAGCTAGATATTTAAAACCGGCTGGATCTGAGGCAGGAGCTGCAACGATTGTTGTGTACTCCATCGCGCCAGCTTCTTCGAGGGCTGCCTTAACGGAAGCGATCGTTGAACCTTTCTGGCCGATAGCGACATAAATACATTTAACTTGCTTCTTCTTATCCCCGCTCTTCCAGTTATCGCGTTGATTAATAATCGTGTCAATCGCGACCGCAGTCTTTCCGGTCTGGCGATCGCCAATGATCAGCTGGCGCTGTCCGCGGCCGATAGCGGTCATTGCGTCAATCGCTTTAATTCCCGTAGCAAGCGGTTCTTTAACTGGTTGGCGTTGTACGACAGAAGGCGCCTGAAGTTCAAGTGCACGAGTTGCCTCTGCCTTGATCTCGCCTTTGCCATCAATCGGGCGACCTAGCGGGTCGACAACGCGACCGAGGAAGCCATCTCCAACTGGGACAGAGAGAATTTCGCCGGTTCGGCGTACGGTCTGTCCTTCTTCAATTCCACTGAAATCTCCAAGAACAACAACACCGATCTCGCGCACATCAAGGTTGAGTGCGATACCGAGGGTGCCATCATCGAACTTAAGCAACTCATTCGTCATTGTTGAAGGAAGTCCCTCAACTCGAGCGATGCCATCGGCTGTTTCAACAACAGTTCCGATTTCATCACGGGACGCAGCGCCTGGTTCGTACGACTTAACGAAGTTCGCTAAGGCATCACGAATCTCTTCAGGTCGAATCGTGAGTTCCGCCATGGTTTATCTCCCTACTTATCCTGCGAGCGCTCTGCTCGCGTCGGCCAAACGATTGACGATTGTGGCGTCAATCAATTCATCAGCAAATCGAATCGAGATCCCACCCATAACGGTTGAGTCGACTTCGACATTCAATCGGACTTTCTGTCCGATCTTTGCCGCAAGCGCTGCGGCCAATTTCTCTCGTTGTGTATCCGTCAGAGCGATAGCGCTCGTAACCGTTGCAATTGTCCGCTCTCTACGAGCAGCGGTTGCCTTGATGTAATACGCGATCGTTCCCTCTAGATTTCTTCCGCGTAAGCCACTTACGAGGTGACCCAGCATCCGTGAGGTAGATGGTGAGACCTTTCCACCAAACAACTTTGCAACTAGAACTCGCTTACCTTCAGCGCTGTATTTATTCGAGTTGAGTGCTTGGAGGAGTTCGCTATCTGAGGAGATGACTTTAGAGAATGCAAAAAGTTCCTCTTCTAGTCGATCCAAGCTTCCTGCGATATCAGCTGAAGTTGCTTCAGCCTCAACGGCTAGTTGCTCGATCGCATTGGCGAGATCGCTCGGCTTTGACCATTTAACCTCAGCTAATTTGGTCAAGATAGAGAGGACTTCCCCGCCACTTTTAGCAAATAAATCAGTAACGAGTTTCGCCTTATCTTTCGCATCTCGCGATGCATCGGTAAGGGCTCTGCGAAGCGGTGCCGATGAATCAAGGGCGGCGAGAACGGCAAAGAGTTCGGCGGCAAACTTTGCAGCTTCGCTCTCTTGCTTTCCCTTAAGCGCAGCATCGAGGGCAACGCGAGCTGCGGCAAGTGATTGCCGGCTCGTGCCACCTAGATTTGCGATCGCTCTTGTCATCTTTATCTACCTACTTCTGCTTCTCTAGATCAGCTAGGAAGCGATCGACGATTCGAGATTGTCGGACCTGGTCATCAAGTGCTTCTCCGACGATCTTCGATGCCAATTCAGTTGCCAAAGTTCCAACTTCGCTACGGAGCGAGTTGATCGCCTGTTGGCGTTCTGCCTCGATTGCAGCTTGTGCAGATGATGTGATTCGAGCGGCTTCTTCCTGAGCCTTTGCTCTCATCTCCTCGATGATCGCTGCTCCTTGGACGCGTGCCTCTTCTCGAATCTGCTGCGCTTCGCCGCGAGCATCTGAGAGTTGTGACTTGTATTGAGTTAAAGCTGCTTCTGCTTCCCGTTGCGCTTTCTCGGCACGCTCCATACCGCCCTGAATTGCATCAGTGCGATCTGCGAAGGCCTTTTCAAACTTCGGTACGACTGCTCTACGGAGCACCATGTAAAGAAGTGAGAACGCGACAAAGCCAACGATGATCTCAGAAGTGTGCGGGATTAGAGGGTTTAGCTCTTCTCCTGCAGCTAACTCAAGTGCAGCCAGTTGATCAGCTGCTAATTGAATAGTGCGCATCTTGGATTAGAGAACGAACGCGAGAACAAGTCCGAAGAGCGCCAAAGCTTCAGCTAGTGCGAAGCCAAGGAATGCAATCGGCTGTAAGACGTTGCGAGCTTCTGGTTGACGAGCTACGCCGTTGATATAAGCGGCGAAGATCAATCCGGTTGCAATACCCGGTCCAATCGCTGCGAGGCCAAAACCGACCAGGTTGAGTGTGCCTTCCATGTTTCTTACCTTTCTTTCCGTCTTTTCTTATCCCGCATCCCTTTTGGAATGGGAAACTTTTTTCTCTTACTTCTAGTGCTCGTCCGCCAGCGCTCCTGTTATGTAGAGAGCTGTAAGAAGCGTGAATATGTAGGCCTGTAGGCATTGGACCATGAACTCAAAGAAGGTCAGCGCAATCGCGACCACGAATGAGAATGGGCTAACTAACTTCAATCCAATCACGCCTTGTAGTAGGTGCTCGCCACCAAGTATGAATACGAGCAAGAGCAAGTGCCCAGCGAACATATTTGCAAAGAGACGCAAACTCAACGTCATTGGTCGAACGATGAAATATGTTGCCAACTCTAGCGGCGTGATCAAGATGTAAGCAGGCTTAGGAACGCCAGGGATGAACATGATTCCCTTTAAGTAGGAAATTAATCCATGGCGTCGCACGCCGATGTAATGGAATACAAAGAATGTTATTGCAGCAAGTACATAAGGAAATGAAACTCGGGACATCGTTGGGAATTGGATGAGCGGCACGATTCCGAAGACGTTGTTGACGAGAATAAATGTAAAGAGCGTGAATAGATAAGGAACAAATCGCATGAACTCATGGCCGATGACATCGCGACCAAGATCATTTCTCACAAAGCCGTAGATGCTCTCACCGGCGAATTGGAGTTTTGATGGAACGACCGCGGACTTACGGGCTGCGAGGATAAAGAAGACCGAGATGATTAGGACTGAGAGGAAAGCTAAGAGGATTGGTTTCGTAGCAAACGAATTGCCATCAATAAACGGAGGGAGGTTGAAGTCACCAGCGTCGGGAGGATTGAAGCCCTCATCCTTGACGCCTTCAGTAGCTGCGTAGACGCGCAACATGACTCCTTAGTGGGTAAATCGGTCTTTAGTTCACTACGGGGTAAAGAGTTCTTGCGGGGAAGTCGGCGCAACCCTATTGGTTAGTCGCTAGGTGTGAGAAATCGAAAAGGTACGGGCTGGGAGTTATCTGGGCTACTTGTAATGGCTTTCGGGTTGCCCATCGAATTGGGCTCGCGCATAGAAACTCGCCCGCAGTAACTAATCTCGGCCGAACCGGAGCCAGATCAGGTAGAGGGCCGAACCCATTCCAAGCAGAAGCCCCCCAAGAAGAAAGAAATCGGTATCAAGCCACCAATCCAGGCCATAACCGATACCGCCCCAGATAAGCAGGCCAGAGAGCATGTAACCAAAGATGGTCCAAAAGGCGTTCTCATCATTCTTAGCACTCACTCTTTATCGCTCCTCTCTCCGACAGGGGGCACCGGAAGAGGCAACTGTAACCGTAGCCGTAGGAAGGCCCTAACTTCCCCGCCTAACCATGCGAATGCAATCGCAAGCGCACTTACGCCAAAGGCGGTTCGATCCACGCTCTCCGGAGAGCTCAGGCGAGTTACCGCAATCAAGAAGAGCGCCATGAAGAAGAGCTTGGTGAAGTAAGAGAACATGGCAAGGGCCATCGTTGCAATTGGATTTACATCTTTAGTGAACTTTGCGACCAGCATCGACACAGAAAAGAAGATTAGAACTGTGAAAGATGCCAGGAGTGCACCAAATAGTCCGCTACTTCCTGAGACAAACCAAGATATGACTGCAGCAAGAATGGTGACTACAACTGAGGGAATAAGTGCGCCGCGCCACATCGCGTTATTTGAATTCTCCATTAAATCTTCACACTCCCGTTACCGACTTAGTTCGCTTAGTTATCGCAAAGGCGAAGAGAAACAAAATTGGTCCAGCAGAAAAGGCTAACCAGACAGGAACAAAAGCTGAGAGCATCGCGGGGATCGCCAACATCGCAGTTGCAAAGTAGAGAATGACCGCTGTGCGCTGTTGCGAGTTACCTAGTTTCATAAGTTTGTGATGTAAGTGCTCTTTATCCGGTGCAAATGGTGACTTTCCTTGGCGGAGCCGGCGCAAGATAGCTAGTCCAAAATCAAGAAGTGGCACAGCAAGAACTGCAAAGGGAAGAAGTAATGGGAGTGCTGCTGGTCCGATATCTTCCGCGAAGACCGCATTTGCATCAATCTGGCCCATCAAGGTGATCGCCGAGGCCGCGAGCAATAACCCAAGAAACATTGATCCAGAATCCCCCATAAAAATCCGCGCTGGATAGATGTTATGAGGCAAAAATCCTATGCAGATCCCAATCACAATCGCCGTTGCAAGTGAAGGTGCGCCAGCGCGGCTAAAGCCATTTTCTACAGCAAGAAGATAAGCAAAACCAAAAAATGCCGCTGCTGAGATTCCCACAATCCCGGTAGCTAATCCATCTAGTCCATCTACGAAATTCACGGCGTTAATTATGATTATCACTACAAGGACTGTTAGGAATTGACCAATATTGGTTGGCAAAATGATGATTCCATTAATCGGTAACCAAAGTAATTGAATTCCAAAGATCAACAAGATTCCAGCAGCTAGACCTTGTCCGGCAAGTTTTGTAACCGCATCCAACTCAAAGCGATCATCAAGCACTCCGATTAAAAGTACGAATGTTCCGGCAAGGAAGATTCCAAGTAACTCGCGGCTATATGCCTTTCCTACCAATTCCAAGTTCTGTACGGCTACAAGCGTTGCTGCCATCGCAAGCCACATCGCAACTCCGCCCCACCGGGGTGTGGTCTCGGTGTGGATGTCACGGTCTCGAACCTGAGCTACGGCGCGAAAACGCAGCGCAAAATTCCGAACAATCGGAGTGAGCATGTAGGTAAGAGTTGCTGCTATGAAGAGCGTTAAAGAGTACTCGCGCATTACCGTGGGTAGACAGGGAACTTCGCCGTCAAGGCGTTGACCTCACTACGGATAGCGGCTGCCTTTGCATCATCGGCTCCATCCTTAATAGCGCGCGCAATGAGTGAGGCGATTATCGGCATCTCGGTAACGCTCATACCTTGAGTTGTTACCGCAGGAGTTCCAACGCGAATTCCGCTCGTTACCGCCGGAGTTTCTGGATCATATGGAATCGCATTCTTATTTAAGGTGATTCCAGATTTACCGCAACGCTCATCAGCAACTTTTCCATTAATTCCAGTGCTACGGATATCAATAAGTGCAAGATGGGTATCAGTTCCACCCGAAACTGCGCGCATACCCTCTTTCTCAAGGGCGCTGGCCAAGGCTTGGCAGTTCACAATTACTTGCTTGGCATAATGCTGGTAAGAGGTATCTAGACATTCCTTAAGCGCAATTGCTTTAGCTGCAACGGCGCTCATGATCGGTCCGCCCTGCATTCCAGGGAATACCGCTTTATCAATCGCAGCAGCATGCGCAGCCTTTGAAAGAATCATTCCGCCGCGCGGGCCGCGTAGAACTTTATGGGTAGTAAATGAAACGACATCGGCATACGGAACGGGAGATGGAATCGCCTTTCCGGCGACCAATCCGATGAAGTGTGCGGCGTCGACCCACATTATCGCTCCAACCTCATCGCAAATCTCGCGAATGATTTTGAAATCAATTAACCGTGGATAAGCGGTTGCGCCAGAACAGATCATCTTTGGACGGACTCGCTTAGCAGTCTCGCGCAATTCGTCATAATCAATTAGCTCATCTTCTTTTCTAACTCCATATGACTCGACGTTAAACCACTTACCCGAGAAATTTACTTTTGACCCATGGGTTAAATGGCCACCGTGAGGAAGTGACATCGCAAGCACCGTGTCCCCTGGTCTTGTAAATGCTTGATAAACCGCAACGTTGGCACTTGCGCCGGAGTGGGGTTGTAAATTCGCATGTTCTGCGCCAAACAATTCTTTCGCACGCTCGATACCGATAATTTCTGCTTTATCAACTTCTTCGCAGCCACCGTAATATCGCTTTCCAGGATAACCCTCGGCATATTTATTAGAGAGGGTTGAGCCAAGCGCCGTTAGAACGGCTGGCGATGTGAAGTTCTCACTTGCAATTAATTGTAAGTTTTTGCGTTGCCGATCTAATTCAGATAGGAGAATCGCGGCAATCTCGGGATCTTGAGATTTAAGTTGGTCAAAATCAGCGCCAAAGAATTGCGACATGGCGGAAATCTTAGGCGGGAACAGCGATATTCGGGGTTACCGAACGTAGTTCGGCGAGTGATATGGCTCCCGCTCGCTTTAGCGTGATGCCATCTGATTTCACAGAAATTACGGTACTTGTGGGGCCCTCAGCCAATTCACCAGCATCGAAGAAATATGCGTAATCTGCATCGAGCGCCGGAAAGAGCGGCCCGCGTCGCTTTGGTGGCATTCCTGCTCTATTTGCTGAGGACATTGCAAGCGGTCCTGCAGCGAGCGCAACTCTCTGCAAGAAATCTGAAGCCGGAACTCGAATCGCAATCTCCTCTAGTGATCTTGCATCACCTAGATCCCACACAAGGCCTTGTGCTGGTGCAATATTCAGAGTTAATAATCCAGGCCAAAATTTCTCACAGATTGATTGAGTGGTCGGGCCAAATTCATTTGTGATTCCCGTTGCGGTTTTTACATCTCCTACTATGACTTGCGCGGCGACTCCAAGTGCATCACCGCGAAGGATATGCATCTTCTTCACAGCACCATGATTAAAAGCATCGGCAACAAATACGTAAGCATGTTCAATCGGAGCAATAATCAATCGACCATCGCGAAGCGCTTCTACTGCTTTTGTTACCTCTTCAGATAGATCAGATCCGGCGGAAATTAATTCTGGGAGCGAGATTGTTTCGGCCATCACTCACCATTCCTTCCCAGATTATTTCTTCGCGCTGTCAGCCATCTTGGTCGGTCAGCTAGATCCTTGAAGTGGGCAATATCAACGTAGTCCGGCGCAAGGAGCGCTGCAAGCGTTTCCACTTGAGATTCATGATGCTCGAGGATTAATAGGCCGCCTGGCTTAAGGATTCGCGTCGCGCTTTCGATGAATTGGGAAGGTACTTCAATTCCAGCTATTCCACCGAAGAGCGCGGTGGCTGGTTCGTGGCTAACCACTTCTGTTGGGAGCGCCGAACCATCAGGAATGTAAGGTGGATTTGTTACAACTAAGTCGCACTTAATGCCTTCAAGGGCTGTGGCAACATCATCTTTTACCACTCGGACATCGACATCGTGCTTAGCGATATTTCGCTCCAGCCAAGCAAGGGCTCCCTTCTCGCTTTCCACCGCAACAACTTGAACAGCGAGGTTTCGCTTACGAGCTTCATCAGCAATTGAGATTGCAATTGCGCCGCTACCTGCGCCTAAATCAACTACTGATGTGCGATTTCCAGTCCGCCAAGTAGCTGAAGATTGAATCCGTTCAATCTCAACTAAAGCTGCGTCTACAAGTAATTCAGTTTCTGGTCGTGGGATTAGGACCCCAGGGCCGACATCAAAAGAAAGATAACGAAAGTGCGCCTCGCCCGTTAGATATTGAACCGGGATTCCAGATTTTCTCTCCGAGATTAGATTTGTGAACTCAGCTTCTTGTTCAGGTGAGAAATTAAATTCCTTTGCGTGTAGCTCCATCCTGCCAACGCCTAAAACAAATGCTGCTAATAACTCCGCATCTACTTCAGATATTGAAGATTCTGATAACTCTCGTCTTGCGACTCGCAATAGCTCTTTAAGCATCGCTTAAGCCTCTGCTGCAGCCAGCTTCTCAGCTTTATCTGCATCGAGAAGGGCGCCAATCACTTCATCTAATCCACCATTAATGACTGCATCTAAATTATTTGCTTTGAAATTAACGCGATGATCAGTGAGTCGATTTTCCGGGAAGTTATAGGTGCGAATTCGCTCAGAACGATCAACGGTTCTTACCTGGGACTTTCTAGTTGCAGCTGCCTCGGCATCGGCTGCTTCTTGGGCGGCGGCTAAGAGTCGCGCGCGCAAGATTCGAAGCGCTGACTCTTTATTCTGAAGTTGGCTCTTCTCGTTCTGGCAAGAAACCACAATCCCTGTTGGGATATGGGTGATTCGTACTGCAGAATCAGTTGTATTAACGCTCTGCCCGCCGGGGCCAGAAGAGCGATAGACATCAATTCGTAACTCATTCATATTTACCTGTACATCTATTTCTTCGGCTTCCGGCAGTACCAGCACTCCGGCTGCGGAGGTATGAATTCGCCCCTGTGACTCCGTCTCGGGAACGCGTTGAACTCGATGCACGCCACCTTCAAATTTCAATTTTGAGAACGGAGCCGTGCCAGGCTCGCTATTCCCGCGGGCTTTAACGGCAACAGATACATCTTTATACCCACCCAAATCGCTCTCGGTGGCATCGATAATCTCAGTCTTCCAACCCTGCTTTTCAGCGTAACGGAGATACATACGTAGCAAGTCGCCCGCAAATAAGGCAGATTCATCGCCACCTGCACCTGCTTTGATTTCAAGGATTACATCGCGATCATCATTTGGATCACGTGGCAGCAACAACTCTTCTAATTTCTCTCCAGCTTCTAGCAAAGCAGATTCCAACGCAGGAATCTCAGCGGCAAATTCTGGATCCACATCAGCTAACTCTTTGGCTGCTTTCAAATCATCATCGCAACTTTTATATTGGCGATAACCAGCAATGATGGGACCGAGTTGGGCATAACGTTTACCAAGCTGGCGGGCTTTACCTTGATCTGCGTGAATTGATGGATCGGCCATCTGGGCCTCAAGTGATTCATACTCTTTCAAGATTTCTGGCATGGAAGCAAAACGCTCGGTGCTCTTCTCTTTCATCGCTTGCTCCCTTCGCTAACTAATCTCTAACTAAAACCCTAGATAAATAAAAAGAGACCGCGCCCCAAATTGCGGGAGATGCGGTCTCGTTTTGAAAAGCTACTTCTTAGTTGGTTTTGCTTTCTGAATACGCTCTTGGAATTTAGCTACGCGTCCACCAGTATCAAGGATGCGCTGCTTGCCAGTATAAAAAGGATGGCAGACCGAGCAGACTTCAACGAATAGTGAGCCAGACTCGATTGTGGAGCGAGTTTGGAAGGTCTCGCCGCAACCACAGGTAACAGTGGTCGCCCCATAATTTGGGTGAATCTCGTTCTTCATTACTTCTCCTTAACTTTGGCTGGGTCCAACTCGGGTTTGATGCGAGCCGGTGAACCAGCGGATGCGAAGGTTACCCGGGCGCTCGAGAAAGGGCTAATTCCCGCTTTGATCCGGGCCGACGGTGGTCTTCTGGACCTGCATCAAGAACTCCACATTGGACTTCGTGCCCTTCATCTTCTCAAGCAGTAGCTCGAGGGCTTGTTGTGAATCAAGGGCATGTAGGACGCGACGAAGTTTCCAGACAATATTTAGTTCTTCTGGGCCCATAAGGATCTCTTCCTTACGAGTACCGGATGCATCGACATCAACGGCTGGGAAGATGCGCTTATCGGCAAATTTACGATCAAGCTTCAACTCCATATTTCCAGTTCCCTTGAACTCTTCGAAGATAACTTCATCCATCTTAGAACCAGTCTCAACGAGGGCTGTTGCAAGAATTGTTAGTGAGCCGCCATCTTCAATATTTCTAGCAGCGCCAAAGAACTTCTTTGGTGGATATAAAGCAGCCGAATCAACACCACCGGAGAGAATTCTTCCTGATGCCGGAGCTGCGATGTTATATGCACGACCGAGACGAGTAATCGAATCAAGAAGTACTACGACATCATGTCCGAGCTCTACAAGTCGCTTGGCGCGCTCGATCGCAAGTTCGGCAACTGAAGTGTGATCATCAGCTGGGCGATCGAAAGTTGAAGCAATGACTTCACCCTTGACCGAGCGTTGCATATCGGTAACTTCTTCTGGACGCTCATCCACAAGAACTACCATCAAGTGACATTCTGGATTGTTAGTAGTGATCGCATTTGCGATGGATTGGAGCACCATCGTCTTTCCAGCTTTTGGTGGGGAGACGATAAGTCCGCGTTGGCCTTTACCAATCGGTGAAATCAGATCAATTACACGAGTAGTCAAGATATTTGGTTCAGTCTCAAGACGTAGACGTTCTTGCGGATAAAGTGGAACTAGCTTTGAGAAATCAACGCGATCGCGCGCTGTTTCTGGATCCATTCCATTTACGGTATCGACGCGAACTAGCGCATTGAATTTCTCTCGCCTCTCCCCTTCGCGAGGTTGGCGAACTTGTCCAGTTACGACATCGCCCTTACGTAATCCGTAGCGACGGACTTGGGAGAGTGAGACATAGACATCGTTTGGACCAGGAAGATATCCGCCAGTCCGAATAAATGCGTAATTTTCGAGGATATCGAGCAAGCCGCCGACTGGAAGTAGAACATCATCCTCAGAGATAACAATCTCGCGCTCTCTACCTCTATCGCCTCTATCTGCTCTATCGCCACGATCACGATTACGGTCGCGACCTCTATCGCCACGATCTCCTCGATCACGGTGACGGTCACGGCGGAAGTCACGATCACGGTCATAGCCGCGGCTCTCTCGTCCGCTATCTGATGAATTTCCTTCATTTGAATTGCGCTCTGATGAGTTATCAGATTGCGCTACTTCATCATTGCTTGAATCTGAATCTTCGTCCGCATCATCTCCGTTATCGTCAGAGTTATCCGATGAATTGCGATTGCGGCGCTGCATCCGAGCGGCTCGACGAGCTTCGCGCTCAAGTCGGGCTGCTTCTCTGTTTGCGGCCTGGAGGTCGGAGATTGCTTGGATTAAATCTGGTTTCTTCATATCGCTTGCGCCTTCGATACCTAAATTGGCGGCGATCTTTTTTAGCTCTGGGAGTAGCAACGCAGATAGGTCGCCAGAATCTCGCCGAGCACGTGTGCTGGTTTCTGCCATCTATATTTCTTTCTTTTTATCTAGGTTTAGCTAGAGATCTTGGATTTTAGTTTTCTTAGAGATGTGATTTATTACTTGTGGGACTTGAGAGCAACATAGATTTATTCGCCCTACAAGAATCAGATTTTCTAAGACCCGGCTCGAATGCTGCCGAACGTGAAGAAATGTATCAGCCGCCCCCCAAACTCAACAAATTGAGGTTTGGCGGCAAAATTAAGCGTTTGAAACCTGGGCCCCCGCTGGTGAGAGCTCAACATCAACGGCCCGGAAGGCTTCTCCGGCGCTCTTTACGATGTCATCATGTTCAGCGCTGGTGCTGTTATGAAGAACTAAGACTGAAGGGCCAGCTCCGGAAATGGCTGCGGCAACGCCTGCGCCCCGTAGTTTCTTCACTAGATCTACCGACTTTGGCATCGCCTCGCGGCGATATTGCTGGTGGAGATGATCTTCGGTTGCTGCAAATAAGAGGTCTGGGCGGGCTGTTAAAGCATGAACAAGTAGCGCGCTGCGGCCAGCATTTATTGTGGCATCTTTATGGGGAACGCTCTCAGGCAACATCTTTCGGGCTTTGCCGGTGGAGAGCTGGGTATTTGGAATAAGAAGCAGGGCGCGAATTGATTGGTCGACCGAGAATCGAACTGCGCATCCGGTCGGAACTCCGACGCGATCTTCCATCCAAGAAATAGTTGCTCCACCAAGTGCGGCCGCCGCAACATTATCGGGATGACCTTCGAGATCAGTCGCAAGTGCGATCAAATCATCATCATTCATTAGTGAGTTGCCAGATAAAACTAAATTTCGCGCCAAAGTCAATCCGCCAACAATTGCCGCTGCCGAAGATCCAAGACCTCTTCCATGTGGAATTTGATTTAACGCGCGCAGCGCGATTCCACGAGGCTTACCGCCCATAAACTCAAAGCCGCGCATCATCGCTTTGATGACCAGGTGTTTGCCATCACGCTTGACTTCTTCGGCGCCTTCGCCGGTTACATCAACATCAAATGCTTCTTCATCAAGAATCTGTGCCACATAGATATCGCGGATATCAAGTGCGAGACCAAATGCATCAAAACCAGGTCCAAGATTTGCAGAAGATGCCGGAACGCTTACTTGCATCGGCGTTGCTTTATATGTGAGTCGATCTTTAAATCCGCGCGCCATAACTAGGCCAATCCAATCACTTCAGCGGCGCGTTTAACATCGACCGGAATTACAGTCGGTGATGGCGCTCCATCTAAAACCCATTGGACATCTTTAAGGCCATTTCCGGTGACGGTTATGACAATCCGCTTATTCTTTGGCAACTTATTCGCGCCCTTATATTTAATTAACCCGGCAATTCCCGCAGCGCTGGAAGGTTCAACAAAGACGCCTTCTTTCGCAGCAACTAAGCGATACGCGCTCAAAATCTCTTCATCAGAGACCATATCTATCAAGCCGCCTGATTGATCCCGGGCATCGAGGGCTTGTTGCCAAGAGGCAGGATTTCCAATCCGGATAGCGGTCGCGATTGTTTCTGGATTCTTAACCGGCTCACCTCTAACAATCGGAGCTGCGCCTTCGGCTTGAAAGCCCCACATTGCAGGTTTGCTTTTAGCCATTCCATCTTTTTCGTATTCGATGTAACCCTTCCAATACGCAGTGATATTTCCAGCATTCCCAACTGGGAGCGCATGAATATCCGGAGCAAATCCCAGCGCATCGATAACTTCAAAGGAGGCAGTTTTCTGTCCTTCAATTCGAAAAGGATTTACCGAATTAACAAGTGAGACTGGATATTTCTCAGAGAGTTCGCGAGCCAGAGTTAAACAATCATCGAAGTTTCCATCGACTTGTAGAAGCTTTGAGCCGTGGGCGATTGCCTGCGCTAATTTGCCCATGGCAATCTTTCCTTGCGGAACTAGAACGACTGGAGTCATTCCAGCCTTTGTGGCATATGCAGCAGCGCTGGCGCTGGTATTTCCGGTCGATGCACATATGACTGCGCGCGCACCTTCTTCGGCCGCTTTTGAGATTGCCATTGTCATACCGCGATCTTTAAATGATCCAGTTGGATTAGCGCCTTCAAATTTGAGCCAGATTTGGTTATCCAACATCTCCGAAAGCACACAGGCATAAATAAGTGGAGTTCCACCTTCATTTAATGTCACGACTGGAGTTTTGCGCGAAACCGGTAGGCGCGATCGATACTCCTCAATTACTCCGCGCCACTGGTGCGCGCCCCGCTTTTTAAAGAGATTCATTAACGCAATCCTTCAACCCGAAGAACGCTCTCAACGCTCTTAACGACCTCACTCTTAGCAAGCTCTTTAACGGTCTTGCCAAGTGAGCCTTCATCAGCTGAGTGAGTCATAACAATTAACTCCGCGCTATTGCCGCGACCGGATTGGCGAACGGTCTCAATCGATACCTTATTTGTTGCAAAGATCTGGGCCACCGAGGCGAGCACGCCGGGGCGATCATTAACATCTAGGCGGATTAAATAGCGGGTATTTACACTTCCCGGGTCGGCGAATTTCAGCTCCGCATAATCACTCTCGCCATGTCCGGCGCCACCGCTCGTCATATTGCGCGCGATTGCGATTAGGTCTCCAAGGATTGCGCTCGCGGTTGGTGCGCCTCCGGCGCCTCTTCCATAGAACATTAACTCGCCAGCCGATTCTGCTTCGACGAAGATCGCATTAAAGGCATTTCGAACCGCAGCTAGTGGGTGTTGGCGGGGAAGCAAAGTTGGCTGCACGCGAACGCTCACCTCGCCCTTTTCAGTCAACTCCGCAATTGCAAGAAGTTTTATTACATGGTTTATGTCATGAGCGACTGCGACATCGCGCGATGAAATCTTGGTGATTCCTTCTGCGGAAACTTGATCGCTCGTGACTCGGGTGTGAAATGCCAATCCTGCCAAGATTGCGGCCTTCGCAGCAGCGTCATGTCCTTCAACATCAGCAGTTGGATCAGCTTCGGCAAAGCCAAGTTGTTGCGCTTCCTTAAGCGCCGCACCAAAGTCGCTGCCTTCTTCATCCATCTTGGTGAGAATGTAATTTGTAGTGCCATTTACGATTCCCATAATCCGGTGCACATGGTCACCAACAATCGATTCGCGCAGCGGTCTTAAAATTGGGATTGCGCCACCAACGGCCGCTTCGTAATAAAGATCAACGCCCTTCTTATCTGCAGCTTCAAAAAGCTCTGCGCCATGTTTTGCAAGCAGCGCTTTATTCGCGGTAATAATCGATTTTCCATTTGCGATTGCCTTGAGAATCAAAGTCCGAGCAGGTTCGATACCGCCCATTACTTCAATTACGATATCGATGGAAGAATCATTAACAACAGAGTCAGAATCCTTAGTTAACAAATCGCTCTTTACATGTTCGCGCTTAGCGGCAAGATCACGGACTGCGATCTTCTTTAAACTTAATTTCGCGCCAGAACGAGCAGCAAAATCGCCAGAATCCTCAGTTAGTAACCGGGCGACTTGAGAGCCAACCACGCCACAACCGAGCATTCCGATACCGAGTTCTCGCTTCACTTCGCTCAAGGTCCTTGTCCTATCCCCTTATTTCCCGCTCGATTTATCATCGAGGCGAACCGCGCTCTCCACCACGTCTAAGGCTAGGAGGTCGGACTCGGTTTCACTTCTAACTATGGTGCGCGCCGTGCCATCGAGAACTGAAATCACTCCTGGACGCGGGACATGGTTGTAATTGCTCGCCATGCTTCGACCATAAGCGCCAGTTGCCGGTACCGCGATTAGATCACCAGGAGCGATGTCGCTCGGTAAATCAATACTGTTAATGACAATATCGCCAGTCTCGCAATGCTTTCCGACTAATCGACAATCTCGCAAATTCGCGCTCGACTCACGGTTGGCGATTTCTGCGGAGTACTCAGCGCCATAAAGCGCAGTTCGAATGTTGTCGCTCATTCCGCCATCGACCGAAACATAAAGACGCTTCCCGCCGTCTTCGAGTTGTACTTCTTTAGTTGTTCCTACCCGATAGAGAGTAACCATTGATGGACCAATCAGGGCTCGCCCTGGTTCAATTGAAACTCGGGGAACTTTCAATCCTAATTTTGCGGATTCGCTGGAAATAACTTCTTTAACTGTCTTAAGAAAATCATCAGCAGACATCGGATTATCTTTTTTCGTGTAGGCAATTCCCACGCCACCGCCAATATTTAGATTTTCAAGTTCGCTGCCAAATTCATTCTTGTAGCGAGCCATAAAATTGAGGAGTCGGATAGCGCTTGCCGAAAATGCTTCTGATGAAAAGATCTGTGAACCGATATGGCAATGCACACCTGTTACTTTCAAGCTCTCATGTTTTGTCGCAGCCAAGAGCGCGTCCCAAGCCGCACCAGTTGCAATTGAGAAACCAAATTTCACATCTTCATGAGCGGTAGCTATGTATTCATGGGTATGGGCTTCAACGCCTGGATTTAATCGGAGCGTTACGGATTGGATTCGATTCTTCTCGTGGGCAATCCGCGCTACTCGATCAATCTCTTGAAGTGAGTCCACCACAATTGTTCCCACTCGATAATCAATCGCCGCGGCAATCTCCGCTTCAGACTTGTTATTTCCATGCATTTCGATCCGCTCACCTGGGAATTTCGCAGCCCGAGCAACCGCCAGTTCTCCCCCAGTACAGACATCAAGGCTAATTCCACCCTGATTAATCATCTTCGCTACTTCGACTGAGATGAAAGCTTTAGCAGCATAAAAGACATCGCCAGCGTTTTCACCGAAGATCGTTTTGAAACTTCCGCTCCATTTTTCAATCCGGCTCTTTAAATCGTTCTCATCTAGAACAAAAATTGGCGTTCCATAACGCGCTGCAATCGAGGTGGCTTGGCAACCACCGATCTGCAATTCACCGGATACGCGCGTTGCGCTAATTGGCCAGATGGATCTCATAATCACATCCGCTCCGGCGCGCTAACGCCTAGAAGTGTTAAGCCATTGAAAATAGTCTGTCGCACCGCTTCACAGAGCGTTGCGCGCGTCGCATGGATTGCACTCGCCTTCTCTTCTCCCATCGGAAGTACTCGACAATCGTTATAGAAGCCGTGATAGAGAGTTGCTAACTCCTCGATATAACGAGCGACGCGATGTGGTTGGCGAAGTTCAGCGGCGCTACTAATTACTTCGGGGAATTGAGCTAGGCCGCCAAGAAGTTCTCGTTCCCGTTCATGAGTCAAAAGTTCCGGGTCATAATGTTCAATCCCAACCTTCACGCCAAGTTCGGAAGCATTGCGAAGTAGCGCTGCAATTCGAGCATGCGCATATTGCACGTAGTAGACCGGGTTATCGTTGGTGCGACGTTTTAATAAATCAACATCAAGAATCATCGGCGTATCAACCGGATAGCGAATCAAGGTGTAGCGAGCTGCATCTACGCCAACTTTTGCTACTAGTTCCTCAAGAGTGATGATGGTGCCCGCGCGCTTGGAGAGCTTCAGCTCTTGACCACCCTCCATAATCTTTACGAGTTGGCCGATCAAGACATGGACGTTGTACTCCGGATCATCGCCAGCGCATGCTGCAGTCGCCTTTAGCCTTCCGACGTAGCCATGATGATCGGCGCCCAGCATGTAGATGCAGATATCAAAACCACGCTCTCTCTTGTCGATGTAGTAAGCAGTATCGGAGGCAAAGTAAGTTAATTCACCACCTGATTTGATGAGAACTCGATCTTTATCATCGCCAAAATCAGTCGTCCTTAGCCAAGTCGCGCCATCTAATTCAAAGACATGGCCTTGAGATTTCAACTTCGCAAGGGACTTAGAGAGTGAATCGCCAGAATGAAGTGAGCGCTCTGAGAACCAGACATCAAAATGAGTTCCGAAGTTATCTAGTACATCTTTCTGTTCCTGTAATTGCAGGGCGTACCCCGCCTCTCGAAAAGCAACTATTCCCTCGGCTTCAGGTAGTGATTTGTAATCTGGGTGTTGGGTGAGAATCAACTTAGCCAGATCATTTATGTAGTCACCTTGGTAGCCATCTTCTGGCCTTGGAATCTCTAGCGCTGCCGCTCTAATGGAGGCCCCAAAGAGATCCATCTGGTTACCTCGATCATTTACATAAAACTCTCTAACGACTTGCGCGCCGGCTGCTGCTAAAACGCTCGCGAGCGCATCCCCGACAGCGGCCCAACGTGTATGTCCAAGATGAAGCGGGCCGGTTGGATTTGCACTAATGAACTCCAAATTAATTTTCACACCAGAAAGAAGTTTTACTTTTCCAAAATTTTCGCGCTCGCTCAAGATGCGATTTACGATTGCACCTTGGCTCGACTTATCTAAAGTAATATTTATAAATCCTGGACCAGCTATCTCAACGCTTGCTACACCGCTAACTTTTTCTAACCCACTCTTTATTACTAGTGCAATATCGCGCGGAGCTTTTCCTTCACTCTTAGCGAGCGTTAGTGCGATTGAAGTTGCGTAATCACCATGTTCGCGATTTTTCGGTCGCTCCAATGGGACTCGATCTGAAGTGAGTGACCTCGCGACATCCCCCACAAAGGCCCCGCTAGCTAGCGCCCCCGAAATAACCTCAAGGACCGCTTCGGCAAGCGCGGCCGTAGGGCTTGCAGATTGGTGGCCCAGATTGGGGTTCATTGATGAAGACACCCTGCTAAGGGTACTGATTCACGCATCATCCAAGCCTCAGGGATTTACCGAAACGTTACCTAACTACGCTCCATATAACGAAACCTAGGCTTTCCATAACGCTGCCTGAAGGGTATTTTCCCGACAACTCAATGTAAGAGTTGAGGGCATAAGCCCTCATTTTCTGTAGGTACTTTCGAAAGGGTAACTATCTAATGAAGAAACCGCGTTTGGTGCTTTCTGCGATCATCGCAGCATTCGCCTTAATTCTTACCGGTTGTGGTTCGTCAGATGATGCATCAGGCGATGGATTCGTCGGTGTAATTCTTCCTGACGCTGCTTCATCAGCTCGCTGGGAGACCGCAGACCGCGGCTTCCTACAAGCTGCATTCGATGCTGCTGGAGTTAAGGCAGATATCCAGAATGCAAATGGCGACAAGGAAGCATTCCAGACAATCGCTGATCAAATGCTCTCTGCTGGTGCCAAGGTTCTCATTCTTGTAAACCTTGACTCAGAGTCAGCAAAGGCTGTTCAAGATAAGGCAGCTGCACAAGGCGTTCCAACAATCGACTATGACCGCCTAACCTTGAATGGTTCTGCTTCCTACTACGTCTCCTTCGATAACGAAGCTGTTGGACGTCTACAAGGAGAAGGAATCAAGGCTTGCCTCGACAACGCAGGTAAGACCAAGGCACGTATCGTCTATCTAAATGGTTCACCAACTGATAACAACGCAACCTTGTTCAAGGCTGGTTATGACTCAGTTCTACGTCCATTGATCGACGCTGGAAATTACACACTCGTTGACGACCAGGCTGTTCCAGATTGGGATAACGTCAAGGGTGGAACAATCTTCGAACAGCAACTTGCAAAGGCTGGCGGCAAGCTTGACGCCGTCGTCTCAGCTAACGAAGGCCTTGGCCTCGCAGCTGTTGCAGTGCTAAAGAAGAACGGTCTCAACGGAAAGGTCTGCGTCTCCGGACAGGATGCAACCGTTGATGGTCTCCGCGCAATCTTGACTGGTGATCTATCAAATACTGTTTACAAGGCAATCAAGGCTGAGGCTGAAGCAGCTGCTGCTCTTGCAATCGCACTTCTTAAGGGCGAGTCTGCATCAACAGCTACAGCTTCAGTGAACAACGGCACAACCGATGTTCCATCAGTTCTCCTTGTTCCAGTATCAATCACCAAGGAAAACGTTAAGGATGTAATTGCAGATGGCTTCCAGACACGTGAAGCAGTTTGCGAAGGCATCGAAGACCTCTGCACAGCTAACGGAATCTAAGGATTTCTAAGCTTTAAAGAGGCAAAGAAGCAGTAACGATTCAGCCCGAGTAGAAATGCTCGGGCTGAATCCATAACTAGGAGGCTCTATGGCAACTCCGATTCTCTCGCTCCGCCAAGTTAATAAATCATTCGGTCCGGTACATGTTCTTAAGGACGTCAATTTCGACGCCTATGCCGGAAAAGTAACTGCGTTGGTCGGCGACAATGGCGCTGGTAAGAGCACCTTAATTAAATGTATCGCGGGTATCTACACACCTGAAACTGGAGAATTTCTCTTTGAAGGAAATGAAGTAACTATCGCTGGTCCACGTGATGCGACCGCACTTGGAATTGAGATCGTCTATCAAGATCTCGCACTCTGTGACAATCTAGATATCGTTCATAATATGTTTTTAGGCCGCGAAGAGAAGAGCGGCGTCACGCTAAATGAATCTCACATGGAATCACTCGCTAAGAAAACTCTAGATGGCTTGAGCGTTAGAACTGTGAAATCTATCCGCCAGAAAGTTGCCTCACTAAGCGGTGGCCAACGCCAGACCGTTGCGATTGCGCGCGCTGTACTTTGGAATAGCAAAGTAGTAATTCTCGACGAGCCAACAGCGGCCCTTGGCGTCGCCCAGACCGAACAAGTTTTGAAATTAGTACGCCAATTAGCTGATAATGGACTTGCCGTTATCGTAATCAGCCATAACCTAAATGATGTCTTCCAAGTTGCTGACAACATCGCTGCGATGTACCTCGGCACAATGGCCGCCCAGGTTGAAAAGAAATCGGTATCACCAAGTGATGTTGTAAAACTAATTACTACCGGTAAATCAGAAGCCGTTTCTGGAGCTACAAAATGAGCGAACAGATCACTATTGAGAAATCGCTTCGGGATTGGGCTAGCCGCGTAAAAGCAGGCCAAGTCGGAGCTCTCCCTGCAATTCTCGGTTTACTAGTTCTCTGTATTGCTTTTAGCTCCCAAAGCAGCGTCTTCTTAACTCCGGGCAACTTCGCCAACTTGTTAACGCAAGCAGCGGCAATAACTGTGATTGCGATGGGCTTGGTCTTCGTATTGCTTCTCGGCGAGATTGATCTATCTGCTGGTTATGCAGCCGGAGTTTGTGGCGCGATCTTGGTAATCATGATTACTGAGATGGACTTTGCCTGGTATGTGGCTCTCCCTGCGAGCATCTTGGCCGGAGTTGTTCTAGGTGCTTTCATTGGATATTTGGTTGCACAACTTCGAATTCCCTCATTCGTTGTAACGCTCGCGACCTTCCTCGCTTTCCAAGGACTTCTGCTTCTTCTTGTAAGTGAAGGTGGGACGATTCGCATCGAAGACCCGACGATCCTTGCGGTACAAAATAAGAATCTCCCAGTCAGCGCTAGTTGGATCTTCTTCGCACTCACCGCTGGTGTCTACGTTTTATCGGGGCTTTGGAAATTTGCCCGTCGTCGAAAAGCTGGTCTCATCGATAATCTCTTCAAGTTCTGGTTGATTAAAACCGCAATTCTTGTATCTCTTGGCGGCCTTGCGACCTTGGCGCTAACTGTCGAAAGAAGTAACAACCCGGATTTAGTTAGCCTCCGTGGAATCCCTTATGTCGTACCTGTGATTCTCGTTCTGTTAGTTGGCGCAACTTTTGTGTTAACGCGCACTTCATTTGGACTGCATCTATATGCCGTCGGTGGAAATGCCGAGGCTGCTCGTCGTGCGGGTATAAATGTGAAGATGGTGCGAATCTCAGCATTCATGATCTGCTCTGGTTTTGCAGCGGTTGCTGGAATGATCTTCGTTTCACGCGCTAACTCAATCTCACCAACTACTGGTGGTAGCTCCACACTTCTCTACGCCGTTGGCGCTGCCGTTATCGGTGGAACATCGCTCTTTGGTGGAAAAGGAAAAGTCAGCGATGCCATCCTTGGCGGCCTAGTTGTTGCTGTTATTGATAACGGTATGGCGCTGCTTGGCTATCCAGCTGGAATCAAATTTATGGTTACCGGCGGCGTGCTCCTGTTGTCCGCATCAATCGATGCGTTCTCACGGCGCGGCGCTACCGCGACCTAGTACTGAATTTATAAGCGAGTTTTAGGTATCCGCGCTTTATCGGTATTCTTCTCGCTCACTCTTGCGGGAGTGGTGAAATGGCAGACACGCAGGTCTTAGGAACCTGTGTCTTCGGACGTGTGGGTTCAAGTCCCACCTCCCGCACCAGCTAACTACCGAGCCGCAGCAAAACCTCGCTCCATATCAGCCTTGATATCTTCAATATCTTCCAAGCCGATACTCAAGCGGATCATTCCGGGGTTAATTCCAGCCGCGCGCAATCCATCTTCACCAAGTTGTGAATGAGTTGTCGAAGCTGGATGGATTACTAGCGAGCGAACATCGCCGATATTTGCCACATGGCTAAACATCTTTAAACCTTCCACGAAGGCTTTGCCCGCAGCTAAACCACCTTTGATTTCAAAAGCCATAACTGCGCCGGCGCCCTTTGTCGCATACTTCTTAGCGTTTGCATGCCATTGGGAAGTTGGTAGACCGCCATAGCTAACTCCAACAACTTGGGGGTGTTTGGCTAACCATTCCGCAATACCTTGGGCATTTGTGAGGTGTTGCTTCATCCGCATACTCAGCGATTCAAGACCTTGGGCAAGTAGCCAGGCATTAAATGGCGATACTGATGGACCCATATCGCGAAGAAGTTGGAGGCGGCACTTGAAAATATAAGCGACATTTCCGAAATTAGATCCAACGCCGAGATTTTTGGCGTAAATGATGTTGTTGTAACTTGGATCTGGGGTATTCAGTCCAGGGAATCGATCTGGATACTTTGAGTAATCAAAACTTCCGGCATCAACAATCGCTCCGACCATCGCATTTCCATGGCCAGATAAGAATTTTGTTGCAGAATGCGTCACAACATCGGCGCCGTAATCAATCGGCCTTGTTACATAAGGCGTTGCAATCGTGTTATCAACAATCCAGGGAACGCCATAGCCATGCGCAACCTTTGCAATTCCTTCAATATCAAGTACCACGCCAAGTGGATTTGAGATTCCTTCACCAAAGAACGCTTTGGTATTTGGCTCGATGGCGCGTTTCCATGAATCTAAATCTTGCGCATCCTCAACGAAAGTCACCTTTATTCCAAACTTTGGCAAGGTGTATTTGAAAAGATTGTAAGTACCGCCGTAAACATAAGGGCTTGAGACGATGTGATCGCCCGCTTCTGCGACATTCATAATCGCAAGGGTTGTTGCGGCCATTCCGCTTGCTACCAGCAATGAAGCTTTACCGCCTTCAAGGGTCGAAAGACGCTTCTCGACTGCATCTTGAGTCGGATTATTTATTCGGGTGTAGACATTTCCCGATTCAGCAATCCCAAAGAGATTGGCAGCATGTTCGGTATCCCTAAATTGGTATGCCGTGGTCTGGTAGATCGGAAGTGCCCGAGATCCAGTAGTTGGGTCTGGTTCTTGCCCGGCATGAATCTGTTGGGTATCAAACTTCCAATTTGGGTCATCGACCATGGCGCCTCCGCAACGTTGCGATATATCGGACATCACAACTTTAGACCCGAACTTCTCAGAAAAGAAGGAGGGTGACATAGGGATTTCCGGCGTAGATTAATCACATGACAATGGCGTCATCTAATGAGTCACCCCTAAAAACTGCGCTCTCGCAATTACGTAGAGCTGTCGAACAACTCGGACTTTCCGAGAATGATTGGAACACGCTCTCAACTCCACGGAGATTGATGGAAGTTGCTGTCCCGCTAAGGCGAGATAACGGTCACGTTGAGATGTATAAGGGATATCGCGTCCAATATTCAACAACTCGTGGCCCCGCGAAGGGCGGAATTCGCTTCCATCAAGATATTGATCTAGATGAAACTATCGCACTGGCGATGTTGATGACCTGGAAATGTGCGCTCACAAATCTTCCTTACGGTGGCGCTAAAGGCGGCGTAGCTGTTGATCCAAAAACACTTTCATTAGCCGAGAATGAACGATTAACTCGACGCTACACCTCAGAAATTTTGCCGATTATCGGACCGGAACGAGATATTCCAGCGCCAGATGTTGGCACTGATGAACGGAATATGGCTTGGATAATGGATACATATTCCGTTAATGCTGGTTACTCCGTTCCTGGCGTTGTCACCGGAAAGCCTATTGTGCTTGGTGGTTCTCTAGGAAGAACTTCAGCGACTGGTGATGGAGTTGCAATCTCTGTGCGTGAAGCGCTCAAACTTCGCGGAATAGATCCAACGAAAGCAACCGTCGCAATCCAAGGTTTTGGAAAAGTTGGTTATTGGGCCGCCGTTGCTCTTGAGAAGCAAGGGTTAAAAGTTGTTGCGGTAAGTGATGTAAATGGCGGGGTGACTGGATATAAGAATGTAGCGGAAGTCAAAGCGCATCTTGATAAGACCGGAAGCGTTGTCGGCACACCCGGTACTTCCCCACTAACTAATACCGAGTTATTGCATCTTGCCGTTGATGTCCTTGTTCCGGCGGCGCTAGCTGATTCGATTACCGAAGCAAGCGCTCCAGGAATTCAAGCCAAGATTGTGGTGGAGGGTGCAAATGCACCAACTACTCCACAAGGTGATGCGATTATGAACGATAAAGGAATTCTGGTTGTCCCAGATATCTTGGCAAACTCCGGCGGCGTGATCGTCTCTTACTTCGAATGGGTGCAAGATAAACAGAAGTATTTTTGGAGCGCAGCAGAAGTTATCGAAAATCTAAATGAAATCATGATGCGCGCAACCAAAGAGGTCGCAGAAGTCGCTTCATCTCGAGGGGTGACCTGGAGGGAAGCAGCGAACATGATTAGCGTTGAACGGGTCGCCCAGGCCCATCGCCTCCGCGGGCTATACCCGTGATTGGCAAGCCTTAATCCATCGCGCCTAAATCGCCCCTTTCTCTATCCGCATTTCTCATGGGAAGATGCACCTCCCCGAAAAATGAGCGTTAAGCAGATTTAGGAGTATGTGATGGCAGATAAGAACTTCTTATCCTGGGTTGGTTTCAAGGGCGAAGAAGAGTCAAGCGCTAAGCCACTCACCACAGGTTCTACTTCGGTTGAACGTATCCGCGAATTGGAGTCACAGCTCGCTGAATTGCGCTCACGCCGCGATATCACTTCGCTCTCTAAAGAAGAGTTTGAGATTCTCGCTACTGAAACTGCAATGTCAATCATTCGTACTGCACAACAACGCGAAGCAAAGGCAAACTCAAACGCGGAGCGCGTTTTAAATGAGAGCAAGAAGAACGCTGCCGCTGCGCTTGAGAGCGCAGAAGCAAAAGCGAAGTCGACTCTCGCCACAGCTGAGAGTCGTGGCCGTAAATATATAGAGGCTGCTGAAGCTGATGCCTCAGACATAGTTGCAACCGCAGAGCGCGAGGGTGAGGATTTACTTGCTGCCCGTAAGCGTGAGGCAAATACCGTCACAAGTAATGCAAAGCGGGAAGCTGAGCGACTAGTTCAAACTGCAACAACTGAGGTAACTGAATATCGAACTTGGCTCTCTCAAGTAATTTCTGAGGCGGAGCGCCTGTATCGGATTCAATCGCAATCTCTTGATGCTGCTGAGAACGCGATTAACCAATCCCGCCAACGCCTTGATAGCGCATTTAATCGCTTAAGTGATCTACAGCGCCAAGTAAATGATGCGATTCGCCCAGATGGAACCCCCACCGGCGATAGCAAGGTTGCTGCCCGAATCGCCGCCGCTCAAGAAGGCGATGCCACCAAATCAACAGAGAAGAAACCATCTCAAAAGTCCGCCACACAGAAAAAGAGCAAGAAAGCTCAATCTAAGCGTCGTCGGTGATGTCCACCAGCAGTAATCGCTACATTCATTCAGTCGACGGATTACGCGCAGTCGCAGTAATCGCTGTCCTGCTTTATCACCTAGGAATTGATTGGATTCCAGGCGGCTTCCTCGGAGTCGACCTCTTCTTTGTAATTTCTGGCTATGTAATCACGGGCTTGATTCTCGATTCAATTGAGAAGTCTGGTGGCCTTGATCTGCGCGCCTTCTACTTGAGCCGAATCCGTCGTCTCGTCCCAGCTCTAATCGCGATGGTAATTCTCACAACTCTATATATCGGCGTCTACGCCCCCGAAACAGTTCGACGTTTTCTAAGCGATCTTCCCTTTGTATTCACCGGAACTATGAATTGGGCCTTAGTAAATAGAGAGCAAGATTACTTCGAGGCTATTGGCCGCCCTCCATTACTTCAGCACACCTGGTCACTCGCTGTTGAAGCGCAGTTCTATCTTGTTTGGCCCTTAGTTCTCTTATTCGTCCTTCGCTACTTTGGAAAGAAGAACATCTCCTTTGTAGCGCTGGCAATTGCGCTCGCTTCCGGTATCGCGCTATTTCTTTATTCGGTGCAGATTGACATCAAGGAATCTGCGGTAAGTCACGTCTACTTTGGAACTGATACCCATTCAATTGGGTTATTTCTTGGGGCAGCTTTAGCAGTGAGTTGGAAGCCTCAAAACTTAACTAAAGAAATTTCAAAGCGCGCACAAGACTTTATCGACTTGATAGGAGTCTTTGGTTTTCTTGGATTGCTAAGCGCATTTCTCTTTATCAATGAGAGTGATCCAACGCTTTATCGAATCGCATTTCCATTAACAGCGCTATTTGGTTGCGCAACCTTAATCTCGGTTATCCATCCAGCATCACGCTTTGCTCCCATACTCAGCACTCGTCCAGCGCTGTGGATTGGCGAGCGTTCCTATGGAATCTACCTCTGGCACTGGATTGTCTTTCAATTAACTAGGCCCTCAATTGACCTAGTTGGCGATGATTGGGCCCTCTATTCCCTTCGAGTATTAATTGTCTTTGCGCTCGCAGATATCTCTTATCGCTACATTGAAACACCAATTCGGCGTGGCTACTTTGAGCTCTGGTTCCGGGGAATGAAATATCGAACGCCATCGGTGCGAATCCGCCAGAAGTTATCGGCCTTGCTTGCAGTAGTAGTAACGCTATTTGCTACAACTTTGGTCTCCATCAACGCAATTGAGCGCGCTGATGAAATTGTTGCCCAAGAGTTAGCAGCACAAGATGCGGCCAACTCGGCCAATACTGAAGCTGATGTAATCACTGAGGCTGCTACCCCAGGTCTCTGGGTAACCGGAGATTCGGTAATTCTAGGAATTCGCAATGTGCTCGCTTCTTATGAACGGATTGAGTTAATCAATGCCCGGGTAGGAAGGCAGATAGGTGAGCTGATTGAAGTTGTTAGAACTGACCAGAAATTCGTCGCCGACTCACCAGTTGTTTTAAATCTTGGTAATAACAATCGGCTTATTGAAAGTGATGTGACCGAGCTATTTGAGATTGTTAAAGATCAGCCACGAGTGATTGTTGTGAATACAGCGGTCCCTAGGAG
>VERH01000067.1 GCA_018882735.1 Candidatus Nanopelagicaceae bacterium
CTTGTGATGAACGTGTGTCGTTCCAAAGGAGGGCGTTGCGGATGACGTTTCCATCTGCATCAAGGGCAACCATTCCGTGTTGTTGGCCAGCGATTGAGATTGCATCAATCTTCTTAGTAGAGAGTTGAGTTAGCGCATTATCAAGTGCGACTTCCCAAGCAAGCGGATCAACTTCAGTTCCATCTGGATGTGGCGCAGCAGATTGGGCGACTAATTCACCAGAATCAGCATCTCTTACAACGACCTTTACAGATTGGGTCGATGAATCAACGCCGGCAACAAGAGGCATCTTGGTCTAGAACGCACCAATCAAGTACTCGAGGGCGAGTTGGTCGAGTTCTTCGTAGTGATAACCGCGCTTACCTGCGGTCTCGACATCAAAGTCTTCGCCTTGAATATCCCGCCAACTCTCACCGGCCGAAACAGTTGGCTGAAGGAGCTCAGTTACACCGGACTTCTCAAGAGCGGCCTTAGTGCGTGGATCGTTACGGAATGCGGTAGCGCGTTCTTGCAGAATTAAATAGGTGCGCATATTCGCAGATGCTGAGGCCCAAACTCCCTCATCGCTTTCGGTGCGCATCGGCTTATAGTCAAAGTGTCTTGGTCCGTCGTACTTGTATCGATCGAGTAAATCGACGAGGAAGAATGCAGATTTCAAATCACCATGTCCAAAGACAAGGTCTTGGTCGTACTTAGGACCATGTTGTCCATTTAGATCAATATGGAAAAGTTTCTTGTGATAGAGAGCTTGGCCGATTCCATGGACAAAGTTCAACCCAGCCATCTGTTCATGCCCAACTTCTGGATTTAGGCCTACTAATTCTGGGTGTTCTAGTGAGTTGATAAAGGCAAGCGCATGTCCAATTGTGGGTAAGAAGATATCGCCACGTGGCTCATTTGGTTTTGGTTCCAAAGCAAACTTAATGTCGTAACCCTTATCAATCACGTACTGACCTAGAACATTAAATGCTTCACGCATTCTCTCTAGAGCTACGACTGGATCTTTTCCGATATCAGTTTCCGCGCCTTCGCGGCCGCCCCAACAGACATAAGTCTTAGCGCCGAGTTCGACTGCGAGCTCGATATTGGTCATAACTTTACGGATTGCATAACGGCGAATATCGCGATTATTGGATGTAAAAGCGCCATCTTTAAATACTGGATGGCTGAAAAGATTTGTAGTAGCCATCGGCACCTTCATTCCAGTTGACTCCAGCGCCTTCTTGAAACGAGCGATATGTGCCGCGCGCTCGCTAGTACTTGAGCCAAAAGGAATCAGATCATCATCATGGAAAGTAACGCCGTACGCGCCACGATCGGCGAGCTCACTAACGGTGCGAACGGGATCAAGCGCTGCGCGGGTTGCATCACCAAAAGGATCGCGGGCTTGCCAGCCTACGGTCCATAGGCCAAATGTGAATTTATCTGATGGGTTTGGGTTTCTCATAGGGGAAGCCTATTCATTAACGGGGATAACTAGAATACGAAGGTGCTCGAGAAATCCGAACGACCTTGGGGGCGATACGAAGTTCTACAGGAAAGCCCCACACACAAGGTCAAATGCATCTGGGTCCTTCCTGGAAAACGCCTCTCATATCAACGCCATAAGTACCGTGCTGAGCATTGGTTTATTGTCGCTGGAGATGCCGAAGTGACTATCGATGGATCGGTAAAACGGGTGAGTGCGGGCGAATCAGTTGATTTTGGAATCGGTGTTGCCCATCGAATTGCCAATGTTGGAATTACTGATGTTATTTTCGTAGAGGTACAAACCGGAAGTTATTTTGGCGAAGATGATATTGAACGGCTAGAGGATGACTTTGGGAGAGCTAACCTTTAATCCGATCTCGGTAGTAATAAGCGCTTGATTTTGGAATTCGCTTTTGGGTCGCGTAGTCGACATAGATAAGTCCGAAGCGTTTTGCATAACCATAAGCCCACTCAAAATTATCAATCAAACTCCAGGCAAAGTAGCCACTTATCGGAACGCCCGAATCTTTTGCTTTGAACATCGCATCAAGGTGGCGCTCTAGATAGCTAACACTATGTTGATCATCGACCTTTCCATCAACAACAACATCGTCCCATGCCGAACCATTCTCAGTTATAAAGATCTCTTTAGGTGCATAATCCTTATGAATTCTTTCTAGTAACTCAGTAAAAGTTCCTGCGTGAACTTCCCATCCCATACCGGTTCGCTCAACGCCCGGCGCAGTGATTTGTTTATATGGGAGTGGTTTTACAGATGGGTCATAAGCAACGGTCTGGCGGAAGTAGTAGTTAAGGCCAAGGAAATCAAGCGGAGTTGATATGACTTCCATATCGCCGGGATGAATCGGAACCTCTTTACCAAAGGCTTCAACTATGTCTTTTGGATAAGAACCTTTAAAGACGGGATCACCGAACCAGCGATTATCGAAGCCATCGGCAAGCTCTACGGCCAATGAATCTTCAGTTGTATCGCCGAGAGTGATTGCGGGTGTGAAATTAAGGGTAATTCCAACTTTGAAATCCGATGAGACTTCACGAAGCGCTTTTGTGGCAAGTCCAGCGCCGAGTAGTAGAT
>VERH01000035.1 GCA_018882735.1 Candidatus Nanopelagicaceae bacterium
CTGGCGAACCGGTGAAACCGTGAAGTAGTAGGGCTCCGACATCGCCGCTCGAATCTACGGAGTAGTCAGCGAGCCAACCTGCTGGGGCGCCGGCGGTCGTCATCCGGCGAGGTTATCGGAATTGTCGGAGGGTCAATCTAGATTCTGCATGTGGTCGGGCATGGAAATTTTGAACTTAATTGGCAGCCCTCATTTGACGAGCTGGGTAAGGCTCTGATCGACACAACTTTTGTTGTCGTGGATCTTGAGACCACGGGTGGATCGCCTAGCGATTGTGCCATCACCGAAATTGGCGCGGTCAAGGTTCGTGGCGGAGAAGTTATTGGCGAATTTCAGACTCTAGTTAACCCCGGCGGACCCATCCCTGCCTTCATCACCGTTCTAACCGGAATCACTGATGCGATGGTGATCTCCGCCCCACCAATGGGTGAAGCCCTCTTCTCGCTACTTGAATTTCTGGGCTCCCCTGATGAAACCGTTCTAGTGGCGCATAACGCCCCATTCGATATCGGTTTTTTGCGAGCATCCGCAGAACGATTAGAAGTTCCCTGGCCAAAATACCAAGTTATTGATACCGCCCGAATAACTAGATATGTCGTAACGCGTGATGAAGTTCGCGATTTCAAACTTGGAACGTTAGCCGCTTTCTTTGGCGCAACTACCAACCCCGAGCATCGCGCCCTCGCTGATGCCCGCGCCACGGTTGATGTTCTACATGGAGTGATTGAGCGACTCGGTTCTTTTGGCGTTAGCACTCTTGAAGATTTGAAAGGTTTTACAAATCGGGTGACGGATGCCCAGCGGCGAAAGCGACACTTTGCCGATGGATTACCAAATTCCCCAGGCGTTTATATTTTCCGCGATCTTTCGGGCGATCCTCTTTATATCGGGACTACTCGAAACTTGCGTTCGCGAGTAAAGACTTACTTCACCTCAGCCGAAACTAGAAAAAGGATTCACGACATGATCGCCCTAGCCGATCGCGTTGAAGTGATTGAAACTCCCACCGTAATCGAGGCTGAGATTCGCGAGCTGCGGTTAATTGCGTCGAATAGACCCCGATTCAATCGTCGCTCCAGATTCCAGGAAAAAGCAATCTGGATACGGATGACCGATGAGCCTTATCCGAGGCTGACCCAAGTCCGTGGCGCCACAACTTTGAACGATGAAGTTACGTGGAGCGGTCCATTTAATGGAAGTGATGAAGCCCAACGCGCTATCGAAGCACTCTATGAGTCTTTCCCAATAAGACAATGTAAGCCGCGGATAACCCTCACCAGCATGAAGAGCGCTAGCGCTTGCGCCCTCTTGGATCTTGGGAAATGTGGAGCGCCATGCATCGGATTACAATCCTTTGATTCCTATAAATCAATCTCTCAAGAATTGCACTTTTCAATGCTCCATGACTCACGTTCAATCTTGGAAACTCTCCATAAGCGAATGTCCGAGTTAGCACTTAAGGAGAGATTTGAAGAAGCAGCTGAGATTAGAAATCGCCTGGGCGCCTACATTCGAGGCTCGGCGAGAGGTGAGCGAATCCGTAGTTTTACCAAGGTGCGTGAACTAATACTTTCCAACCATTTGAGCGCTCAAGGAAATACTGAAATTCTCGAATTGATACTTATTAGATTCGGAAGGCTCGCAGCATCCCTTGTAACAAAAATTGATTCAAATGACCAAACTCGAATGCGTGAGGCGATAGACGCGCTTAAGGCTGTTGGCGAGGTTGTTCTTGATAACGGGACGATTCTGCCAGCTTCTAGCCATGAAGAAGTTGAAACGCTGTTGCGCTATGCCGAGCGAGAGTCGGTAACGCTGCTGGAAATTGATGGCGAGTGGAGCCGTTCGATCTTCGGCGCTGGACATGCGAGATCTTCCCTTGAGAGGGTAAAGACGATCTCCGAAGAGGCTCGTTACAAAGAGGACTTTGCTAATTCATTCGACAGATCACGCCAGCGCTGAATTAGCTCAAGCGCTCTACCGCTATCTATACCCGCTTTAGCAAGTACATAACCGTTTGCTATCTGGGTCTCGATTGGAAGGTTGAAATCGCCTTTAAATGCCGCGATACCAACCGCCGCATTTAGCAGTATTGCCTCTCGCGCTGGACCGACTCTTCCAGAAAATACTGATTTGGTAATTTCAACATTGAATTTCGCATCTCCGCCACGGATGGTGCTCAAAGGCTCTATCTCAATCCCGAGGTTTCGGGGATCAAAAGTGAATAGTTGATAACCGCCATCTCGAACTTGATAAATGGAACTTAGGCCCGCGATAGAAATCTCATCTAGGCCTTCATTGCCACGAAAGACGAAGCCCTCGCAACCGCGAGCAGCGAGAACTTTGGCCACTAACTCAAACATCTCTAGACGAGCAACCCCTATCGCTACCGCCTTGGGCTTCGCAGGGTTGGCAAGTGGGCCGAGAATGTTAAAGACGGTTGGAGTTCCTAGTGATTTTCGTGCAGCCGCGGCAAAGCGCATCGCCGGATGAAACTTCGGTGCAAAAGCAAAGCCAATGCCAATTTTGCGAACGCACTCAGCGAGCTGTTTTCCATCAAGATTGATGTTGATTCCTAGCGCCTCTAGAAAATCTGCAGCCCCGCTGGCTGAACTGGCAGCACGATTTCCATGTTTTACAACTCTTCCTCCCGATGCAGTAATCAGGATGGCAGCGCTAGTTGAGATATTTATGGTGTTGAAGCCATCTCCTCCAGTCCCAACTATGTCAACGGCGCGGTCTGGAATATCTACAAGTGATGCGTGTTCGTAGAGCGAATCAACCAAGGTGAGAACCTCTTGAGCTCTCTCGCCTTTCACTTTCAGGCCAAGTAAGAAACCTTTTATCTCATCATCGCCTGCTCGCCCATTCAGGATTTCACCCATAACGAATCGAACTTCGCTGTCTGATAAGTCCTCGTTACGAGAAAGTCGAGAATTGATCTCAGAGATATTCATCTACGCAAGTTATGAGATCAAAGTTGAGTGTGAAATCTCTATCTAGATACAGATGGAGAAGTTATTAAGGCAAGAACGCTTTTGGAGAGCGTAAAGGGATCAATCGGATGAGTCACGACTCCATCAGCCCTCGACCAACCAGCCAACCATGCATCTTGCGCCCTAGCCACGATGAGTAGCGTCGGAGGGCAGTTGAAAATTTCATCCTTTAATTGGCGGGCCAATCCCATTCCACCTTCTGGAGTTGCCTCACCATCAAGAATAAAAAGGTCAACACTGCTCTTCTTGCCGATTTTCTTGGTGTCTATGAAGAGCCGGAGGGCATCAGCTGTGGCAAATTCGATGACCTCGTTCTCGGGAAGATCCTGGGAAAGCCGTCTACCAAGAGCCTTGCGAACGCTCTCCCTCACAGTTGCATCATCTGAGTAGACCAGAATCTTGAAAGTCTCGTCGGTAGTGCTCATAACAGGTGAGTCTAGAGGGAAAATCACTAATGGCCCCGAGAGAATTCCGAGTGATGCGCTTCACCGCCACGGAAGGCTAACCGCTAGGCGCTTTTACCTGGCTTTTCAGGAATAATCGCCCGCATGTCCAGCGCCGTTGCAACTCCGCCCACACGGCTTAACCGCCCCAATATCGTTGCGGTCGGAACCATCGTCTGGCTCTCAAGCGAGTTGATGTTCTTCGCAGCTCTCTTCGCTATGTACTTCACCACCCGTGCGGTCCAGGGCCCGGAGATCTGGGCTGAGTCTGTGAAGTTTCTAAACATTCCTTTCTCTGCTTTCAACACCACAGTTTTAGTTCTCTCTTCTGTTACATGCCAGTTCGGCGTCTTTGCCGCGGAGCGCTTCCAGAATGCAAGAACGGGCGCGCTCTGGCAATTCTCTAAATGGGGAATGCGCGAATGGTTTGCGCTCACCTTCATCATGGGTGCGTTTTTTATTGGTGGACAGGTTTTTGAATATGCCGAGCTAGCGCATAAAGGATTAACGCTCTCCTCGAATCCATACGGATCTGTCTTCTATCTCGCAACTGGTTTCCATGGTCTCCACGTAACCGGCGGGCTACTTGCATTCCTAGTGGTTTTAATTCGAGTCTCAAAGGCCCGTCGCTTCGGTCATTCGCAAGCCACAACCGCAATAGTTGTTTCGTATTACTGGCACTTCGTCGATATCGTCTGGATCGCGTTATTTTCGGCGATCTACTTGGTCCAATAAAATGGGAAAATCTGTGAATAAGTTTTTTGGCTTTATCTCAAGATACCGTCGCCATCGATTTGCTGGCCCGCTAATGCTGTTAAGCGGACTTCTATTTGCAGGTATTGGCTACACGGTCGCGCACGCCGCCACGGAAGAAGTTCAGGTTGTCTTATCATCCGATAAAGCGTCGCTAATCTCTGAAGGTAAAGAGATCTTTGCTCGCGGTTGTTCCTCTTGCCATGGTCTAAATGCTGAAGGCGCGGGCGCTGCTCCGTCATTGATAGGGGTGGGCGCTGCTTCTGTTGATTTTCAAGTAGCAACTGGACGTATGCCGATGGCCGATATGAGCCAACAGGCCATGCGGAAAGATCCGGTCTATGACGAACGTGAGACAGCTGCGCTGGCCGCATATGTTGCTTCTTTAGCCCCTGGCCCTGCTGCGGTAACAAATGAAGAATTGTTCTGGGAGCGCGATGGAAATACCGCCGAAGGCGGCGAACTATTTAGAACTAATTGCGCAATGTGCCACAACCTTGCCGGACAAGGCGGCGCTTTAACGCAAGGTAAGTACGCTCCAACTGTTATGGGTGTTGAGCCAAAGCATATTTACGAAGCGATGGTCACCGGCCCACAAGCTATGCCAGTCTTTGCAAATTCAGTTTTGACCCACGAAGAGAAGCTCTCGATAATTAAATGGATCAAGTTCGTTGAAACTGAACCTTCACAAGGTGGCGCTGCGCTGGGTCGAGTTGGACCGGTAACAGAAGGCGCAGTTGGATTTATTCTCGGCCTTGGAATTCTTATTGGTATTGCAGTCTGGCTAACCACGAAGGCGCGCTAATGAGTGAGACTAATAGAGAACTCGAACCACTCTCTGATCCTGGACTTCCAGAGCATGTTCATCGCAAGACTGATGTAGATCCACTTGCGGCGAAAAAAGCGGAGCGTCAAGTCTCAATCCTCTTTACCCTCTCAGCTCTTGGAACAATTCTCTTTGTTTATGCTTATGTTTGGATTCCAGAAGACACTTTGATCTTCCTCCCGCTCTTTAACGTGACTAATGCTCATCAACTCTTCTTAGGCCTTGGTTTGGCTATGGCGCTCTTCTTTATTGGTATGGGCGCTGTCCATTGGGCGAAGACTCTGATGCCCGATCACGAAGTCGTTGATTATCGCAAAGAACAACGTTCCAAAGATGAAGATAGGGCCGCCTTTGTTGCAACGGTTAAGGATGGCGCGGCACAAGCAGGATTAGGGCGTCGCCCGCTAATTAAACGTAGCCTCGGACTAGCCCTTGGCCTCGTGGGGATTTCGCCGATCCTGCTGCTCCGTGATTTGGGGCCACTTCCTGAGAATGATTTGAATGAAACAAATTGGAAAGCCGGCACTCGACTTGTAACTGACCCAGGTGACCGGCCAATAAGACCTTCCGATCTAGAAGTGGGCGGAGTCGCCCAGGTCCAACCAGAATTTCCAGCCGGAAAAGTTCGCCATCTAGATGACATAGCTCAAGATTCAGTGCTCTTGATTCGAATCCGCCCCGAAGAATTTAATCTTGATGCAGAGCGCCTCTCGTGGACCTACGAAGGAATTATTGCCTTCTCCAAGATCTGCTCGCACATGGGATGCGCTGTTGCACTCTACGAACAGACCACTAAGCACTTGCTATGTCCGTGCCACCAATCGACCTTTGATGTAACTCGAGCAGCAAAAGTTATCTTTGGACCGGCGGCGAGACCGCTGCCACAATTAGCCATCACAGTCGATAACGAGGGTTATCTAGTGGCAAAGGCGCCATTTAACGAGGCTGTTGGACCGAGTTTCTGGGGGCGTGATTCACAATGAGCGCACGTGAGCGAGTAGCTGGCGGTACCGCAAGTTTCATTGATGAGCGCACCGGCGCTGCGAAATGGATGAAGAAGACTCTCACTAAAGTCTTCCCGGATCACTGGTCTTTCATGCTTGGCGAAATTGTCATGTACTCCTTCGTGATCCTTCTCCTTTCGGGAACATTTCTTACCTTCTGGTTTGACCCATCAATGCGAGAGGTCGAATACGAAGGTTCTTATGAACCACTAAATGGAATAAAGATGTCTGCGGCCTACGCTTCGGCGTTACATATCTCCTTTGATGTTCGAGGCGGTTTGTTGATGCGCCAGATTCATCACTGGGCGGCTTTGATATTTATGGCTGCGATGGTTGTTCATATGATGCGGGTTTTCTTTACGGGCGCATTCCGCAAACCACGCGAACTAAATTGGATCATCGGTGTTGCGCTGTTAACTCTTGGTATTGTCGAAGGATTCCTTGGCTACTCACTTCCTGATGATCTTCTTTCCGGTACCGGAATTCGTATCGCTGAAGCAATCATCCAAGCGATCCCGGTAGTTGGCTCTTACCTCTCTTATTTTATTTTCGGTGGCGCCTTCCCAGGTGAGATGTTTATCCAGCGCATCTACGCTGTTCATATTCTTCTAATTCCCGGAATCATGCTGGCGCTTATAACCGCTCATTTGATGTTGGTCTGGTACCAGAAGCACACCCAATATCCAGGTCCTGGTCGCACTGAGAAGAATGTTGTCGGTTATCCATTGATGCCCGTATACATGGCAAAAGCGGGCGGATTCTTCTTTATCGTCTTCGGAGTTACTGCATTCCTCGGCGCAGTCGCCCAAATTAATCCGATTTGGATTTACGGCCCCTATAACCCGGGCCAAATCGGTGCCGGCTCACAACCAGACTGGTACATGGGTTGGCTTGATGGACTAGTTCGCGCCGCTCCCCCAATCGAAACGCACGCATTTGGAATCACAATCTCATGGAACATCTTGATCCCAGGTCTGATAATTCCGGGAATCATCTTTACTTTGATGGCTTTCTATCCATTTATCGAGCAATGGATGACCGGCGATAAGAGAGAACACCATGTTCTAGATCGCCCTCGGAATAATCCAAATCGCACCGCGATCGGCGCTATGTCATTGACCTTCACATTGGTCTCTCTAATCAACGGTGGTAACGATCTACTTGCCACCCACTTTGACTTATCTATCAACCAGATTATGTGGTTCTCAAGAATCGGATTGATTGTGCTACCACCAATCGCGTTCGTGATTACTAAGCGCATCTGTCTATCTCTGCAACGCGCTGACCGCGAGAAAGTTCTCCATGGCCGTGAGACTGGCCGGTTAGTGATGTTGCCTCATGGTGAGTTCATTGAAGTACATGAGCCACTCTCCCCCGAGAAGGCCTACGTTCTAACGGCACACGAACAACTCCCAGCTCTTGAAATTGGCGAAGCCGACGAAAATGGCGTGGCAAATCCGCAAGGATTTAAAGGCAAGTTACGGGCCCGTATGTCAAAGGCAAGCCAAGAACAAATTTCCAAGCCAACTCCAAAAGAAATGCTGGAGTTAGAGGACGGTCACCACTAAGCGCCGGTTTCGGCGTATTTCTTTAGCCGCACCAAGGTCTTTGCGACCGCCTTTTCAACATAACTATATGAGTTTCTTGCCTTGAGCCACCATTGAAGCGGAGAAGGTCGTCCATCGAAACTCTCTGTAACTTCAGTCTGGTTGGCTGAAAGCGCTTTTAGCTCATAGCGCCAAACCCAGCGACCAAGATGGCGCCAACCGATTAATTCATTCTCTTTAAACTCTACGACAACATTGGTGATTTTGTACCTGATGCCGATCTTCATCTGCATTCCAAATTTGGCCCCGAGCGATAAACGCTCCGGACCCCAGTTAACGCCCTTAACGCTATTGGAGCCATCAATCTTGGGATGAAGTGATGGTCGAGCGATGATGTCGAAGATTTTCGCCGCTGGAGCATCAATGATTATCCGCGCAGATTTAAGCTCAGGTATTCCGGTACTTAGGATCTCGGATCGAATATCACTCATAGTGTGAATCTATTTAATGATGGGGAGAATTGCTAGGGCGCTCATACTCAAGAACAAAGCCGAGAACTGAGATTAGCAGCGCTCCTACCGCGATTAGCGTCAACCACCAACCAATAATTAGACCGAGTCCAGCAGCGGTAGCTGATACCGCAACAGGTAGCGGCCACCAAGAGCCCGGGCTGAAGAATCCAAGTTCACCAGCGCCATCCGCTATCTCGCCCTGAAGATTATCTTCAGGAAGGACTCCACCAGTTCTACGATTAATGAACCAGAAGTAGTAACCGATGATGAGAGCAAGTCCTGCGCTAAGCGCTAGCGCCGTAATTCCAACCGGCTCATTGGCCATCTGCCAATAAACAATTGTTAGCGCCCCGTAGAAGAGGAATAGAAAGATGAATAGGCGATATCCAAACTTCATTTAATGCGCGCTGCCCTTCTTATGGGATTCGATCTCGGCATGCTCGGGATGATGCAGATCAAAGGCTGGTCGCTCCGAACGGATTCGTGGCATCGATAAGAAGTTGTGGCGTGGTGGTGGGCATGACGTCGCCCACTCCAGTGAAGCGCCATAACCCCAAGGATCATTGGTATTCACCTTTGGTGCGTTTCTGGTGATCCAAATATTTATCGCAAATGGAATCATCGACAAGGCCAAGAGCGCCGCGCCCACAGTTGAAACCATATTCATAAAGGTAAAGCCATCAGTTGCAAGGTAATCGGCATATCGTCTTGGGAAGCCCTTGATGCCTAGCCAGTGTTGGATAAGGAAAGTTGTATGGAAACCGATAAAGAGAGTCCAGAAGTGAATCTTGCCGAGGGTTTCATTGAGCATCCGGCCAGTCATTTTTGGCCACCAGAAATAGAAGCCACCGAACATTGCGAAGACAACCGTTCCAAACAAAACGTAATGGAAGTGAGCGACGACGAAGTAAGAGGCAGAGACGGCGAAATCAAGCGGTGGGCTGGCGAGAATTACTCCAGTTAAGCCACCAAGAAGGAAGGTGATTAAGAAACCCATCGCCCACATCATTGGAGTCTCGAAGGTAAGCGAGCCTTTCCACATAGTGCCAATCCAATTGAAGAACTTCACACCGGTTGGGACGGCAATCAAGAACGTCATAAATGAGAAGAATGCGAGATCGACTTGGCCGCTTGCATACATATGGTGCGCCCAAACAGCAACAGAGAGCGCAGCGATAGCGATTGTTGCTGCTATTAATCCCTTATACCCAAAGATTGGTTTGCGGCTAAAGACTGGGAGAATCTCCGTGACGATGCCGAAGAAGGGCAGCGCCAAGATGTAAACCTCAGGATGGCCAAAGAACCAGAAAATATGTTGCCAGAGCATTGCTCCGCCATTTGCTGGATCGAAGATATGCGAACCAAAGAGACGATCTGACTCAAGTGCTAGAAGCGCAGCTGCTAAGGGTGGGAAGGCGATAAGAATCAGAATTGCGGTAAGTAGCGTGTTCCAGCTAAATATAGACATACGGAACATCGTCATTCCTGGCGCACGCATTGTGAAGATAGTGGTTACGAAGTTAACGCCACCAAGAATTGTTCCTAATCCGCTAACCGCAAGACCAACGATCCAAAGATCTGCACCGATTCCTGGCGAATAGATATGGTTTGAAAGCGGCGCGTAGGCCGTCCAACCAAAGGATGCCGCTCCACCTGGGGTCAAGAAACCTGCGGTTGCCATGATGCTTCCGAAGAAATACAACCAATAAGAAAGCATGTTCATGCGTGGGAATGCAACATCTGCTGCGCCAATTTGTAGCGGCATTATCACGTTGGCAAAACCAACGAAGAGTGGCGTTGCAAACATAAGAAGCATGATGGTTCCGTGCATTGTGAAGACTTGGTTGTACTGCTCAGAACTCATGTATTGAAGGCCAGGTTGAGCCAATTCGGCGCGGATTGCGAGGGCAAGAATTCCGCCAATGAGGAACCAGAAGAACGAAGTTACCAAGTACATGTAACCAATTACTTTGTGGTCAGTCGTGGTCAAAAGCTTTACTGCAAGTTGCCCTTTAGTTAAAGGCTTTTTTGGCTTAGGAGCAATTGGTTCAGCCGGACGAGTTGCGTATGTCGTCATGATGTTGCACCCACCTTTAGCGATTGAATGTAAGCGTCATATTCAGCGGGTGTCACAACTTTCACATTGAAGAGCATCTGGGCGTGTTGGCGACCGCAAAGAATGTTGCACCGTCCCGGAAACTCCCCAAGCTCATTGGCGGTGAATTCGATCTGATTTTCAACTCCGGGGATGTTCTGAATTTGAATCATAAATGCTGGAATCCAGAATCCGTGAACTACGTCCGAGGCGGTTATCTTGAAACGAACTGGTTCACCTTGTGGCAAATAGAGCGTTGGTGGTTGCGCTGGTGTTCCCGTGACTGTGGTTCCAGGTCCTGCTTCTTTGTAGGTGAATTGCCATGACCATTGGATTGCATTAACGGTCACATCGTGGACATTTGTGGCGGTGGTAGGCGAAACAGAAGTAATCTCATTCTGAGCGCGCGCCGTGTAGCCAAAAAGTACGGCGATGATCACAAAGGGAATTACGGTGTAAGCGATTTCCGCCGGAACGTTATATTGAAACTGTCGTGGGAATTTCTCATCTTTTTTCCGGTGAAATATGGCAGGCCAGAGAATGAGAATTAAGGTAAAGGCGCCGACAATGGCCGCGGCCAACCAGGCGCCTTGCCAGAGTCCAAATGACTCCTGATTAACGCTGGAGGTATTTTCGGTGAAGCCAATTCCAGTTAACTCTTCAGATGAGCATCCACTTAAGAGGGCCAAAGTGGTCAAAGGTGCCGCCAAACGGATGAGCGCCTTAATGTGTTTTAAGCCTGCCCTGGATGCCGAATTTCGCACGGGTCAAGGATAGTCGGCGCTCGCGCACGAGCCGAGATGGCGGTAGCGTTCCAAGGGTGTCCCCCATCACAGCGCATGGCGCCAGCAC
>VERH01000036.1 GCA_018882735.1 Candidatus Nanopelagicaceae bacterium
AGGCTAAAGAGCTCGCAATCGTTAACACCATTGGCGCACCAACGCACTCAAGAAGTCACTTTGATGAAATTGCTGATGTCGCTTATGCCGCCTATGGAGAGAAAGATAAGCGCAGCGGATGGATGGCGCGTTTCCTCGATGTAACCGGTAGCGGATCAGTCGTTCAATCTGTCGGTATTGGTTCGACCACAAAGCAGCTTATTGGCGGAAAAGTCGCTCCGGTAAATGTAAATTCAATAAATAACTTCAGGTTGGACTCAATCTACGGTTATCGCGCCGAAGATATAGCTGGATTCATCGATGAAACCCATGGGCGTTGGACGAATGTCTGGGCAACTCAAGCAAAATCTACGATTCGAGCACTCGATGACATTGCGAAAGCTGGTGCTATTCGAAGCAACGTCACTTACCCAACCACTGGAACCGGACAGAGACTTAGAGATGTCGCTGCGCTTCTAAAGGCCGGAATTGGAGTGCGAGCAGTCGATGTTGAATTCCAAGGTGATTGGGATATGCATGCAAATATGGGAACGCTTGAGAATGGTTGGCTGACTTCATATCTCGCTGATCTAGCAGGCTCCATCGCCTCTTTCCGCGAGGACCTCGGTGTTCTGTGGTCGCGCGTAACAGTCGTGACTGTGACCGAGTTTGGAAGAAGAGTTAGTGAAAATCAATCGACTGGTACCGAGCACGGTTGGGGAACCAGCATCTTTGTTGCAGGTGGTGGCGTCAACGGTGGAAAGATTCACGGAAGATTCCCAGGCCTTGATGATCGCCAATTAAAAGATGGTGATCTTGTTGTCACCGCTGACTATCGAAGCCTCTTGACTGAAATCCTTACGCGAAGAGCAGGCATAACAGCTCAAGGAGCGGCGCAAGTATTTCCTAACTTCCAACCTGAGGTTCTCTCCGTAATGAAGCATCTATCTGAGACTCCTCTTCCTGATAACTTCCCGAAGAATGTGAAAGATGCACTTGGGTATGTAACTTATGACAAAGACTTACTTCCAACTGTCGCGCCAGTCGCAGTAGCAAGTAAAACGCCATCACCCTCAGCTTCGCCGTCACAGAGCGCTGCTGAAATGGTTATGCCGACTCCATCGGCCTCCCCTACTCCAACTCCATCTGCGAGCCCATTTGTTTCAGCTTCGCCCTCTTCATCGCCAACTAACTCGCCATCAGTAAAAGCAGTCTCTAGCAAAAAGAAAACCATTACCTGCGTTAAGAATGGAAAGACAATCAAAGTCACCGGCACTAATCCAAAGTGCCCCGTTGGTTACAAGCTCAAGAAATAACTATTCTGATCTCTCCATCAGATTCAATTGTTCTATAACTCTTTAAAGGCTCTACTGCTGGCCCACGAACTACTTGACCGCTCTCGGGATCGAAAATAGAGCCATGCGCCGGGCACTTTAGTTGTCCCCCGCTAAGTGCAGATGGAGCTCCTGCATGTGTGCACCTAACATCAAATGCCACAACGCCCCGAGTGGTGCGGGTAAGTGAATAGCCCGTTGAAATTCCAAATGAATCCTTAAGGAAGAAGACTTTTGTTTGACGAACCGCAAGTTCAGCGCTCTTGGCAATGAAGACACCTTCTAAAGACTTACTCGGAGATGGCTGCGCGCTTGGGGAAGTGTTTGCACTCTTAGTTGAGTTAGGAGTTGGACTCTGACTAGTTGGCTTCGTCGGAGCTGTCTTTTTCTTCTTTGGGGTGGGAGTCGGCTTCTTTGGAGTGGGGGTAGGCGAAGGCTTTTTTGCAGTAGCCGCCTCCGACTTAGAACTTAGCGCTCCAGGAATCAAAATCCCGGCTAAAAGAAGAAACACTCTTCGCGGGATTTGAGTCATACCTGAAATTGTAGCGTTATTGATCTAAAAGAGACTTTCGTCCATCTATACCTAATTTTCTATAAATAGTTATCGTTTCCTGTCTGATCAAGGACTCGCTATAACCTAGATCTAGGGCAATCTGCATATTTGTCTTACCTTCTTTGATTAAATCTACTATCAACTCTTGGCGCTTAGAGAGATTATTTTCATCAATTTCTCTGGAAGGTTTGGTTTTTACTAGATTTTGTCCTCCTTCATTGATTTCTAGTAAGTCCTGAACGAGTCTTAAATAAGCAAGATAGTCTTCGATTTGCGTGATGTCTGTACGAAATCCAACCAGATATATTTTGTTTGTACTTATTGGCAGGACGGCCAAAGAATTCCACTGAGAAGCAAATTTACCGTGTTGCCACCAATCAAATTTCTCTAACTCACGCTTAGAAAAAATGGTCAACTTCATGCTGCGCAGCGCGATTGAGGCTGGCCGATCAGCAGAAACATGAATTTTTGGAATTGTAGAAAAGTCAACATTGCCATATCCCGCCGAAGCCACTACCTCAAAATATCCATCATCGTTAACGACAGAATAAGAAATAGCGCAAGATGATTTATCCGGACTGATGTGTTCACTTAGAAATGCAGTAATTATGTGATGATTAGGTCTCGATGTTATCAAATTTACAAAATCTGATAAGAAGCTATACATAACCCCCCCCCCAAGAATTTGGGTGAACCTTTATCATTATGCTCAGATTCAAGGTTTTTTAGAAGAGCAATACCATCTTCTTTCTTTAGTACTTAAAAGCCACTGAAGTACTCAGAGGAACTAAGATGGCAACCCTTGGTGATTTCTACATTTGAAAGGAAGCCTTTTGCGCAAGTTTGCTGCGATCTCAGGTATCTCAATCGCTCTCGTCGGAGTTACTTACTTCTTACCCTATGGGACATGGGCTGAGATTAATTCCCTTCCAGCGCATCCATTGATTGTCCATGGAGTGGTTGTGCTTCTTCCTATAGTTTCGATACTTCTGCTAATTGGAATCTTTAAGAAACCACTTCTTGAGAAGGTTCATTTGTTTGCAATCCCTGCTTTGGCGCTTGCTACCGTCGGCGTGCTCGCAGCCAAGTCCTCCGGAGATTCACTCTCAGCCGCAGTGGGCCTCCCCGAATTTCACGCTGAATGGGGAAATAACCTCGTCCCTTTGGCCATGGCACTTTTGGCCGGCTTCATAATCTTTTCTTTCTTCAGTTTCTATAAAAATATCAAAATCGTCTCATCGGCACTCTCAATCATTCTTGTCTTTCTCGCTATCGGAAACATGGCCATGACCTATGTCGTTGGACACTCGGGAGCTGAAAGTGTCTGGAAAGAGCAATATGCCGAGGCAAAAACACCTCTAAGTACTGCAGCTAGATTGATTACTCTAGAAGAAGTAAAGCTGCACAACACAAATACTGATTGTTGGACGGTAGTCGGTGAAGGCGTCTATGACGTTACCAGCTTCGTGAATCGTCATCCTGCGGGAAGCCCTGCGATCAAGGAAATGTGTGGAAAAAATGCCAGCGAGGATTACCTAGGCGAGCACTCTGGCCAACAAGAACCAGAAATGTGGCTAGAGAAACTAAGGATTGGGAATCTGAAGGAATAAAAGTATCGCTGGTGGGCGCTGAGGGTTTTGAACCCCCGACCTACTCGGTGTAAACGAGCCGCTCTACCACTGAGCTAAGCGCCCTAACGGTTGTACTAAGTACCGCTTTACTGCCTGGTGCTACTTGGAACGAGAGCGCAGTCTATAACGAAGCTAGCGCAGCCTTGTAATCAGCGAGATTTCTCGCCTCCGCTGGGCTATTTACAACGCTCCAACGCACGATTCCTTGCTTGTCAATAATGAAGGTGCCACGGAGCGCAAGGCCTCGCTCGGAATTAAAGACACCATATTTTTCAGCGGTCGCGCCATGGGGCCAGAAATCAGAAAGAAGTGGGAATTGATATCCCTCTTTCTCGGCAAATACTTTCTGGGTGAACATTGCATCGCAAGAGATGGCAAGGAGTTGGACTTTTTCGTTTTGGAACATTGAGAGATCATCGCGAAGCGCACAGAGTTCTCCAGTACAAGTTCCGGTAAAGGCGAAGGGAAAGAAGACGACCACGACGTTCTTGTTGCCCCGGAAAGATGAGAGTTTTATTTTTTCGCCGTTCTGATTCGGGAGTTCGAAATCAGGAGCTTCTTGGCCAACAGTTATCGTCATTTCTTCCCTATCTTTCGTGCAACAAGTCTTGTTGCAATCCAATCCTTCGATGCCTGGAAGGTCGAAGTTAAACTTAATCCTGCTGTTGGTGCGGCGTCTTTTATATCGCTCGGTTCGACATGTCCATCTCTTCCAACTTTTGGAGTTAGAAGCCAGACCGCGCCACCCTCGGTTAAGTAGGTAAGGCAATCAACTAATTCATCTACAAGATCGCCATCATCTTCGCGCCACCAAGTTATGACCGCATCGACAACTTCTTGAGAGTTTTCATCAACTAGCGCGCTACCTGAGACTTTTGCAATCTCATCGCTAATTGCAGAATCGCAATCTTCGCCGAAGCCGCGTTGGAGAACTAAGAAACCCGCTTCGATTCCCATCCGGGCTGCAATGCCCGACCCCGCAGGGGTGCTCAATGGATTCTCCTTTTCTGCCGTTGCGAGTGAGATAAGTCCACCCTTTGAGAAGGAGATACGCAACTCCGGACCGGCATCAGACCTTCAGATTTCGCCCTAACCGCCATAAGACGGAAAGATAGGGGTGTGAGCGTAGATAAGCCGAACTCGATTCAAGACCTCCACCTCTCCCAGCTAGTCGACTCCAATCCTGAGGAGACCGCTGAGTGGCAGCAATCCCTTGAGGCCCTTATCAAGCATGCCGGCCCCCAACGCGCTCGTTACTTGATGCTCTCACTTCTCAAGCAGGCCCATGAGAAGAACATCGGTCTTCCAAATCTTCGAGTAACTGATTACATGAACACAATTCCGCCTGATAAGGAGCCAGCATTTCCAGGCGATGAATTCCTAGAGCGTCGCATCCGCGCCTATATCCGATGGAACGCCGCGATTATGGTTCATCGTGCGCAGCGTCCAGGCGTTGGAGTCGGCGGACATATTTCTACCTTCGCTTCTTCAGCTGCTTTGTATGAAGTTGGATTTAATCATTTCTTCCGCGGCAAAGATCATCTCGGTGGTGGTGATCAAATCTTCTACCAGGGCCATGCATCACCTGGAATGTATGCGCGCGCATTTCTCGAAGGAAGATTAAGCGAACATCAGTTAGATGGATTTAGACAGGAACTTTCACATAAAGGCGGCGGACTCTCCTCTTATCCGCATCCAAGGTTGATGCCAGATTTCTGGGAGTTCCCCACCGTCTCCATGGGACTTGGTCCAATCAATGCGATTTACCAAGCACGCTTTAATCGCTATCTAAATAATCGCGGCATTAAAGATACTTCCGATCAGCGCGTCTGGGCCTTTCTTGGCGATGGTGAGATGGATGAACCAGAATCAGTTAGCGCACTAACCCTCGCCGCTCGTGAGAATTTAGACAACCTTACTTTCGTTGTGAACTGCAACTTGCAACGCCTTGATGGACCAGTTCGTGGAAATGGAAAGATCATCCAAGAACTTGAGGCGCTCTTCACCGGCGCTGGTTGGAATGTAATCAAGGTAATTTGGGGACGCGAATGGGATCCGCTATTTGCAATGGATTCTGAGGGCGCGTTAGTTGATTTGATGAATCTCACTCCGGATGGTGATTTCCAAACCTATAAGGCTGAGAGTGGAAAGTTCGTCCGCGATAATTTCTTTGGACGTGATCCACGAACTGCGGCGATGGTTTCTAATTGGAGCGATGATGACATTTGGAATCTCAAGCGTGGTGGCCATGACTACCAGAAGCTTTTTGCTGCGTATAAGGCGGCTTCAGAACATAAGGGCCGTCCAACTGTAATTCTTGCCAAGACAATTAAGGGCTGGACTCTTGGATCGCACTTCGAAGGCAGAAATGCAACTCACCAGATGAAGAAGTTGAAGAAAGATGACCTGATTGCCCTTCGCGATCGACTCTATCTAGAGATCCCAGACGATAAGTTGGATGAGAAGTTGCCACCTTATTTCCATCCGGGCCAAGAGTCTCCAGAATTCAAGTACATGATGGAGCGACGAAATGACTTAGGTGGCTCAATTCCAAAGCGCCGGCGCCACTCGCGACCATTGCCACAACCTGCGGAATCACATTTTGATGTAGTGATGCGTGGTTCTGGTAACCAAGAAGTAGCAACCACTATGGCTTTTGTGAGGTTACTAAAGGACCTTGCTAAAGATGAAGGACTTGGCGCTCGAATAGTTCCAATCATTCCCGATGAGGCTCGTACCTTCGGAATGGATTCACTCTTCCCAACGATGAAGATCTACTCGCCACATGGACAGAAATACATTTCAGTAGATCGCGAACTAGTTCTTAGCTATAAAGAATCAACAACAGGTGTGATTCTTCATGAGGGTATTAATGAAGCTGGGTCTACCGCTTCATTTACAGCAGTTGGTACTTCATATTCAACGCATGATGAACCGATGATTCCGGTATACATTTTCTATTCGATGTTTGGATTCCAGCGCACCGGCGATGCTTTCTGGGCGGCGGCCGATCAGATGGCTCGTGGCTTTGTTATGGGAGCAACCGCTGGTCGCACCACGCTAAATGGTGAAGGTTTGCAACATGAAGATGGACATTCTCAGCTTCTCGCATCAACTAATCCAGCGGTGGTTTCCTATGACCCAGCGTATGCCTTCGAAGTTGGTCACATCATTAAAGATGGTCTTAGAAGAATGTATGGCGAAAATAGCGAGAACATCTTCTACTATCTAACTGTTTACAACGAGCCATACTTGCAACCAGAAGCTCCCAAAAACCTTGATGTTGAGGGGCTTTTGAAAGGCATCTATCTCTACTCCCCTTCGGCAAAGAAGGGAAAGAAAAAGCGACGGGCGAACATATTGGCCTCCGGTATTGCGGTAAATGCAGCGCTAAAGGCACAGAAATTGCTCGCTGATGAATGGGGCGTCCAGGCAAATGTTTGGAGCGTTACTTCTTGGAATGAGTTGCGACGCGATGGCCTTGAAGTTGATCGACATAATCTTATAAATCCAAAGAACAAGAAGAAGGCTTACCTAACAACAAAGCTTGCTGACTACGAAGGTAGCGTCTTGGCTGTTAGTGACTTTATGCGAACCGTTCAAGATCAGATTTCACCTTGGGTGCCCCAAGGTTTCACCTCACTTGGTACTGATGGTTTTGGACTTTCCGATACTCGTGGCGCGCTCCGTCGCCATTTTAAGATTGATGCTGAATCGATAACCGTTGGTGTTCTTGCGCAACTTGCCAATGAAGGAAAATTATCGGTCGGTAAAGTTCAAGAAGCAGTCGAGAAGTATCGCCTTAATGATGTAACTGCTGCCGATCCAGGGAATACAGAAGGAACTGGATGATCGGTCGCTTTCCGATCCTTGATATCTCCCCCGTTACCTATTTCGGGGGCGAGTTCATCGGCGCGAAAGCGATTCCAAATGAGCGGTTGCCGATTGGGGCAACCATCATCCGTGAGGGCCATGACTCATTTGAAGCCTTTGCAGTCCTAATCGATGCGAAAGGAAAAGAAGTCTCACGCTCTCCCATGAGGGAAATTTGGCCAAAGAGCGCACGGTACGAGGCATTTCTTACCCCCGACAAAGTCGGTAATTGGAGCTTCTACATCGAAGTGACTGGGGAAAATCCCGGAGAGTTTAAGAAGAAACTAATTTCTAAGAGTGATCCCTTTCCGATTAAAGTCGAACGCGAGCGCGCACTCGTTGGAAGTTGGTATGAGTTCTTTCCAAGAAGTGAAGGCGCAATAAAGAATTCTGATGGAAGCATTACCGCGGGAAATTTACAGAGCGCAGCGAAGCGCATTCCTGCGGTCGCAGATATGGGCTTTGATGTTCTCTACATACCGCCAATCCACCCAATTGGTTATGCCCATCGAAAGGGCAAGAACAACTCACTTAAGGCTGGCCCCACTGATCCCGGGGTGCCTTGGGGTATCGGAAATAGCGCCGGTGGCCACGATGCCATAAATCCTGATTTGGGAACCATGAAGGATTTTGAGGAGTTCATCAAAGTAGCAAAGAAGAACGATATTGAAGTCGCGCTTGATTTAGCTTTGCAATGTTCACCGGATCATCCATGGGTTAAGAGCAATCCCGAGTGGTTCACAAAGCGCGCTGATGGCTCAATTGCCTATGCCGAGAATCCACCGAAGAAATATGAAGATATATACCCAATAAATTTTGACAATGACTATCCCGGCTTATTTAAAGAAGTCTTAAGAGTCGTAACTTTCTGGATTGAGAAAGGAATCTCAATCTTCCGAGTCGATAATCCGCACACCAAGCCAGTTCACTTCTGGCAAGAATTAATCAATCAAGTAAATTCAAAATATCCTGATGTGGTTTTCCTATCTGAGGCATTTACTAATCCTCCGATGATGCATGCCCTCGGTAAAGCGGGATTCCAACAGTCCTATACCTATTTCACCTGGAGAGTCACGAGACAAGAGTTAGTTGAGTATGGACAGGAAGTCTCGCAACACACTAGCGCATTCTTCCGGCCCAATTTTTGGGTAAACACTCCAGACATACTTCCCTTCCACCTTCAAAGTGGTAATCCCGCAATCTTTGCGCTCCGCGCAGTGCTTGCTGCGACTATGACTCCTTCTTGGGGAATGTATGCCGGTTATGAACTCTATGAGCATCTACCGATCGCTGAAGGTAAAGAGGAGTATCGCGATAGCGAGAAGTATGAGATCAAGGTTCGGGATTGGGATGGCGCTGCTAAGAAAGGTGTAACGCTTGCCCCATTTATCACGCAACTAAATGAGATTCGCCGTAAGAATGTTGCGCTACAGAGGCTACGGAACCTTCATTTTCACCCAACGGATTCCGATCAGATTATCGCTTACTCAAAGCGCGATGGTGACAACTTAATTTTAGTTGTGGTCAACCTTGATGGCTTCCACGCACAAGAGACCACAATTCATTGGGATTTATGGGCGCTCGGGCTAAGTAAAGAGAGCTTTGATGTGCTCGATCTCCTTGATAACAAGTCATATAACTGGGGCAAAGATACTTATGTGAAGCTCGATCCTGCCCGGCCCATCGGAAAAGTCGCGCATATCTGTCGCGTAAAGATTTGATGCTTGAGGTAATTCGCCGCCTTTTCGGGGCAAAACCTAAATTCCAATCGCCCCCAGCTGGTTATCTAAATCCACATTCCACGCTAGGTGAATTAGATTTATATCTAATTACCGAGGGTCGCCATGAAAAGTTATGGAGCGCACTTGGCGCTCATGTAAGAAGAGATAAAGAGAAAAATCTAATTGGAACTGCATTTTCTGTATGGGCCCCAAACGCCCGTGCCGTCAGTTTGATTGGTGACCATAATTATTGGGATCGAAAGACAAATCCGATGATTCCACTTGGTGCAAATGGTCTATGGGAAATATTTATCCCTGATGTAGGTCCAGGACTTAAATATAAATTTGCAATCCAAGGTCGTGATGGCCGATGGGTTGATCATGCAGATCCTCTTGCCCGCCAGACTGAAACACCGCCCGCAACCGCTTCAGTTGTAAATGAATCAGATTTCACTTGGAGCGACAGCGCTTGGCTAAATAATCGCGCTGGCTTTCAACCTTGGCGCGCGCCGGTCTCTATCTACGAAGTCCACTTAGGTTCTTGGCGACCCGGACTTAACTACCGCGAATTAGCGATTGAACTTGGCAAGTATGTGAAAGAAATGGGATTTACTCACGTTGAATTCCTACCGGTCACAGAACATCCATATAGCCCATCTTGGGGTTATCAAGTTAGCTCCTATTTTGCGCCAACTTCGCGCTTTGGAAGTCCTGACGAATTTCGCTTTCTAGTAGACCATTTACATAACGAAGGTATCGGCATACTTCTTGATTGGGTTCCAGCGCACTTTCCAAAAGATGAATGGGCTCTTGGAAGATTTGATGGAACTGCGCTTTATGAGCATGAGGATCCCCGGTTAGGCGAACATCCTGATTGGGGCACATATATCTTCAATTTCGGCCGAAATGAGGTGCGCAACTTCTTGGTGGCGAGTGCGCTGTATTGGCTAGAGGAGTTCCATATTGATGGTCTTCGAGTAGATGCGGTTGCTTCGATGTTATATCTCGACTACTCACGTAAAGAGGGTGAATGGGTGCCAAATGAGCATGGCGGCCGAGAGAATTTAGCCGCGGTTCGCTTCTTACAAGAAGCTACTGCAACTGCTTATAAGCAATTTCCGGGAATCATGATGATCGCTGAGGAGTCAACGGCATGGGGTGGGGTAACAAAACCAACTTCCGAGAATGGCTTAGGTTTTGGTTTTAAGTGGAATATGGGTTGGATGCATGACACTTTGCAATATCTAAAACATGAACCGGTGCATCGTGTTTATCACCATAATGAGATTACTTTTTCGATTCTATATGCATGGAGCGAGAACTTCTTATTGCCGCTCTCGCATGATGAAGTAGTGCATGGAAAAGGGGCGTTAGTAAATAAATTCCCTGGTGATAGGTGGCAGAAAGTTGCAACGCTACGAGCACTTTACGGTTACATGTGGTCACACCCTGGAAAGAAGTTGCTATTTATGGGTTGTGAG
>VERH01000037.1 GCA_018882735.1 Candidatus Nanopelagicaceae bacterium
TTGTAGAGATAATCGAAGCTCTCTGGGGCCAAAACGGAACCAGTCGACATCAGTAATCGAATTTTGGATAAATCATGTTTGCTCTTTAAATCGATTTCGGCTTTGCGAAGCGAGTCTGCGTACTTTGCTGAAAACCCAAGAGCGGTCACATCGTATTTAGCGGCCAACTCGAAGAGTTGATCAACTTTGGGGAAAGCAGGACTTCCATCATAAAGAACTATCGATGATCCACTCCCAAGTGCGAAGAGAAGCCAATTCCACATCATCCAACCGCATGTCGTATAGAAAAGAGTTCTGTCCTTGCTGCTTAATTCAAGGTGGTATCTCTGTTCAGCTCTTAACTTAAGAAGAACTCCGGCGGCTCGATGAGTGATGCATTTGGGCTTTCCTGTGGTTCCGCTCGAGAAGAGCACAAAACCGGGATGATCGAATGAAAACTTTTCGAAGCGCAAAGCCGACCCAGAATGCGGCGCTAGCCAGGAATCCCAATCTTGAAATTTGCTTACTGCGCCATCGCGATTTACCACAACAACTTTTTGTAGCGATGGGAGTCCTGAGGCAATCTCCTCAATCTTCCCTACGCAATCGAACTTCTTTCCACTGTAGTTGTAGCTGGTGCAAGCGAGTAAAAATTTAGGTTCTATCTGGCCGAATCGATCATGGACAGCATTCGGCGCAAAATCTGGGGAGGCGGTGCTCACGATCGCTCCGATGCTTAGCGCCGCTATTGCAAATATGGCTGCTTCCGAATTGTTCGGAGTCCAGGCTGCTACGCGATCTCCAGAAGTTATTCCCATAGCCTTTAAGGCGGATGCACATGCTGCTACCGATGAACGCAATTCGCCGTAAGTAATCTCCCGAGCGAAAGATGATTCATCTACCTCAATGATTGCGACTTCACTATCAGAACCATATGAGAGAAGGTTCTCGGCGACATTAATCTCGGCATCTTGAAAGAATTTTGCGTCGGGAAAATATTTTGCTGGCGAAAATGCATGATTACCTTTGTTGCCGATAAGTCCACAGATATCCCACGAGCGACTCCAGAATTCACCGATATTTTCGACGCTCCACTTATGAAGTTGCCAATAGCCATCAATTCCAATTCCTAATTCACGGTTCACTTCATTTATTAGTAATTGGATGGAGCTGGATTTGGCCGACGACTCTTGGGGCCGCCAGAGAATCGGTTGCATCTAGGCCTTAACGGGCGGCGTCTTAGATTTGTTCGTTAGGTAACGGAGTCGAATCCGGTAGTAAGCGCCGGAGATTCCTCCGGGGGAGAACATGACAATGAATATAAAGATCATGCCGAGGATAAAGACTGGTTCCTCAAGTGGACCACCAATCAACTTAGGTAAGCCATCGAGGAATCCACTCTGAGTTAGATCCTGCAAGCGGGTCTGGGCGATTGAGTAAATAACACCGCCAAGAACAGCGCCCCAACGAGAAATCGCTCCACCAAGAATCACCATCAGAAGCAGCGCAATGGTTGTGTTGGCTTCGGCATAACGTGGCGCAGCACTTCCTGATGCGATCAACATTCCGACCCCGATAATTGAAGCGAGAGCTGCTGCGACCGTGAAAGAGAGCAACTTAAAACGCGAACCATTTAGTCCAAGGACCGAGACTCGAGTTTCGTTGTCACGAAGCGCTGCAAATACGCGACCAGCAGGGGATTCGGTAACCCACCAGACGACAGCGTAGGTGAGTACAAGAATCGCAATTGATAACCAGAATATGTAGTGAGTATTTGCAACCCCAACAAAAATAGATGGAATGCGATCTGCATTCAACGGAAGACCATTTTCAGCGTTAGTCCATCCTCCAACGTTGCGATTGATAATCACATGTCCCGCCTCACCGAAAGCGAGGGTGACCATGGCAAAGGCAATTCCAGTTGTTCTTAGAGCTGCGCTGCCGACTAAAAGTGCTAGAACAATTGTGAAAACGAGGGCGCCCAGCGTTGCCATCCAAAGTGACCATCCCGCTCTATTTATGAGAATCACGCTCACATATGCGCCGCTGGCGAAGAAGAGCGCATGTCCAAAGGAGAGCAGACCGGTGTATCCAAAGAGCAGGTCATAAGAGAGAGCTAGAGCTCCATATAGGAGAGCTACCGCGATAGTTTGCTGAAAGCCCGCGCTGCGGAAAATATCTACCGGCAATAGTGGGATGGCTACAAGGAAAGCAAGTAATGAGAAGAGAAGCTGTCTTGAATATTTCCAACGCAACATTAGTGAGCCACCTTGCCTAACAATCCTTGTGGGCGGAAGATGAGGACAAGAGCCAACAAGATAACTACTACGAAGTCTCCAAGTCCTGGTGCGTAATAGTTAACGTATTGGCGTGAGATACCAATCAATAGCGCAGCGAGAGCGCTGCCGCCTAATGAGCCCATACCGCCGACAACGACAACGATAAATCCATAAATTAACCAAGTACCTGAAAAGTAAGGAGAAACGCCTCCGGAGTACCCCGCAATAAGAACTCCGCCTACGCCCGCTGCAAGTCCGCCCAAGAAAAATACGGTACTAAATGCAAGTTTTACATTTATGCCGAGCGCTTGAACCATCGTGCGGTTTTCTACGCCCGCTCGAATAACTAATCCGATTCTCGTAAATCTAAGAATTACGAAGAAGAGAATCAGCATCAGGAGTGAGACTCCTATATAAAGTAGACGATCTACAGGAATAAAGGCATCGCCGATCTGAATGGCGTTGTACCACCAAGTCGGAGTCGGAAGTAGAAGCGGATCATGGCCGAACCAGCCACCAAGCATTGCGGCAGCAACGAGGCTTACACCTACCGTAACTAACGCTTGATCAATATGTCTGTTGTAGAGGCGCTTGATGACAAGTTGTTCTACCAGGAGAGCAAAAAGTCCTCCCGCAATTCCACCAACGAGAATTGATAGTGCGAACGAAAGATTTGAAGTAACCGGAAAGAGTTTTACAGCGAACCAGTAACCAGCAAAAGCGCCAACTGAAAGGAATGCTCCGTGAGCGAAATTTAGAACCCCCATTAGTCCGTAGATTAGAGAGAGTCCGCAGGCAACGAGGAAGTAAAGAGCTCCTAATCCGATACCCGTTATTCCTATTAATAGAAATGTATCCACTAGTGACCTCGCACGCTAACGCCTAGATGGCGATGAACGAACTCTTCATCATTGAGATTTTCGATTCCTCCGGAGAAGACGACAGTTCCTTGGTCCATAACAACAATATCTTTTGCAATACGACGCACTAAGGCGAGATTTTGTTCGACGATGAGCATAGTTGCATTTGAAGCAATTCGCGCCAAAGCATCAGCCACTTCTGTGACTAGGCGAGGGGCAAGTCCTTTCGTTGGTTCATCCACCAAAAGAATTTCACTCTTGTTAAGAAGAGCTCTAGCAATGGCAACCATTTGTTGCTGGCCGCCTGAGAGAGTACCTGCTCTCTGGTTGGCTCGTTCTTTCAACTCTGGAAATAGAGAGTAAGCGAGTTCATAGTTGGGCTCTTCATCTAATTCGGCTAAAGATAGATTCTCTTTTACAGTTAGAGAGGCAAAAATCTCGCGATCTTCAGGGATATAGCCAATACCACTTCGCACGATTCGATAGGTCTGTTCTCTTGTAATGTCCCGCTCGCCAAGTTGGACTTTCCCCGAGTGAGGATAGATTCCCAAAATCGCCTTCAGAGTAGATGATTTTCCAACGCCATTTCTTCCCAAGAGCGCAGTTACCGAATTTGCACGTACGTCAAAATTAACTCCTTTTAGGATTTGGGAGCCGTTTATCTCAACGCGTAAGTTGGAGACTAATAGCGCGCTCATAGTGACTGTCCTAAATAGGCGCTCTGAACTGTGGGATTGTTCATAACGTTTTGCGGGGTATCGCAGACAAGAAGTTCGCCGTAATTTAGAACCGCGATCCGGTCGGCAAGTCCGAGCACTACATCCATGTGATGTTCGACTATCAAGACGGTCTTTCCATGAACAGTCTTTAGAGATCTAATAATCTCAACTAGCCCAGGAACATTTTCTACAGCCATTCCAGCCATTGGCTCGTCAAGGAGCACCACATCTGATTTTGCTGCGAGAACGATGGCGATCTCGAGTCGGCGCTTGTCGCCATGAGCAAGCGAACCGGCGATGGCGAGTGATTTTGCGCCTAACCCAACCAGCTCAAGACAATGTTGAGCGCTTGCTAAAACATCTGGGAATTTGTACGCATTTCTACGCAAGTCCATCGAATTCTTTGTTGCTGCATGCGCCGCTAGGCGAACATTCTCTAGAACTGTGAGGTTTACGAAAACACTCGAAGTCTGAAAGGTCCGGGCAATTCCAGCTCTGGCGCGTTGAGCGGTGGAGTCTTTGGTTATATCTACTCCGTTTAGGCGAATTGAGCCTCTTGAAGGCGCTCGTAAGCCGGAAAGCAGATTGAATAATGAAGTCTTTCCTGCGCCATTCGGTCCGATTATTCCGAGAATCTCATTTTTCTTAACGGCGATTGAAATTGCATCAAGAATTTTTGCGCCACCAATTGATAGCGATAAATCCTCTACTTCTAGGGCGAAGTTATTGATAGACAATTTCTCTCAATTCCTCAGGGCTTTTCTTCTATTAGTTTAAAGGTCGAACAGGCGGGACTGGAAGGATGTCCCGCCTGTTGCAACGCTATTTTCTTATGCCTTTACGTTGAAGATTGTCTTGACGAGCGAAGGCTTGTAAGAGCCATCTGCCGCCTTATTCAACGCTGCTAAGTACATAGGCTGAATCAGATAGTGCTTCGTCTTATCAACCGTTGTCTGTCCCTTGATTCCGATGAAGGAGAAACCTTCAAGGTTTGTAATCGCTTTATCCACGTTGTAAGGAGCAACGTTTGATTTGAGCGCACGGATAATGAGTTGGGCCGCATTCACGCCATCTGGAGTGAATAAGCCTTCTTTCTTACCGCTTGCGGCATAGTCAGAGGCCAACGCAGAGGCGATGGCTGACTTTCCTACGCCAGGGAAATAGCTACTTGTTAGAACAGCATTCGCGCCTTCGAAGATTGTTCCCATCACGTTATAGGTAGCAACATCAGCTAGTCCTGTTACGGGACGAGAGATTTGGAAGACTCCTTGTTGACGAAGCGAAGTGAACATCGCAGCTGAATTCAAAGTATTAGACCACGCAATGAAGATATAGCGAGCCTTTGCATCTGCAGCTTGCTTTGCAAATGGCGTGAATTCAGTCGTAGTCATTGGAACTTTGATCTCTTCAAAGGTTGCGCCTTGTGGAGTCAAATAGGCTTTTGCGGCGGCGATGTTGCCAAGGCCGAAGGCATTGTCCTCAACAAATAGAAGAACCTTCTGTCCCTTCATAGGACGAAGTCCGGCAAGCGGTGCGAAATCTTGAAGTGATGTATTTCCAGAACGGAACACATATTTATTTGCTGCCGTGGTAATTCCATCATTCTTGGCAGGGCCAGAGATATAAAGCGTCTTGTTCTGTTGAGCAAGCGGAGCTAGGCCAAGTGCAATCGCCGATGATGCTGTTCCAGCGATGATGCTATGACCGCTTCCAACTAACTCTTTGAAAGATGCGATAGCTGAATCAGGGACTCCACCATCATCTTTCTTCGTAAGAACAATCTTTGCCCCATTAACTTTCATGGTGCCTTTAGTAAAGTACTTGAGTCCCCACTCCAGGCCATCTGTATAAGCGTCACCATAGGACTTAAGCGGTCCCGATGTTGAAGTGATGACACCGACCTTTATATCCGCCGGAGCGGAGCTTGCAGGTGCAGCAAGACCGATTGGGGTTGCAACTGCGATAGAGAGCAGTGCGATACCAACTCTCTTCAACTTGCCGTTCTTCATATTTCTCCTCGAATTAGTGGTTCGACGAGGGATCGAACCTTGCTTGGAGTCTAGTTTTGGGAGTGTCGAAACTGAATAGCGGTCTATGTGCGCCGCATAACAAATTTGTATAGTTAAGCCGTGGCTCGGTTAACCCAGTTAAGGCTTCCAGACGAGGAGTTTCGGGTTTCCGTACGCGGCGGGGACTTGACTGTAGCTAGATATGGAAGTCCCAACGGCAAACCAATCCTTGCAATCCATGGAATCACTAGCTCTAACCGGGCCTGGCAATCTTTTGCAGTCTCGCTGGTTCCACATGGATTCACCTTGTATGCCGTTGATCTTCGTGGCCGTGGAAGAAGTAATTCACTTCCTGCACCATTCGGAATGGAAAACCATGCAAGAGATATGGTGAAAGTTCTCGACTTTCTAAAGTTTGAGCGCATTGATGTTGTTGGTCATTCAATGGGGGCCTTTGTCGCTGTCGCGCTTTTGGGAATGAACCCAGAACGCGTAAACAAGACAGTTCTAATAGATGGCGGCCTGCGCTTGGCGCTGCCGCCCGGCTTCACCGTTGAGATGGTTCTTCCTGTCGTTCTCGGACCAGCGCTAGCGAGATTGCAGATGAGTTTTTCCTCGAAAGAGGATTATAGAAATTACTGGAGACCCCAGGCTGCTTTTATAAAGGGATGGTCGACAGCGCATGACGAATATTCAGATTATGACCTAGTTGGAACAGTTCCGAGTTTACGACCTGCTACAAATCCGATTGCCGTCGAGCAAGATTCTCGAGATTTGTTTGAGCAAGAATTGATTGATAAGACTCTACAAAACCTAACAAGCGAAGTTCTGATGTTGCGTGCCGTTCGCGGCCTGCAGAATGAAGAGAACCCTCTCTACCCTCAAGGTGTTCTCGATTTACTCCTACCCAAATATCCTAAAGTCAAGGTAGTAACGGTGGAAGACACAAACCACTATGACATCTTGCTCGATCAAAACGGGGCAGATCGATGTGCAGAAATCGCCTTTGGAGTTAAATCATGAAGCAATTAGAGGGTAGAAGAGCTCTCATAACAGGTTCTCTAAGAGGAATTGGTTTTGGAATAGCACAAGTCTTTGCGCGAGAGGGCGCTGAAATAATCCTTCATGGACTGGGCGACGCTGAGTCAATCGCCGCTGCGAAAACTGAGATTCTAAATTCAGGCGCAAAGAGAGTTGATGTCTTTACGCACGACCTGCGCGATCCAAAAGCTGTCGAGCAGTTAGTACAAGAAGCTCTTAACTCTGGAGCCGTAGACATTCTTGTTAACAATGCCGGCATTCAGCACACGGCTCCCACATCTGAAATGCCTAGTGAGAAGTGGGATGAAATCATCGCTATAAATTTAAGTTCAGCATTTCACACTATGAGAGCTGCGCTTCCTAAGATGGCGGAAAGAGGTTTCGGAAGGGTAATTAACATCGCTTCCGTACATGGATTGGTTGCCTCAGTTTCAAAGGCGCCTTATGTAGCAGCTAAACATGGGTTGGTTGGATTGACGAAAGTTGTTGCACTTGAATACGCCAACTCTGGGAGTAGAGAGAGTGGCGGGGTAACGGTAAATGCAATCTGTCCTGGTTGGGTAGAAACTGCTTTGATTGAAAGTCAGATTCAAGCTCGTGCCGACAAATTTGGTGGCAATCGAGATCAGGGGATTGCTGATTTGCTTAGCGAAAAGCAGCCAAGCAAGCGGCTCTCGGCTCCTACAGATATCGGAGAAGTCGCCTTGTGGCTCTGTAGTAAATCCGCACACAATGTAACGGGAACCTCAATTCCCGTAGATGGTGGTTGGACAGCTCAATAATTTAATATAGAGTAAAACACGCGTTGTATGTTCAATAAATGCAACGACTCGCTTGCTAATCTCGATGTATGAATTTATCAAGGAAAATGCTCCTTACAATCGGAACTGGGTTGCTTTTAATTTTATGCGCACCAGCAAGGGCTGAGTTTAGTTACGTATATCCAGTCTCTGGATGCAAAACAACATTTCCTTGGTATCACCATGATTATCCAGCTGCGGATATAAAGGCTCGGATGGGTTGCGCTTTCGTAGCGCCGATTGGTGGCTTAGTGCAAGATGTGAACCGGAAGGATCGATGGAGCGGAAAGACCAATCTCGGGCAAGATCGTGGTGGTCTATCAGTCTCGATAATAGGTGATGATGGAGTTCGCTACTACGGTTCACATTTATCGAAAGTTGAAGTAGGAATCGAACCCGGCGTTCGCGTTGAAGCGGGCCAAAAGCTCGGTGAAATTGGAAGAACCGGAAGCGCACGGGGGATTCCTCGTCCACATCTTCACTTTGGGATTTCTTACCAAACTCAACCGGGGGATTGGGAGATTCGTCGCGGCGCAATAAAGCCGTGGAAGTACTTAGAGTCTTGGAAGAAGGGCGAGAATCTTTCTCCTGTAAAAGAAGTTGCCAACGCCAAGAAGCGAGCAGGCAAATAAAAAAGCCCCGGGTTTTCCCGAGGCTTTTTTGAAGAAAGTGGATTTAGTTAGCAACCACTTGATCAGCCTGTGGACCCTTTGGGCCTTGGATGACTTCAAATGAAACGGACTGTCCCTCTTCGAGTGACTTGTAGCCATTTCCTTGGATTGCTGAGTAGTGAACGAAGACGTCCTGTCCGCCGCCATCTACTGCGATGAAACCGAAACCCTTTTCAGAGTTGAACCACTTTACTTTGCCTGTTGCCATGTAGCTTTATTCCTTCAGTCTTATTGGGACAAACGAGATTTTCTAGCTTGTCAGTCTTCCCGTCTTCCAGACCAAACAAGCACAAGCAAGCGGTTTTCGAAAAGCGTTGGACTAGCGCAAAGCCTACCTTGATAAATAGCGCTCACTAACCCCGGATTTTTAGATATGGACAACCGCTAATAAAGAGGTGAAGATTGGAGCCTGCTAACGGTTTTGAGCAGGTGGGCTGGGGAAGGTCGCATCTGCTTGTAGATGCGGCTTGCTACCTCAAGGAGCTGCTATGAAGACGTTGCCGAGCGTTGGTTTCGGTCCCACCCATGGATACCTCTATATACATGCTGCCCCACGAGCGGTGCTAAAGAATCTTGAATGGGGGATGGCTGAAGTTCTCCAGATGCCGATATCTCTTAAATGGGAGCCACAACCGTTATTGAGCGGATCGTATAGAAGCGAAGTTTCATGGAATGGTCTTCAAGGAACAGGTTCAAGGCTGGTCAGCACATTAAAGGGTTGGCATTACATAACTTTTGAATTGTTTGAATCTTCAAGTCAAGGTAGCGATGGTTCCTTATTTATGTTCTCTCCCGAATTGGGACTTTTCCGTGGAACAGTTGGCCCAACTGGCGACTTAGTCATAAACGAAAATCAGATTCAGAAGATCTTAAGTGAAAACCAAAGCCCAGTTCTGGCACTCGAGGAAATTGAGAACCTGTTGGGAAAGAAATGGGATGAATTGCTCGATCCATATCGCCACTTATCAATTGGTGGGGAAGATATGGATGCTAGGCTTTCGGTATGAACGGTGAGAATTCGCGCGAGAAATCAATTTCACTAATTATTGCTGCTGCGATTGTTGCTTTAGCAATGGGATTGGGACTTTCACAGGTCGGTAAAGGTTTTGCTTCACGTTCGAGTGAGGGAATTACCGTTACGGGTTCTGCTCGCGTTGATGCTGTCGCGGATAAGGTTGTATGGCAACTAAATGCCGAATTTGTCTCTCCAACACAAAGCGTTGCAGTTGCCCGAGTTACTTCATCGGTTGAATCAATCATTAAATACTTAGTGGATGGTGGAATACCGAATAGCGCGATTGAGTTTGGTTCTTTATCTGCTTATGGCCAAGAAGAGTGGATGAATGGATCTAGTACCGGGCGGATCGCAAGTTATAGAGCTTCAAGAACTGTAACTGTTCGAACGGATGATGTTGCGAAAGTTAAAGAGTTGAGTACCAATATAGGTTCGCTTCTTGAGGCAGGCGTTAGCGTTTCAAATTATGGACCCCAGTACTACGTCTCAAAGTTAAATGAACTTCGCCCGCAATTATTGGAACAAGCGGTAAAGGATGCCCAGGTTCGCGCCGAAGCTATTGTGGCTGCCACGGGTGGCGAGGTTGGCAACATAATGAGCGTGAGATCTGGACCATTCCAAGTTACTTCACCGGATTCGGTCGATACATCTGCTGGCGGTTTCTACGACACCTCGACTATCGATAAGACAATAACCTCAACAGTTACCGTCGTCTTTAAGGTCAAGTCGTAGTTCGGTTCACAAACCAAATCTGAACGCTAAACGGCGCTATCTTCGTTTTATCGCTCGGCTTACAGAGTTGTGGCTCAAGCTCGGCTATTTGTTTTGCCGAATCAAATACGGTTCTAAAGCTATCTCCCCAAGTTTGATTTGGAAGAGTTACTTCTAACTCATCGGGAGCGCTATTTAGAATTACAAAAAGACCCTGTTTATGTG
>VERH01000038.1 GCA_018882735.1 Candidatus Nanopelagicaceae bacterium
AGACCAACCTTGGCACAGCTCATGCCAGCCTTAGGTGGCGATGCTGCAAATGCAGGAACCAAAGAGATACATAAAGTTATAGAGATGAGTATTCTGATAACCCGCACGGAGAGTAATAATAAGTAGGAAAGTTTATAAATGGAAGCAATTTCGCTTGATATTGGTCGAGATTCGACTGTTTGGTATCAATTAAAAGGAGGTAAAATTCTTGAAGTTCATTGTTTTCGTGATTGATGCACCTAATAATCCTGCAAACCCCAATGAGATAAATGATATTGATAACTTCAACGATGAATTGCGCGCAAAGGGCCATTGGATTACCGCCGCGGGAATCTCTGGACCGGCCAAGGCAACTTTGATTGACAACAGAGTTTCAAAGGGTGAAATTTCACAAAGATCACTTTTTGAAAACGATGAGTACTACAGTGGTTTTTGGATTATCGAATCTGAGTCCGAGGAGTCTGCGAGAAAATTAGCTTTATCCGCATCACTAGCCTGCAATAGGAAAGTAGAACTTAGGCCTTTTCTTTAATAGCTAAGTTAGATGCCGCTCCACTCAGGATTCTCGTATTGATGCCATTCAGAGAAGGGCTTCATTCCAACTTTCTCATATAAGCGTAGAGCGCCGCTTTCATTTCCTGCGTCAACATTGAGACAAAGCTTCTTGCGTCCCAGTTCGGCGTGAACTTTAATGGCATGGCGCAATAGATCTTCTCCCAAACCATTGCCATGATGTGCGAGGCGAACACCTAATCCAGCTACATAGCCACAATCTTCATGTTTTAACTCATCGTTACAGTCAAGAAAGCCAACATCCTCGCCGTTAACAGATATGAGCCAAGCGCGAAGTCCTAACTCTTCTGAATCTTGCAAAACAAACTTGCTCCACTCCTCAAAACTTCGGGGCATAAAGCCAAAGTGCTTACTAAAGGAGTCTTGGTGGACGGAATGAAAGGAACGTAGTTCTTGCTCATCTTTGACATTAATCTCGCGAATCAAGCCCTGAGAATATTTACTTGCATCTGCCGTTTGATCAAGATCCATCTCAAGAGTCCAGTACTTTCGAATTAGGCCAAAGTCTTTGGATTCCAAAAGCGACTTGTAGAAATGGTCATTAGATTGTGCCCCAAGCCAAAGTTGGAATGAGGGATCAAACTCCTTTGCTAAATCGATCGCCATCGCCAGTGATAGTTCAAGCGTGCTCGCTCCGGGAACCGTGTAAATGTCTAGGTAGAAGCGTTTCCGAGAGCGATCAGGATTTAGGGTTATGAAACTCTCCCAGTTTTCGCTATCTGGAGATTTCGCAAGCCTGGTTATCGCTGGATCGAAGAAGCCCCTAATGAACTCGCGGGCTTCAAGGTCCCCAATGCTTTTCTCTTTTGGATTGAAGAATTGAAGATTTGCATTTGCGATGCCCTTGACCAGCTCGATATCTGCTTCAGTCGCGGGACGCGAAATCAGTTCCACCCGGCAAAACTACTGGGTGACTTGAAGCCAATCGTTATCTATATAGGCGTGGGTTAAGTAGAAATGGCCTCTTGTTGATGTCAGAATTCCCGCCTATGGACCTTCAGACCTTCTTCTATTCGCTAATCGGCTTCACGGCTCTCATGGCATTCCGCTCTTGGCAGAAAATGGGGAGAAGCTATTTGGATCCTGATGCCAAGAGCAGAAATCATCGCCGCGGCGAAGATGAGTTCTTCCGCTGGCTGATAGTTGTAACTGTTATCGCAGTCCTTATCTTTTCCTGGTATGCCTAGTTAATGAAAGTGGAAAAAATGACTGAAACATTTAAGTGTCCATGTGGTTGCCCACCTAATAATTGCACTTGCTGCTGCAGCAAGCCAGAAGGTTGCGGTCACAGACCTAAGTAGTTATTTGTCATTTTCTTTTGAGATAGCTACTGAGTCTTCTCCAATTTGAACAATTCGCTTAAACGAGACCACCACTACAACAATTGAGATCAAGCCTCCAATAATGTAGGGAAGTCGTAAACCTTCACGAGCAACAAATCCTCCAATAACCGATCCGATTGGCATAAGTCCCCAGACAATCGTTCGGCGCGCGCCATGAATTCGACCATAGAGCTCACGCGGAATGATGCTCTGGTAGACGCTCATCAGGAGAATGTTCCAAACAGAGATAGTCGCACCGATAATCACGCTCAGAAATAGGAAATACCAAACATTTGGAACGAGACCGATAAGGAATACGGGAAGTGAAGCGATAAAGAGATTGAGGGCAAGAGCTTTTCCTCGACCCATAGCCTTTGAAATTCGTGGAGCCAATACCGAACCCGCTAATGCCCCTACTCCTTGAATGGCAAAAAGTATTCCTAGGTAACGAGGCTCAACACCTAACTCCTCAATAATAAAGAGCGGCAATATCGCATTTGCGAGAGAGAAGAAGAATCCCAGCAAAGTAGTAATCACTACTAGATGAAATATTCGCTTCTCTTCATACATATATTTGATTCCGAACTTAATCTCATTGAAAAAGTGCGGAGGAGGGGCATCAGGGCTTTTTGGCGCCGGTTTTAGTGAAGTTTGGAAAGGGAAGATAGAAACAATTAGGGCAGCAATTGCGAATCCAACGCCGGATAAGAAAAAGGGAAGTGCAATAGCAATTGCGTATAGAAATCCACCGAGTGGAGTTCCAACGAACTGTGCGACGATAACTTCTGCTGTGTTGAGTCTAGAGTTACCTCTTTCAAGCTGATCTGATTTAAGAATTTCAGGAAGAATTGCTTGGGAGGTTGTATCAACAAGAACTTCGCAAACTCCCCAGAGAAAAGTGGCAATCAAGAGAATCTCGATCGTCATGGAGTCTTGATAGACGATGTAAGAGACCAAAAGCCCAATAATCGCTCGCGCTAGATTTCCCAAGAAGAGCGCTTTTCTTCTGTCTACACGGTCGACTATTGCTCCAATAGGAACAGCAAAGAAGAGCCAAGGCAGAAGCGAGAGAGCCGATAGAAGTGAGATTAAGACCGGATCTTTAGTAAGCGTGATTGCAAGAAGTGGTGCGGCAAGGCGAAGTACGCCGTCAGCAAGATTTGTAATTAACCCGGCACTCCAAATGCGATTGAAATCCGGTCCAAGTCCCTTACTCATAAGAGCAGCAGAGTAGTAGGGATTACATGCTTTTTCTTGATTCACTCTAGAGTTGAGGGGTGAACTTTGATTCAATCTCTGAATTCGATGCGGCAGAAGATTTCCTGAAAGATAATTTAAGAGCTCAAGTGCTTTTTAAGACCTGGATTCCAAGAGAGAAGTTTATTGAGTTACTTCATGGGGATGATGGAATTTCGCTCTCTCGAGAAGATGACTCTCCAATTGCATTCGCTTTAGGCGCAAGACCACCTTTGCGTGAGTCTTGGAAGAGATTCAACATTGAAAGCGGCTCAACTTTAATCAGCGAAATTGAGGCGACCGAGAAATCAGATTGGCAGACCTATTTCATAGAAGTTCCCACAGATGCGATTGCGAGTCTGCATCCAAAGCGAAGAAGCGATAGCGAGATAGAGGCCTTTCTAAAACTTCATGCCCCCAAATCATCCGTATTTCCAGGTAACAAAGAGATTGTTGAGTGGGCGCGTGTGGATGAACAAGAAGAATTAGTTGGAGTAGCTGCGATTACCCGATGGGAATCCGGTGAGCATGTTGTTGTTTCTGTTGCCACTCACAGTCACATGAGAGGTCGTGGCATTGGGGCAAAAGTGATGGGTGAGGTTCTCGCTGTGGCCCAGAAAAATTCAATCACTCGACTCTGCCTTGGGGTTAATGGAGATAACGCTCCCGCGATTGCTTTGTATGAGAAGTTGGGCTGGCACCCACTTTTCAAATTCACCTATTTAGAGCGCGAATAAGGAGAAATTTAACCTTCAGTTCACCTCAATCTTGCGAGTGATAGCGAACCACAAGGCTATCTTCACCCAATGCGCAAGCTTGTAGCTGAATTCACCGGCACTGCATTTATAACGGCCGCGGTAATTGGTTCGGCCATCATGGCTACTAACTGGACAAAAGATGGTGCAATTTGGTTGTTAGTTAACATGATCAGCACTGTTAGCGCTTTATACATCTCAATAGTTCTTTTTGCATCAATAAGTGGAGCCCACTTCAATCCAGTCGTATCTCTAGTGAAGTTGATTCAGAGAGAACTTTCCGGAAAAGACTTTCTCTCGTATCTAATCGCACAATTCCTTGGCGCAATCTTTGGGGCGAGCATCGCCCACTTTCTCTTTGATTATTCGATTTTTAGTGTTTCAGAGATCGAACGTGATGGCCTAAATATATTTGCCGCAGAAGTGGTAGCTAGTTTTGGATTAGTTCTGATCGTGATTGCAAATTGGCGAAAGTTCAAAGTTCGCAATAGGGCATCATTAATTGCGCTTTGGATAGCCTCGGCTTACTTCTTCACCTCATCAACCTCTTTTGCAAATCCTGCGGTATCACTCGGTCGGATGCTTACTGATTCACTCGCTGGAATTTCACCATCGTCATTGGCGCTTTTTATTCCAGCTCAGGTTTTGGGCGGCTTACTTGCTCTTTTCTTTGCTAATTTTCTTGCGAAGGGTCGTAATGAGTAAGAAGCCCACAGTTCTCTTTGTCTGCGTACATAACGCTGGCCGCTCCCAGATGGCAGCCGGATTTATGGAACATCACGGTGATGGTCGAGTTGAGGTTCTTTCAGCGGGAAGTGCGCCCAAGGAAAGTATCAATCCTGTCGCCGTTGAGGCGATGCTGGAAAAAGGAATCGATATCGCCAATCGCAAACCAAAAGTACTAACTAACGAGTCAGTCCAAGCAAGCGACGTTGTAATCACCATGGGATGCGGAGATGCCTGTCCCTTCTATCCCGGAAAGCGCTACGAGGACTGGGCCCTTGAAGATCCTGCCGGTCAAAATCTTGAATTTGTAAGACGGGTTCGCGACGATATTGAGGCGCGAGTAAAGCAATTGTTATCCGAAATTCTCTAGCTTTAGGTTGAAGCCACTCACTGTCATAGAATCTCGGCGTGAGGGCTACGAGAGAAGTTCAAGAAAGATTATTGGCCCTCCAGCAATTAGATTCAGATCTAATTCAAATCAAGCACAAGATGAGCACCCTTCCAATCGCTCGCCAATTTGATGAAGCCTCAAAGGAGTTGGCCGCTAAGCGGGACTTGCTAGTTGCGGCTAAAACTGAGCGAGATGACATCAAGCATGAGCTTTCGCGCGCTGAGGTTGATGTGGAACAAGTTGTTACTCGAATAGAGCGAGATGAGAAGCGACTTTCCTCCGGTCAGGGAAGCCCGAAAGAGTTAGAGCAACTTCAACATGAATTGGGATCACTAGGTAAGCGTCGGGCAGAACTTGAGGAAGTCGAACTAGAGATTATGGTTCGAATCGAAGGTGTGGATAATCGTATTAAAGAACTTGATAGTGAATGCAGCAACCTTGAAGCACAAGTAAGTGATCTAAAGGGAAAAAAGGATGAAGAGTTAAGCTCATTAGAGGTTTTAGCGAAGAGCACAACTGAAGCGCGAGCCGAATTGGCTCCAAAAATTGATGGTGAGCTTCTTGCGCTCTACGAAAAGGTAAGAGCAAGCGGGGATGGAATAGGAGCCGCTAAGTTAGTAGGAAATCAATGTACGGGGTGCCATCTAACTATGAATGCTGCAGAGTTAACCAAGTTGAAGTCGCTAGCAGATGATGAAGTAGTTCGATGCGAGGAGTGCCGACGCATCTTGATTAGGTTGGATTAATGTCGCGCCAATTCATGCTCTATGCAGATGGTGGCTCACGCGGTAATCCAGGCGAGGCTGCTTTCGGTGCCGTTATCAGCGAGTATGGAAAGGTAGTGGTCGAACTTTCGGAGCGAATCGGAGTTGCGACTAACAACGTCGCGGAATACAGCGGATTGATAGCGGGATTAAGAGCAATTAATAAGTTAGATTCAAGCGCTCAAGTCCTAGTACGGATGGATTCGAAGTTAATTGTTGAACAGATGAGTGGGAATTGGAAGATTAAGAACCCAGAGATGCGAAAGATGGCCATCCAAGCCAAAGATGCGCATCCCGCACACTTAATTCGGTATGAATGGATTCCGCGCGATTTGAACTCTGATGCTGATAGCCTGGTAAATCTCGCTTTAGATTCCTAGTTGCGGATTATTAGTTACCTGGACTTACCGTTGACATATTGAATTCTCCGATGACCATCGGTGGAACATGCATATGTGTGGCGTACTCGGCCCACTCGCGAGGTTGAGTCCACTCACTTGCACCGGAAGCTTTGATTCTTGAGAGCGCATTTACCGGTGAATCGTTCCAGCGGAAATTGTTTGTAGCTCCTTGGACTTCGCCACCTTTAACGTAGTAGACGCCATCGCGAGTAAGTCCTGTTAGAAGTAGCGTATTGGGATCAACCATTCGGATGTACCAAAGTGTGGTGAGCAATAATCCGTAATCAACTTTCTTGATCAAACTCTCTAGATTCCCGGATGCGCCGGCAACTTCCATGAAGTAGTTATCGCCCATTGGAGTAAATGGAAGTGAAGTTAATTTCGATGAAGCACGGGTTTGGATAAGGCTCTGTAAGACTCCATCTTTCATCCAATCAACGCGCACGCTCTTCTGGCCGTTATCAAATATTGAGCCAAGCGGGCTTGAAGCGGCGTGGGAGATAAAAGGCGAACCTGGAAGTAATTTGTTGGCAGGATCGCTGTAGAGATTTACCGGAACATTTGCGAGCTTTTCGCCTACGCGAGTGCCGCCACCCTTCTTAGAGAAAACGCTCTGGCCTTCAAATGCATCACGGGCCGTTGATACCCAGACCATGTAGGTGTAGAGATCTGCGATGGAACCTGAAGGAAAGATTGTGTCGTACTTTCCAGCCGGAAGATCAATCTTCTTTGCCTGCCACTCAAGGCGTTGACGGATAGCTTTATCAATTGCAGCAACCGAGACATTTGAGAAGTCGTGGGTTTCAATTCCTTCCCAAGTGGAGCGAGAACGCTCATGAGACTTTCCAGTCATCTCAACTCGACCAATCGGGGAGTCGTTGCGAAGTCTCAAACCACCTTTAGAGCCAACCCAGACTGTTGAATGAGTGTGTTCGGCATAGCCAAAGAGTTCGATCTTGTCTGCAACTGAACGTTGCATCATCTCACCAAGATCTGGGGCGAACTTCTTAAAGACATCCGGTCCGGTTGGATTGTGTGGAGCGCTCCAATCACCGAGTGATAAATCTTTTGCTAGGGGAGCGTAATCATCCGCAGGTCCGGCAGCCTTTGCTGCTGAGATAGCTTCAGATAGAAGAGCATCAATATCTTTCTCATCAACGTTTGTGCGGGTTACGCCACCTGCTGCCATCGATCCATCCATAGCAACGAAGGCGAGAACCGTAACGCTACGTTCTTGGATCACTCCATTTGTGGTGAGCGTGCTGCTTGCCCAACGTAGGTTTGCTTGGGTCTTATCTTTGACGATAACGATGCACTCATCGCTCGTTGCACGGACTAATACCTTTTCAATTAGATCTTGCGCAGAGATCATTTGCCGGCCTCCGCAACTGTGTTGAGAATATTTATTTTGTCGAAGACTGCGGCTGGACAGCCATGGCTAACCGCCGCGACTTGGCCCGGTTGAGCTTTTCCGCAATTAAACGCACCGCCCAATACATAAGTAGAAGGGCCACCCACCGCCTTCATAGCGCCCCAGAAATCAGTAGTTGTGGCTTGGTATGCGACATCTTTGAGTTGGCCAGCAAGCTTTCCATTCTTGATGCGATGGAATTGTTGGCCGGTGAATTGGAAGTTATAACGCTGCATATCGATCGACCAGGACTTATCACCGAGGATGTAGATGCCATCCTCAACCGAAGAAATCAATTCATCGAGGCTTGGGCCTGTTGGATTTGGTTGGAGAGAAACGTTAGGCATTCTTTGGATTGGAACATGGGCCGGTGAATCAGCAAAGGCGCAACCATTGCTTCGTTCTTGGTTTACGCGAGCTGCGATCCGACGATCTAATTGATACCCAACAAGAACTCCATCTTTGACAATATCCCAACGCTGAGCAGCAACTCCTTCATCATCCCAACCAACAGTGCTTAAGCCATGTTCGGTCACGCGATCACCAGTTACATTCATCAACTGGGAGCCATATTTAAGATTTCCAAGTTTCTCGGGTGTAGCGAAAGACGTTCCGGCGTAATTAGCCTCATAACCAATTGCGCGATCTAACTCAGTTGCATGGCCAATCGACTCATGAATTGTGAGCCATAGATTTGAAGGATGAATTAGTAAGTCGTAGCGACCAGGTTCAACCGAAGGCGCCTTAACTTTTTCGGCAAGGAGTGAAGGAAGTTCCTCAATCTCTTTGTCCCAATTCCAAATTGAGTTACCCATCCACTCCCAGCCATATCCAGCCGGTTGAGCGAGTGTGCGCATCGATTCAAAGCCGTGTTCACCAATTGAAATCGCTTCAATCTGGGTTTGGACTCGGACACGCTGTTGGGTAGTGCTAGTTCCATTTGAGTCTGCGTAATGTTTCTGTTCTTTCACATACATTGTCATCGCACTCGTGTGATTAACCGAGTTCGATGCGAGCAATTTCGAGCTTAGGGAAGCGAGGCGATCTTTTCGCTCGCTATCGGAAACCGAGAACGGATCAATCTCGTAGGAAGAAACCCAAGTTTTATTTGAATAGGAAGGTTCGGGAGCGAGGGAAACCTCTTCAGTTGAGAGTGGCTTTGAGGTCTTAGCCATAGCAACAGCAGTATTTGCGAGGCGCTTTGCGGTATCGGCCGATAAATCAGGAGAAGAAGCAAAACCCCAAGCGCCATCAACGATTACTCGCACGCCTATTCCAACAATAGTTTCATCGCTCTGGGTTTCTGGTTTGGCATCGCGTAGCGAAAGCACGCCAGTTCGAGTCCGCTCGATTCTTACATCAACATGAGATGCGCCAAGTGACTTTGCCGTTGAAATTGCGGCATCAGAGAGATTGGAGAGCGGAAGGGCTAGAAAATCTGCATCAACTGTTTTGCTCACTCGCGCACCCTATAGTTTCTTTGATGCGCTGTCATCGGGGGTAAGGTTTACGCGTGCCGCAAGAAACTGGCCTTGTCGACCTTCATGTAAATGGCCATTCCGGTATCGATTTTCTTACCGCAACTAGTCCTGAGGAAATCCGTAAAGCCACTCGATCGCTAAAGTCTCATGGCGTTGCAGGGATTCTCGCTTCATTAATTACCAGCGAGATGAGCGACTTGAAGCGCGCAGTCGAGTTAATCCACGAAGTTGCTAATTCACAAGGCGCTGATGAAGCAAAGATTCTCGGGTTTCATTTTGAGGGTCCATGCCTCGCTCAAGAAAGACGGGGCGTGCACTCTCCTAATCTGCTTAAGAACCCTGAACCTTCTCTGATTTCACAATTATTGAATTTCCCAAATGTAAAGATGATTACTCTCGCACCCGAATTACCTGGGGCAATTGCAGCGATTAAGGAAATCTCAAGCTCAGGAGTGGTTGCCTCACTCGGACATACAACAGCCGGAAAAGAGATTGCAGAAAAAGCATTTGATGCCGGAGCACAGACAGTTACTCATCTGTTTAATGGCATGGAGAAAGATGGCGGACTAGTAGATGTTGTCTTGGAGCGCGAGGATGTTCAATTCCAATTGATCATCGATGACGTTCATGTTTCGAGAGATCTCGTGAAGAAAGCGTGTGATAAAGCTTTGGATAGATTGATAATCACAACCGATGCACTCGCCCCAGCCGGCCTCGGCCCTGGGCGCTATCCATTTGGTGATATGGAAATAGAAATAAGAGATGGCAAAGCCCTTCGCCTGGACGGAAAGCTCGCAGGAGGTATTGGAACCTTGAATCGCTCTTTAGAAATTCTCGATGAAATAGGTTACTCACGCTTGAAAACCTTGCCCGCTGCCACCTCGCGCCCGCTTAAGTTGATTAACGCCCGCCTATAAATCAAGGGTAAAATTTGCGACGAAGAGTCGCCCGGATCACCGCGTTACTTAAGAGCCTAATTAACTTTTAAGCACCGAGGAAAGTCCGGACTCCAAAGGGCAAAGTGGTGGATAACGTCCACCCGGAGCAATCCGCGGGAGTAGTGCAACAGAAAGCAAACCGCCAATAGCAATATTGGTAAGGGTGAAACGGTGGTGTAAGAG
>VERH01000039.1 GCA_018882735.1 Candidatus Nanopelagicaceae bacterium
GTAATAACCGCGCAAAGTGATGGAGTCATCTCAAGTATGAACGCCCTTCAAGTTGGTATCTCTGCTTGGCGCCTTGGTGCAGGTCGAGAGCGACAGGGCGAGAAAGTCCAAGCCGGTGCAGGTATTGAGATTCATGCCAAACCAGGAGCCCAGGTAAAGAAAGGTGATCCGATTTTCACGCTTCACACCGATGAAGCGGCCCGTTTTGAAAGAGCCGAAGCGGCTTTAGACCGAGCCGTGGTTATCGGCACTTCCGTAGTAGAAAGTTTGCCGCTTGTTATTACAAAGATTGTCTAGATACCGATTGGGTGCCAGACTGTTTTATATTCCATAAAGGAGAGAATTCGCTTCAACGAGGCATCTTTTTCAAAACGATAGATGCGTTTAAGGTTTTCCGTTCCAGCTTTCTTTATCTCACCATCTAATTTCTTATCTGCACCTGAGATATCAATTCCATCTACTTCCATATGGCTAGCTAACCAAGGAATCAACTCACTCTTGCTTCCGGTAAGAATGTTCACAACTCCGGAGGGGAGATCGCTTGTGGCGATAACCTCAGCGAGAGATATTGCCGATAATGGAAGTTTCTCACTTGCAATTAAGACAGCGGTATTTCCACTTGCAATGACTGGGGCAAGACCTCTTGTTAATCCCAGTAGTGATTCCTTCTCATCGGCAATCACCCCAACTACTCCGAGTGGTTCTGGGATGGTGAAGTTGTAGTAAGGACCTGCAATTGGATTTGTTCCTCCTGAAGTAGTTGAAATCTTGTCGCTCCATCCGGCGTACCAAACCCATAAATCAATCGAATCTTGGACTTGCTTACGAGCAACCGAATCGGTTACCCCTTCAAGAGCTTTTATCTCGGCAACGAATTGCTCAGTTCTTCCTTCTAGCATCTCGGCCATCCGATAGAGGATCTGTCCTCTGTTGTAAGCGGTCGCATACGACCAGCCCGAAAAGGCGCTTTTTGCTGCAACAACTGCATCGCGCAGATCCTTACGAGAGGCCAGAGCTGGATTTGCTATGAAATTGCCCTTCTTATCCTTCAGTTCATAGGAGCGTCCTGATTCACTTCTAGGGAAAGCGCCCCCGATATAAAGTTTGTAAGTTTTCATCACATCAATGCGCATTACTTTGCTCCCTTGATGTAGGCCGCCAAACCATGGCGACCACCTTCGCGGCCCCAGCCAGATTCCTTGTAGCCACCAAATGGGCTAGCTGGATCAAATTTATTAAAGGTATTAGCCCAGATCACGCCCGCCTTTAGTTGTTGGGCTGCCCAGAGAATCTTGGAACCTTTCTCAGTCCAAATACCAGCAGATAAACCATATGGAGTGTTATTAGCTTTCTCCATCGCTTCTTGAGGGGTACGGAATGTAAGAACCGATAAGACGGGACCAAATATCTCTTCCCGGGCAATTCGATGGGCTGCGGTGACGCCGGTGAAAATAGTTGGGGGATACCAGAAACCTTTAGTAGGCAAGGTACATGGAGCGCTCCAGATATTTGCTCCCTCTTTCGTCCCAGATTCAGAGAGCTCTTTGATTTTTGTTAGTTGGGCAGAAGAGTTAATTGCACCAAGATCTGTGTTCTTATCTAGCGGATCACCCACTCGAATCTTTGCCATTCGCGATTGCAACTTAGTCAAGAAATCATCGACGATACTTTCTTGAAGCAATAAACGTGAACCGGCACAACAGACATGGCCCTGATTAAAGAAGATTCCGTTGATAATTCCCTCGACCGCCTCATCAATCGGGGCATCGTCAAAGACGATATTTGCGCCCTTGCCGCCAAGTTCTAGCGTCGCCGGAATGCCTCGATCAGCGATGGACGTGGCGATTAGCTTTCCAACTTCGGTTGATCCAGTAAATGCGACTTTATCGATATCACGATGGTTCACAAGAGCGGCGCCAGTTGTTCCATCGCCAGTGACAATATTTACAACGCCAGCAGGTAGCTCGGCTTGTTCGCAAATCTCAGCGAATAACAGCGCTGTTAACGGGGTAGTTTCTGCAGGCTTAAGTACAACGGTATTTCCGGTTGCGAGCGCGGGCGCGACCTTCCAAGCAAGCATGAGAAGTGGGAAGTTCCACGGAATGATTTGGGCGACTACACCATAGGGTTTTGGATTATCACCGTAACCAGCGTATTCGAGCTTATCGGCCCAACCAGCGTGATAAAAGAAGTGAGCTGCGGATAACGGGACATCTACATCGCGCGTTTCGCGAATGGGCTTTCCATTATCTAGTGATTCCAAGACTGCAAATTCGCGGGCGCGTTCTTGAAGAAGCCGCGCAATTCTAAATAAGTACTTGGCTCGCTCCTTTGGTTTCGTCTTTGACCAGACCTTGTTATAGGCCGCTCTGGCAGCCTTAACAGCCTTATCTACATCAACTTGGTTGCCTTGTGAGACTTTTGCCAATACCTCTTCAGTAGCTGGATTTATGGAGGAAAATTTCTTCTTAGATTGTGGTGATACCCACTTACCATTTATGAAAAGGCCATATTCGCTCTTCAACTTTACGATAGCCCGGGATTCGGGAGCGGGTGAGTACTCGAAGATATCAGCGGTCATTATTAATCCACCGTAACATAATTAGCGCTTGAATATCTGCCATTACTTAGTTTCATCCGCTGCATGAGAAGATCATTTAGCAGGGCGCTTGCTCCAATTCGGAAGAGTTTTGGAGTCAGCCATTCCGGCCCAGTCGTCTCATTTACTAGAACCAGTTGTTTGATTGCATCTTTTGTAGTTCTAATGCCACCGGCGGGCTTAACGCCGATCTTCTTTCCGGTTAGCGCGAAAAAGTCACGGACAGCTTCGAGCATAACCAAGACGACTGGTGGGGTAGCAGCTGGGGATACTTTCCCTGTACTTGTCTTAATGAAGTCAGCTCCAGCGAGCATCGCTAGATAAGAGGCTTTTCTGACATTGTCATAAGTTGCAAGCTCGCCCGTCTCCAAAATCACCTTCAAATGGGCTTTTTCACCGCATAGAGCCTTGATTTCCTTAATCTCATCAAAGACCGATCCAAATTTTCCAGATAGAAAGGCGCCCCGATCAATCACCATATCAATTTCAGATGCTCCTGATTCAATTGCATCTTGGGTATCGCGTAACTTAACTTCCATAGATGCTCTTCCAGATGGGAATGCAGTCGAGACCGCAGCAACTGGGATTGATTGACCACCAATCGAATCTAGATAATCACGCGCAACCTTGACCATATCGTTGTAGACACAAATTGCTCCGACGTGAGGAACTGTTGAATCGGTCGGATCTGGTCGGAGCGCTTTTGCGCATAGCGATCTAACTTTTCCTGGAGTATCCGCGCCCTCTAAAGTCGTTAGGTCAACCATGCTAATCGCAAGGTCGATTGCTCTTGCTTTACTTGTGGTTTTAATACTTCTTGTGCCCAACATGGCCGCGCGACCTTCAGCGCCGACTTTATCGACGCCCGGTAAGTTATCTAGAAATGATTTAAGCGAACTCTCAGAGCCGTCAATTAGCTTGTGACCGAATTCGCTCATGTGCTTACGCTACCGCCATAAGGGTTCGGAATTCACGCTCGAGCGTATCTAGAATCGGGAGAGATTCTCCATTTGTTCTAGTAACTACTTCGATATAGCACTTCATCTTTGGTTCAGTTCCACTTGGGCGGACTATCACTCGATACTTTCCATCAAGCCAGATTCTCACTCCATTAGTTGGTGGAAGTCCATCGCTTGGTTTTTCTAAATCATCAAAGGCCGTGACTTTAAATCCGCCAATCTCACTAGGCAGGCTCCCTCTTAACTTACCCATAATGTTTTCAATATCTGCAATGCTCTTAGTACGTACCGAGATCTGTCGAGTCCCATGAAATCCATACTTCTTCCAGATCTCATCGAGATAGTCTGCAATGGTTCTTCCCTGGCGTTTTAAATCTGCTGCGAGCTGGGCAATCACTAGGGCGGCGCTAATCCCATCTTTATCATTGACCGAGTTGGCATCGACGGCGTAACCAAGGGCTTCTTCGTAGCCAAAACGGAGATTTTCGACTTTAGCTAGGTACTTAAAGCCAGTCAGCGTTTCAGTAAAGGGAAGGTTGTGAGCAGCGGCAATTTTCTTGAGGATTGAAGATGAAACAATTGAATTGGCAAGCACGTTGTTGCCGCTAGTAGTTTTACTAGCAAGGTATTCGCCAAGGAGCGCACCAACTTCATCACCGCGAAGCATCCGCCAACCACCATCATCAATTGCAGCTGCACAACGATCTGCATCGGGATCATTAGCAATTACTAAGTCGGCACTAACTTCGCGAGCAAGCTTGAGTGAGAGATCAATTGCGCCTGGCTCTTCGGGATTCGGGAATGCCACAGTTGGAAAGTCCGGATTTGGTTCGGCCTGCTCGGCAACAAGTATGGGTTCTTCAAAACCAGCCTTTGTAAAAACTTTAAGTAGCGTTTCCTTACCGACTCCGTGCATAGCGGTATAGACAATCTTCAACTTTTCAGGAGCACCGGCTAATTTTGAAGTGACATTGACATAATCATTAATGATTTCCTCACCAAGGATGGTCCACTCAGTGCCGCGCTGAACGGTATTCAATTTTGGAGTTTTAGCGATTTCTGCAGAAATCTCACTATCAGTTGGCGAGATGATCTGGGAGCCTTCATACCTAACTCCATTGACTGTTCCACCAAGATAAACCTTGTATCCATTATCTTGCGGTGGGTTATGACTTGCGGTCACCATTACGCCGACATCGCAACCAAGCTTTCGGACTGCGTATGCAAGGACTGGTGTTGGTAGTGGGCGAGGTAGGACAAAGACTTCAAAGCCAGCGCCACTCATTATCTCGGCGGTATCACGAGTGAAATCTTCTGAGCCATAGCGGGCATCTCGTCCAATAACGATGGACTTAAGTGAATTCTTTCGCATGAAGGTTGCAATTCCATATGCAGTCTTAGAAACAACAGCGCGATTCATCCGAGAAGGCCCAGGACCTAGCGGGCCACGGATTCCGGCAGTTCCAAACTCAAGAAAACCTTGGAAACAAGCCTTTATCTCCGCAACTTCACCGGATTCCAACCATTTTTCAAGGAGGGCTTTGGTCTTGGGATCTGGGTCTTCTGCGATCCAGGCCAAGACTTCGCTTCTTAACTCTTCACTTAGCTCATTTGCCATTGCTATGAAACCTTCAAAAGATTCTCAAGTAGTTTGCCAACCTTCTCAGCAGAAGCTTTTCCAGCAGCAATCACCTCTTCATGACTCAATTTATTCTTTGACAATCCAGCTGCTGGGTTTGTAACAAGTGAGATACCAATTACCTCAGCTCCCATTGCATGTGCGGCAATCGCTTCAGGAACAGTAGACATTCCAACGAGATCAGCGCCCAAGATTCCAATCATTCTAATTTCAGCTGGGGTTTCATAAGTGGGGCCCGGCCAATGTGCATAGACGCCTTCAGCGAGCGTTGGATCATAGGTTTTGAGCTGTGCTCGAAGGCGAGCGCTATATACATCTGTTAAATCTACAAAGTTCGCCCCTTTTATCGGCGAGATTCCAGTAAGTGAGATGTGATCTCTAATTAAGACTGGTTGGCCAACAGAATAATTAGGATTTATTCCACCACAGGCGTTGGTAAGAACCACAATCTTTGCGCCTGCGCTAACGGCAGTTCTTGTGCCATGCACGACCGCATCTATTCCCTTACCTTCATAGAGGTGAGTTCGACCGAAAAAGATGAGAATGTTCTTCTTATTGATCGTATAAGAGGAGATATGGCCGCCATGTCCCACGACGGTAGATGTCGCAAAGCCAGTTAACTTTGACATCTCAATCTTATGAGTCGGCTCACCAAAGATGCTTGCTGCATCGCTCCACCCAGAACCGAGGGTAAAAGACATATCGTGGCTTGTTTTACCGGTTATTTCTGCAATCTCTCTAGCTGCGCTCTGAGCGGCTGCGAGTGGTTGAGAAATTGGATCTGACATCTGCCTACCGTATCGCTCGTTCTCGTAGTTCGGCAATGTAATCATCAGGTGCACCAGCTTCGATCGCAGCTGCAATCATGATCTCTAGATAGCGCGCAGATGGCTTTCCGCCTTCAAATGAGTTCAATACATAGACATAGCAGAGTTGTGCACCAGTCATCGTTTCCACTCTGACCCTTATTTTTCTGTAGAGATCAGTAGTCACGCCTTCCCATTCATCTAGCGCCGACTCATCTTGTTTCGTTAAGTCGTAGATTGAGACAAAGACTGAGGCCTGGTGATCTTCTGCGAGCGTTGCTACGGAACCTTCCCAACCGATTTCTTCGCCGCCAAAGGTGACGCGCCAGCCCCGAATCCAGCCAGTTCCTAAATGTGGTGAATGGGGAGCGCGCTGCAACATCTGGCGCGGATCAAGATTAGATCCGTAGGCAGCGTAGAGAGTCATTATCTTCTCGTAACGAAATCAAACCAGTTGTAGCCAAGTGAGGTAACAGCCCGCTTAAGTAAGGGAAGTGATAAACCAATTACATTTGAAGTCTCACCCTCCACTCGTGAAATAAAAGGTGCGCTCTTCCCATCGAGAGTAAACCCACCAGCAACATTTAATGGCTCTCCGGTATCAACATATGCCTCAATCTCAGCATCACTCATATCTGCAAAGTGAACTCTGGTTGCGGCGATATCGCTTATCTCTATTTCTCTAGCCGTATCAATGATGCAATGTCCGGTATAGAGAATGCCGGAATTGCCGCGCAATAATTTAGCGCGCTGGATTGCTCGCTCTCTAGTGAGTGGCTTACCGAGTGATTTACCTTCAAACTCAAAAGTGGAGTCGCACCCGATTACTAGCGCGGGGTACTTAACTAAATTCTTGACGGTATGCGCCTTGACGATTGCAAGTGCAAGAACGAGTTCACTTGGAGAGAGTGATTCATATGCTGAATCTTCCTCATCAACCCCGCTTACAAGTACCTCAGGGTCTATTCCGCTGCTCTCAAGAAGGCGGCGCCTAGAGGGCGAGGCAGAAGCAAGAACTATTCGGGGCAACATAGAAGGTGCGATTCTATCTTGAGGTATCTTCACATTATGAGGCAGCCAATCAAGGTAGAAATGGCGGTAGCGGCGTTTATTACTCGCGCAGCAGAGAGCCTTGGCCTTGAAGTCCGCTTAGATCCAAAGACCTCTGCAATTCCTAGCGATGAACATTTAGCTATCGTCGCCGTAAATTCTTCCCAGACTCAACTAGCAACATATCCTGCAATTAGCGTTGCGAAATTTCGCAACCGAGTTGTTGTGAAACCTACTCAATCGAGCGAAGAGCTCCTCAAGAAACTACAAATCGAGGTAAACGAGCTGGCTAAAAGTTCGAATCAAACTGGATTGGCTACCTATAGGTTCACCCCCAGTGGCGAACTGATTGAGATTAGTAGCGTCATTTCTATCGATTCCACATGGAGTATCGAATACGCGCAAACTTCAGTATTTGAAAATGCCGTCCGATCAGCTAATCAACTTCCGCTAGGAAAGACTGAACTTCTTACCAAAGAGTTTCTAGTTATGAATTTTGATGCGCCACAAAATCTAGATATGACGCAACCATATCTTCATCTCTTTGCCCACGAGCCTGGATACCGAATTGTTAAGGCTACTAGCCACACCGGATACGTAGCACTTCAAGGAGACGAGAATTTATTTGAAAAGGTAAGCCATGCAGTTGATTACTTAGAAGGTGTAATTAACGAGTAGCGCGGCCGAGGGCGCGGAAGTGCCAACCAGCGCTCTCCCAAGCGGTTTTATCTAAGGCGTTACGACCATCGATGATATTTGGGCGGGCCACCAAGCTCTTTACCTTTATTGGGTCTAAGGCCCGGAACTCTTTCCACTCAGTTAGATGTAGAACTATTTCCGCGCCAGTTAAACACTCTTCAACTGAATTGGAGAAGTTCAGCGCCGGGAAACGCAATTTGGCATTTTCGTTGGCCTTTGGATCAAATACGTGAACATCTGCGCCAGCTGCGGCTACTTGTGCTGCTATATCTAGCGCAGGGGAGTCTCTAACATCATCGCTATCGGGCTTGAAGGCGGCACCCAATACTGCAATCCGCTTTCCCTTTAGATCAGCTCCCAAATCCAAACGAACTAAATCGATCATTCGTTGACGGGCGCGGAGATTAATAGAGTCAATCTCGCGCAGGAATTCCAGCGATTGTTTGGCTCCCAGCTCTTCGGAGCGAGCCATAAAAGCGCGGATATCTTTAGGAAGACAACCGCCGCCGAATCCAATTCCTGCTTGTAAGAACCTTGAACCAATGCGCGGGTCATAACCGATCGCCTTTGCAAGCACGGTCACATCTCCGCCAGCCGCCTCACAGATTTCCGCCATTGCATTGATAAATGAAATCTTTGTGGCAAGGAAGGAGTTAGCGGCAACTTTAACTAATTCAGCTGTTGGTAGATCGGCTCGGATCCAAGGGACGTTGTAATCTAGTAATGGTTTATATGCACGCTTTAAGATTTCTTCTGCGCTATCGGATGTAACACCAACAACCAATCGATTTGGTCGAAGCGTGTCTTCAACCGCGAAACCCTCCCGGAGAAACTCTGGGTTCCAAGCCAACTCCGCCTTCGACCCCAATTCTTTTAATCTCTTAGATAGTCGCTAAGCTGTTCCAACCGGGACGGTCGACTTACCAACAATGAGCGAGCTGGTCTTTGCATGTGGCGCAATCGCATCAAGTGCAGCATCTACGTACTTCATATCCGCGGCAAGGGAACCTTGCATTTGTGGAGTACCTACACAGATAAAGTGGACATCGCAATCTCTTGCTTCTGAAAAGTCGGTAGTGAATTTTAATCTTCCTGAATTTACTTCAGCAATGAGTAATTCTTCTAGATCTGGCTCAAAGAATGGAACCTTGCCGACTTTAAGTAACTCAATCTTCTTCGGGTCTACATCTACGCCTATGACATCAAATCCCAACGAGGCCATCGCAGCAGCGTGTGTGGCTCCTAAATAACCGGTACCAATCACCGATAACTTCATAGCTGAAACTTACTATCCCTTCGACTCATTGCAGGGATTATCAGATGCAGTCTTAGTGCCAAATTTATCTACCAGACTTGGAGATGCCGAGGGCTCGGGGCGGACCTTATCGATTAACGCATCATCATTTTTAATACGTTCAAATAGTTCAGCGGAGAGCTCAGGATCCCAGAGAACAGCAGCAGACACCCCATTCTTGTTGTAGTTGTAATACTTCAATGGAATAGTCAGAGTTCTGACATTTGAAGCTGAAAGATTTCGTAATTGTTTACCAAGCGTTAAGAGATCACCTTGCGATAGCCCACTATCGGTAGTAACGCTGGCGAGAGCAGAATTAATGAAATCAAGTAGTTTGATTGGATTTAGAAGCACTCCAGCGCTCGTTGCTTTTCTTAGCATCGCTCCAGCAAATTCTTGTTGACGTTTCATTCTTCCAAGGTCACCTAAGCCATCAAAAGTTCTTGAACGGACATACTTCAATGAGTCGACTCCATCAAGCACATGTGTTCCAGCAGGTAGTGAGAGATGGCTCTTAGGATCATTGATGTCCCGCTTGGTACAGATCTCAACTCCGCCAAGTGCATCAACCATCCGAACAAATCCCACGAAATTAATCTCGACATAGTGATCAATACGAAGTCCAGACATATCTTCAAAGGTCTCAATTAATAATGAAGCGCCGCCCCAGTTATAAGCGGAATTGATTTTGGAATAAGTCGCAGGAATTATCTTGTCCGAGGTGAGTGATTTGTGTTCCGGAATTAGCGCAAAGGAATCGCGGGGGATCGAGATGATCGCCGCCTTATCCCGTTTTTTGGAGATATGAACTAAAAGCATGGTGTCGGAGCGCTTTCCAGCGGCTACGGCAGTACTACCAACTTTTAACCTGCGAGTTTCCTCTCTAGTTAAACCCTCTCGAGTATCCGAGCCAACAATCAAGTAATTGATTGCGGAGGACTCTTTCTTTGGGCGATCGTCCAAGCCGGCAAAGACATCAAGTTTGGGAATAGCTGCGGTTATCCTTCCTAAGCCTAACCAGGTA
>VERH01000009.1 GCA_018882735.1 Candidatus Nanopelagicaceae bacterium
ATGCTGCCCTTGCTAAGGCGAGAAAGAAAGTTTCGCTCGAAGATTTCTTGGAGAAGAGCAAAGTCACAACTTTGAATCTAATCCTCAAGGGCGATGTGAGCGGTTCGGTAGAAGCGCTTGAAGATGCGCTAGTCCAACTCGATGTCGGAAGTGAAGTGGATCTTCGCGTTATTCACCGTGGCGTTGGTGCGATCACCAAGAGCGATATCACTCTTGCATCGGCCTCTGGCGCAGTCGTTGTCGGTTTTAACGTCAAACCTGAACCACAGACTGCAACTTTTGCTGATGAAGAGGGAGTCGAAGTTCGCTTCTACTCGGTTATCTATAAGGCGATCGAAGAGATTGAAGCTGCTCTCAAAGGCCTTCTCAAGCCTGAGTATGAAGAGGCGACTATTGGCTCTGCTGAAGTTCGCGAAATCTTCAAGTCGAGCAAGTTCGGAACGATCTCTGGATCGCTCGTCTTGTCCGGAGTTATCCGTAGAAATGCAAAAGCCCGAGTTCTTCGTGATGGCGTCGTAATCGGGGATAACCTAACTATCGATTCACTCCGTCGATTTAAAGATGATGCAACCGAAGTTCGCGAAGGTTTTGAGTGCGGTATCGGACTTGGTTCCTATAAAGATATCCAGGTTGGAGATGTCGTTGAAGTCTTCGAGATGCGCGAGAAGAAGCGTGCGTAATGGGGAAGTCACACCGCGTCGCTAAGGTCGCCGATCGAATTAAAGTTGTCGTTGCTCAAGCGCTGGAAAATCGGATAAAGGATCCACGGTTGGGTTTTGTAACGATTACCGATGTGCGAGTCACCGGAGATCTCCAGCAAGCCTCGATCTTCTACACCGTTCTAGGCGATGATGAAGCGCGCGCGAATACCGCAAAGGCACTTGAGAGCGCCAAAGGAGTTCTCAGAACTGAAGTCGGTAGAGAGTTAGGTACAAGAATTGTTCCCACACTCACTTTCTTTGTTGATGCGCTCTCAGAGACAGCGAAGAATTTTGAGGATCTTCTAGATCAAGTTAAGAAACATGATGAAGAGATTGCTCATCTCCGTGATGTCGCTAAGCCAATCGGCGGAAGTGATCCATATAAGACACCTCGAGCTCGCGAAACGGAATGAGTAAGGAACACGGCTTTCTAGTAATAGATAAGCCTGCGGGGATGACGAGTCATGATGTCGTAGCCCAGCTCCGAAAACGCCTCGGCACAAAGCAAGTGGGCCACGCTGGAACTTTAGATCCGATGGCTACTGGCGTATTAGTAGTTGGAATCAATAACGCCACAAAGTTTCTTCAATACATAGTTACCGGCAGGAAGCGGTATAACGCCATTATTCGGTTGGGAATCTCAACGGTCACAGACGATAGAGAAGGCGAAGTAATTGAAGTAAAAGATTGGCGAGATGTAACGGATTCAGAAATTGAAAGCTCGATAAATAAATTTCGTGGAACCTTCATGCAAGTACCTAGCTCAGTATCAGCGAAGAAGATTGCTGGTGAGCGAGCATATGACTTGGTTAGAGAAGGTAAGGAAGTAGAGCTTGCCGCTAAAGAGGTAACAATTCACGATTTAAAAATTCTCGCTATCCATAGAAATAGTCACCTGGATATTGATATCGATGTTGCTTGCTCGGCAGGTACCTACATACGGTCAATCGCCCGTGACTTAGGTGCGGCACTCGGTGTGGGGGGACACTTAATTGAACTTCGCAGGACAGAAGTTGCGCCATTTGAGCTTTTCGCGGCTGGTGAAATTGCGAGCGCTGAAGTCCTACCGCTTGCAAGCGCCATCGCCAAAGTTTTACCTATTCGAAATCTGGGATTTGATGAGGTGGCTGAACTTAAGTTTGGACGAAGAATTGAAAAATCAAATCAAGAGGGCACCGTCGTTGGGATTGCTCCCGACGGTGAGGTAGCTGCGATTCTGGAAAATCGTGAGGGTCGCGCACAGCCGGTAAGTGTTTTCAACTCATGAAAGAATTGAGCCAATGAGTAAGAACTTCAAGATTGAATGGCACGGTGCTTCGATAGCCGGGGCAACCGTGATCATCGGAATCTTTGATGGAGTTCACAAAGGCCACCAAGCGATCATCAAAAGAGCGCTTGACCTCAACAATCCAGTCGTCGCGCTCACTTTTCATCCTCATCCATCCGCAATCGTCGCGAAAGATAAAGCCCCGACTGAATTACTGACGCTAAGTGAACGGGTTCACCAATTACTTACCCAAGGCGTGTCCAGCGTTGCTGTTATTGATTTCACCGAAGATTTCTCCAAGTTAACTCCTGATCAATTCATTGAAGATGTTTTAAAGAAAGAGTTAGCTGCAAAGGCGCTCGTTATTGGCTCTAACTTTCGCTTTGGGGCAAAAGCAAGCGGTGATGCGCAATACCTAAAGGAACGAGCTGGCGTTCCCGTTACAGCGCTAGATCTTGAGAGCGAACTTGGAAACTCTGTTTCATCAACACGAATTCGCGAGGCTATTGTGGGCGGAAACATTGAAATCGCTCGTGAGTTATTGACTAGGCCACACCAACTAGTTGGTCCGGTGATTCATGGCGAGAAACGTGGACGCCAGATTGGTTATCCAACGGCGAACGTTCAAGTCGGAGCAAATGCAACTATTCCATCTGATGGGGTATACGCAGGTTGGTTAACTGTTGGCACTCACCGTTGGCCAGCTGCAATTTCAATTGGAACTAATCCAACATTTGATGGAGTCCGTGGTCGACAGGTTGAAGCTTATGCACTTGATGAAAAAGACTTAGATTTGTATGACAAGGTTGCAAAAGTCGAATTCGGTTGGAGATTGCGCGACACCATCAAATTCGCCGGCCTTGATCCACTCCTTGCTCAGATGAAGATTGATTGCGATAAAGCTCGGGAATTGACCCGATATCACGCGTAATTCCCACTCAATTTCTCACATTCTGAGCGCGCTGGTAGATTTCACCCCGCAAGCGAGAAATCGTGCGCTCGTGAATAAGACCGAGGGCCCTCGTGAAAGATGTAAAGGAAGTTAGACAATGGCATTAACAGCTGCCGAAAAGAAAGAACTAATTAGCAAGTTTGGCGCCTCTGCATCGGACACAGGAAGCCCTGAGGCTCAGGTAGCGCTACTTTCAAAGCGCATCGAGCAAGTAACTGAGCACCTACAAACAAATAAGAACGATCACCACAATCGTCGTGGTCTGCTTCTTCTCGTAGGTCGCCGCCGCAGAATTCTGCAGTACCTTGCAAAGACCGATATCGCTCGTTACCGCGCGATCATCGACAAGCTCGGCATCCGCCGCTAGTTTGAAATAATTTAATAAATCTCGCCACGGGCCGGTTGACTGGTCCTCGGTGGTGGCTTACGGATGATTGCCGTGGGCTTCGATCGAAGATCCATTCTCTGGTGGCCGTGGTGGGAATAGAGAATAGGAGAGACCCATGGAGGGTCAAGACGTTAGTTATGCCGTTGCAAAAATAGATAACGGCAAATTTGGGAAACGAGAGATTCGTTTCGAAACCGGGCGCTTAGCGCGCCAAGCTGCAGGAACCGCAGTCGTTTATCTCGATGATGAAACGATGTTGCTATCTGCAACAACTGCATCAAAGAACCCGAAGGATCAATTCGATTTCTTCCCACTCACCGTAGATGTGGAAGAGCGTATGTATTCGGTTGGAAGAATCCCAGGTTCATTCTTCCGTCGCGAAGGCCGTCCATCTGAGGATGCAATCCTCACTTGTCGCCTAATCGATCGCCCACTTCGACCATCCTTTATAAAAGGACTTCGTAACGAGGTACAGATCGTCGTAACTGTTATGGCGTTAAATCCAGATCACATGTATGACGTTATTGCGATTAACGCTGCTTCGATGTCTACTCAACTTGCTGGACTTCCATTTTCTGGTCCGATTGGTGGAGTACGCGTTGCATTAATTGATGGCCAATGGGTCGCATTCCCTAACCACAGCGATCTAGAGCGGGCCGTATTCGATATGGTCGTAGCTGGACGAATTGCTGGCGATGACGTTGCGATCATGATGGTTGAAGCAGAAGCGACCACAAAGACGATTTCTCTCGTAGCTGGAGGCGCTGGTGCCCCAACTGAAGAAATTGTTGGAGCAGGCCTGGAAGCCTCAAAGCCATTCATTCGAATTTTATGTGAAGCACAAATGGATTTGGCAAAGGTAGCTGCAAAGCCAACCGCTGAATTTCCAGTCTTCCTTGATTATCAAGAAGATGCCTTCACCGCAGTTGAAAAAGCTGCGAAGGATCGCCTAGCGAAAGCGCTTACCATTTCTGGAAAGCAAGAGCGGGAAACTGAACTTGATGCGATTTCCGAAGAAATAAAGGCGAAACTTGCCGAGCAGTTCGAAGGTCGCGAGAAGGAGATTTCTGCATCACTTCGTTCGCTCACTAAGAAGTTAGTACGTCAACGCGTACTTCGCGAGAAGATTCGAATCGATGGCCGCGGCTTGAAAGATATCCGTCCATTGACTGCCGAAGTCGAAGTGATTCCTCGAGTACATGGCTCTGCGATATTTGAACGCGGTGAGACCCAGATCCTTGGCGTTACAACTTTGAATATGCTCAAGATGGAGCAACAGCTCGATACCTTGAATCCAGAAGATCACAAGCGTTATATGCATAACTACAACTTCCCGCCTTACTCAACAGGTGAGACTGGTCGAGTTGGTTCACCAAAGCGTCGCGAAATCGGTCATGGGGCTCTTGCAGAACGCGCTCTTCTTCCAGTTCTTCCAACTCGCGAAGAGTTTCCTTATGCGATTCGCCAAGTTTCTGAAGCTCTTGGTTCAAATGGCTCCACCTCCATGGGATCTGTCTGCGCCTCAACGCTCTCACTCTTAAATGCAGGAGTTCCACTAAAGGCTCCGGTTGCTGGTATCGCTATGGGTCTTATTTCTGATGAGGTAGATGGAAAGACTGAATACGTAGCGCTAACAGACATTCTTGGCGCTGAAGATGCTTTCGGCGATATGGATTTCAAAGTTGCCGGAACTAAGGACTTTGTAACTGCGCTACAGCTTGATACCAAGCTCGACGGAATTCCAGCAAGTGTTCTTGCTAGCGCCTTGCTTCAAGCGAAGGAAGCTCGACTAGCGATTCTTAACGTCATGAACGAGGCAATCGATCGCCCAGATGATATGAATCCGCTTGCACCACGCATCATGAGTATCAAGATTCCAGTCGATCAAATCGGCGCAGTCATTGGCCCTAAGGGCAAAGTCATCAACCAGATTCAAGATGAAACTGGCGCGGAGATTACTATTGAAGATGATGGAACCATCTACATCGGTGCCACAAATGGCACCGCCGCAGATGCCGCTAAGGCCCAGATCATTGCGATAGCCGATCCGAAACTCCCTGAAGTTGGCGAGCGATACAACGGAACCGTTGTGAAACTTGCCGCCTTTGGTGCATTCGTAAATCTTCTTCCAGGTAAAGATGGCTTGCTTCATGTCTCGCAAATCCGAAAGATGCATGGCGGAAAGCGAATCGAGAATCTTGAAGATGTTATGAAAGTTGGAGATAAAGTCCACGTTGAGATCGGGGAAATCGATCCAAAGGGCAAGCTATCTCTCGTACCGGTACTCGAAGAGACCGCAAGCGAGTAGTTAGAAACTATGACAGTGCGCAAGACCGTTCATCCGAGCGGCTTGCGCATTGTTACTGAAGAAATCCCAAGTGTTCGAAGCGCTGCCTTCGGAATCTGGGTCAATGTCGGTTCCCGTGATGAATCCCCAAAAGTTGCTGGCGCATCACACTTTCTAGAGCACCTACTTTTTAAAGGCACTAAGACTCGAACCGCACTTGAGATTTCATCTGCTATCGAGGCAGTAGGTGGCGAGATGAATGCATTCACTTCCAAGGAATACACCTGCTTTTATGCTCGAGTAATCGATACTGATCTACCACTCGCAATTGATGTAATTGCTGATTTGATTACCTCATCACTTGGCAGACCAGAAGATGTTGAATCAGAACGTAAAGTTGTACTTGAAGAAATCTCAATGCGCGATGATGATCCATCTGATTTAGTACATGACTTATTCTCCGAGACCTTCTTTGGCGACACTCCTGTCGGTAGACCAATTCTCGGCACAGTTAAATCTATAAATGAGATGTCCCGGAATTCAGTTTTTAACTACTACAAGAAGAAGTACTTGCCACAGGACATAGTCGTTTCGGTAGCAGGAAACATCAAGCACCAGAAAGTCATAGATCAAGTCATCAAAGCGATGTCGAAAGATGAATTCTTGGGTAGCGAAAAGAATCAAGCAAATATGCGCGCTTCTACTGCCATAAAAAGAAAAGGGGAGCGGGTCGGCCTTATTCATCGAAAAACCGAACAAGCTCATTTATTTCTTGGCGTTGATGGAGTAGCTCGTGATGATGAGCGACGTTTTGCGATGAGTGTTCTTTCGGCTGCGCTGGGTGGTGGAATGTCATCAAGACTTTTCCAAGAGGTGCGTGAAAAACGCGGCCTTGCGTATTCGGTTTACTCATATGCACAACAATTTGCTGGTACCGGAATGCTTGGGTTTTATGCCGGTTGCACACCCCAGAAAGCGACTGAGGTGATAAGAATTATCCGTGAGATTCTCAACGATGTTGCTGTTAATGGCCTGACTCACGAAGAGTTGTTACGAGCGCAAGGAGCCGTAAAGGGAACCCTAGTTTTAAGCCAGGAAGATACCGGCTCTCGCATGAGTCGAATTGGCAAGAGTGAACTCGTCCATGGTGAAGTTCTCGGTTTTGATGAGATTCTTGGGGCGATTTCTTCGGTTACCTCGAGCGACATTCGAGAACTCGCTAGCGAGTTCCTCACTAAGAGCCCTACCCTTGCCATAGTTGGCCCATTCAAGAAAGAGTCGGTTTTCGAGAAGGTGATGGCGTAATGGCTATAAAGGTAGGAGTACTTGGCGCACGTGGCCGCATGGGTCAAGAAGTCTGTCGCGCCATAAAAGCCAATAACGATCTTGAATTGGTTGCCGAAATTGATCTAAATGACTCAATTGAAATCCTAAAAAGCTCAAAGGCCGAAGTCATAGTCGACTTCACAACTCCTGAAGTCGTTATGGGTAATCTTAAATTTGCCATCGAAAATGGAATTCACGCGGTCGTCGGCACTACCGGATTTGATAACACAAGGCTCGATACCCTAAAGAAGCTCCTTACTGCTAATCCCAAAGTTGGCGTATTGATTGCTCCAAACTTTGGACTAGGCGCAGTATTGATGATGCAATTCGCAAAGAGCGCTGCTAAGTACTTTGAATCCGCGGAGATAATTGAACTTCATCACCCGGAAAAGGTCGATGCCCCAAGTGGAACGGCTACGCGAACCGCCGAACTAATAAATGAGGCTAGGCGCGAGGCGAACCTAGGCAAGATGCCAGATAAGACCGCTAAATCGATAGATGGTGCACGCGGTGCGAAAATCGGCGAAGTCCCAATTCATTCGGTCCGACTGCGCGGGCTAGTCGCACATCAAGAAGTCCTTTTTGGCGATAAAGGTGAACTTCTTACGATCCGCCATGACTCACTTGATAGATCTGGTTTTATGCCGGGCGTACTTGTTGGTATTAGAGAAGTAAGTTCAAATCCTGGCCTGACTGTAGGTTTAGAAAACTATTTGAAACTAGATAAGGAGTAAACATGGCTGAGATAACTATGTATGGAGCTGAATGGTGTGGGGATTGCCGCCGTTCCAAGCGATTTCTTGATTCAAATAGCGTCGCATATAACTACATCGATGTGGAGGCCGATACCAGCGCCTCCGATAAAGTAATTGAAATAAACGGTGGCATGCGCTCCATCCCGGTAATCGTCTTTCCCGATGGAACGCACCTCACCGAGCCTTCTGATAATGCGCTTAAGGAGAAGCTCGAGTCGCTCAAAATTCTTTAAGCTCAGATGAAGTTATAAATTAAAGCAGAGGTCAGTGCTGCAAGAATCATCATAAGCGGGAAGGAAGCGCGCATTTTGAGCGCTATTGCTGCAACTGCAACGCCTGCAAGGCGATGATCGACGATAACTTGAGAGTCAATCGTTAGCGTTTGAACAGCGACCAAAGCGCTCAGTAGCACAATCGGAATGAAGGTATTTACTCGCTGAATTCGTGGGTTGTTTAACGTTGATTGAGGCAGCGAATACCCCAGGATTTTCAGTAGATAGCAAATCGCACTTGCGCCCAAAGTAGCAATCCAAAGTTCGCTCATTATTACTTCCAGCCAATCACGAGGGCAATGAATACGGTTGCGATTATCGGAAGTCCAGCGCCAAGAAATGGGGTAAGCGATAGCGCTAGTAGGACGGAAAGAAGCGCGGCTAATCGAGCCTTTGTGTTTACTAATCTTGGCCAAACCAAACCTAAGAAGGCGGCGGGGACTGCAGCATCAAGCCCCCAACTTGAGGGATCTCCGATGGAATTAGCGCCAAGCGCCCCAATAAAGGTAAATAGATTCCAGAAGACGAAGACACCAATTCCGGTAGCAAAGAATCCATAGCGCATCGCAGCTTCGCCACGGTTTTCTTGGGAGAGCGCTACGCCAGTTGATTCATCTATTGTGATCTGTGCGCCAAAAAATCTTTGAATTCCGGTTAACTTCAAAATCGGCGCCATTCGCATTCCATATAAGCCATTTCGGATTCCCAGGAGTGCGCCAGTTGCAATAGAGCTCAAAGGCGTTCCGCCGCCGGCCATAACTCCAACTACTGCAAATTGGGAAGCACCAGAGAAGAGAAGTAGTGAGAGCGCGCAGGCTTGCAGAACCGAAAAACCACCTGCTACGGCAGCCGCGCCAAATGCCGCCCCATAGCTTCCAACTGGAATGGCCACGCTTAGTGAGTCGCGTAACACGGTGCGGCGTTCGAATGACACGCAACTATTTTGCCCCATCAATCGCCGGCCAAATACCGCGGCGCAGATAGGGTCGCGCTCGTGAGTGAGAGCCAAAACTATCCCGATATCGTATTTCGAGATGATGTAACAGTAGAACTAGTGAAGTCGAGCGCAAATGACGCGGATGTAATCTGGGCAGCACGAGTTTCAACAGCGGGCGAGCAATCACTTGAAGAGATAGATGAAGATCCGAGTAGGTCGGCTGGACTAATAAATTACCTAGCAAGAGAGCGCCACGGGTCTCCTTTTGAGCACACCTCAATGACTTTCTTTGTTAGCGCGCCAATATTTGTCTTTAGAGAATTCATGCGCCATCGCATCGCTTCATATAACGAAGAGAGCGGACGCTATCGGGAGTTGAAGCCGGTCTTTTATATCCCTAATAAGGATCGGAAATTAGTTCAAACTGGAAAAACTGGCCACTATGTATTCGTTGATGGAACTGATGAACAATTTAAAACCACTGTTGAAGCGATGAAAGATACTTACATCCTTGCCTATCAAAATTACAAGAAGATGCTTGATGCTGGCGTTGCTCGCGAAGTTGCGCGTGCCGTACTCCCAGTCGCTCTCTACTCTTCGATGTATGTAACGATGAATGCGCGCGCTCTGATGAATTTCCTATCACTTCGCACTAGTCGCGAAGGGTCGCACTTCCCAAGTTATCCGCAGCGCGAGATTGAGATGGTCGCAGAGAAGATGGAAGCGCATTTTGCTCGCCTCATGCCCATCACTTACGCGGCATTTGAGAAGTCGGGGCGCGTAGCACCGTAGTAGCCTTAGGCCATGTCGCTACCGACGCCATTTGGTCGCCTACTTACGGCGATGGTCACTCCATTTAAAGATGACTTAACTATTGATTGGGCTGGCGTTGAGAAATTAGCAGCGCATCTCCAAAGCACGGGCCATGATGGAATCGTCGTAAATGGAACAACTGGTGAGGCCCCAACAACGAGTGATGAAGAGAAGTTAGAAATCATCAAGGTTGTGAAACGCGCTACAGGCGGAAAAGTAAAAGTCGTTGCCGGCGCCGGTAATAATGAAACTTCTCACTCAATCGAACAGGCACAAATGGCTGCGCAAGCCGGCGCCGATGGGTTACTTGTTGTCACTCCTTATTACAACAAACCACCCCAAGCTGGAATTGAAGCGCACTTTCGGGCGATGGCTGATGCCACCGATATACCGGTGATGATGTATGACATTCCGGGAAGAACTGGAGTTCCAATTGAACCGGACACGATCTGCCGCTTAGCGGAACATAAAAACATCGTTGCATTAAAAGATGCCAAGGGCGATGTGGCTTCTACTTCTTGGGTAATTAAGCGCTCTGGAATCCCGGTTTACTCAGGTGATGACATTTTGAATCTTCCACTTCTCTCAGTTGGCGCGGTGGGATTTGTTTCGGTTTGTGGCCATACTGTTGGTGCAAGGTTGCGCGAGATGCTAGATGCCTGGTTTAGTGGAAACTCTTCCCGTGCACTTGCGATTCATCAAGAACTTCTCCCGGTTTATACCGGAACATTCCGTACCCAGGGCGCAATCCTCACAAAGGCTGCGTTAAATTTAATGGGATTACCAGGCGGCAAAGTTAGATTGCCGCTAGTCGATGCAACCCAAACACAGATCTCACAACTCCGTGAAGATTTAAAACAAGGTGGAGTGAAACTCAACTAATGAATCATCCGCACCCCGATCTCGGGTTGCCCCCAAAGCTTTCCCCTAAGACACTAAGAATTGTTGCGCTAGGCGGATTAGCTGAAGTCGGCAGAAATATGACCGTCTTTGAATATGAAGGCGAGTTATTGATTGTTGATTGTGGCGTTCTTTTTCCAGAGGAGAATCAACCTGGGGTAGATCTGATCTTGCCTGATTTCTCCTACATTCGTGATCGCCTCCGTGATGTAAAAGCCGTATTCCTAACTCACGGACACGAGGATCACATAAGTGCGCTTGGGTACCTTCTTCGGGAGCGCGAAGACATTCCTGTGATTGGATCACAACTAACCCTCGCCTTCTTAAAAGGAAAACTACGCGAACATCGGATTTCGCCAATCACAATTGAAGTCCGTGAAGGGCAACGACGAAAAGTTGGCGAATTTGAACTGGAGTTCATCGCCGTGAATCACTCGATACCGGATGCGCTAGCGGTTGCAATACGAACGCCGGCAGGAACGGTTTTGCATACAGGTGACTTCAAGATGGATCAACTGCCACTAGATGGACGAACCACAGATTTAGCGAGATTTGCTGAGTTGGGGCGTGAGGGAGTTGATCTATTTATGGTCGATTCCACCAACGCTGATATCCCGGGTTACACAACTTCGGAGCGTGAAATTATGCCGGTGCTAGACCGCGTCATTGCAAGCGCTAAGCGAAGAGTAATTGTGGCTTCATTTGCATCCCATGTTCACCGGGTTCAGCAAGTCATAGATCTTTCATTTAGCCACAATAAAAAAGTCTCATTTATTGGGAGAAGCATGGTGCGAAATATGTCGCTCGCATCCGAACTCGGGTTTCTCCATATTCCACCAAACACTCTCATTAGCGAAGATGAGATTGATGATCATGGAGATGATGTCGTATTGATCTCCACCGGTTCACAAGGCGAACCACTCGCTGCTTTATCTCGCATGGCAAATGGTGACCATCGTATAAAGGTTGGCCCCGGCGATACTGTGATTTTTGCTTCATCTCTCATTCCAGGAAACGAGAATTCGGTTTATCGGGTAATAAATGAATTGACTCGCTTCGGAGCGCGAGTAGTACATAAAGGTAATGCGCTAGTGCATGTCTCTGGCCATGCCGCAGCTGGCGAACTTTTGTATTGCTACAACATCGTAAAACCGAAGAATGTAATGCCAGTTCATGGCGAGTGGCGCCACATGAAGGCAAATGCTGACTTAGCAATATCCACCGGAGTTCGTAGAGAAAATGTAGTGATTGCCGAGAATGGAGTAGTGATTGACCTTGCTAATTCAAAGGCTGAAATCGTGGGCGCGGTCCCATGTGGCTTCGTCTACGTTGATGGCCAAAGCATCGGGGACATAACTGAGGATTCTCTAAAAGATCGTCGCATTCTTGGCGAAGAAGGTTTCATATCTGTGATTGTTGTGATTGATTCACAAACTGGAAAGATTGTTGCCGGACCTGATATTCACGCACGTGGTTTCGCTGAAGATTTAGAACTATTCGATGAAGTCAAAGGTCGAATTGAGCAAGCCTTAGCTGGTGCAGTCAAGAGTGGAATCAATGGAACTCATCAGTTATCACAAGTAGTTAGAAGAACGGTTGGAAGTTGGGTTGGTGGCGAACATCGCCGTCGCCCAATGATTGTGCCGGTCGTCATCGAAGTATGACGGCGCGCCTCACTCTCTAGTTTTTTCAATTGCCATACGCTTTTTCGTTATGGCGCGAAAGAGTGGAAAGAAAGCAAGTGGAGTTATTGGCGGACTTTCGCGCGCCCTTTCGGCTATCTGGAAGGGAATTGCAAAGGCGCTCGGCGCAACAATCCGAACAATCACAAAAGGTGCTCGTGATCTAGACCCTGAGCATCAGCGCGATGGAATTGGTCTACTTCTCTTAATAGTCGCTCTCATTTCGGCTGCAACCTCATGGTGGCGTTTAGATAACTGGTTTGGAAATGTTGCGTACTCCTTTTTCTACGGTGGTTTTGGTCGACTTGCAATCCTGACCCCGATTCTCTTCGGTTACTTTGCTTTCCGTTTGTTCCGTGCCCCACAAGATAAAGCCGCAAATGGCCGGTTAATAATCGGTTCATTATTGCTTGTGCTCAGCTCTACTGGCCTTGTTCACATTATTAACCCAAGCTCCATAAATACTGGAGCGACTGCAATGCGCGAAGGCGGCGGCTGGATTGGTTATGGAACCTCAACGCCGTTAGTAGCTCTAGTCACCGATGTCCTTGCCATTCCAATTCTGGTTCTAGTATTTCTCTTCAGCATCTTGGTTATTACTGCAACGCCTTTTGCCACGGTTCTCTCTCTTGTTAGCGGTCTCTTTGGTGGCGCAAAAGAGAAAGTAACTGGCGTAATCGAAGAACGGAGAGAGCGCAGGATTGAGGAGTTTGAGATCTCCGAGACGCCACCTTTTGAGACCCCGCTAGTCCAAGAATTCGTTAAGCCGGGCGATGAAGAGATTGACGAAGAGATTGACGAAGAGATCGATGAAGAGAGTTTTGATGAGGAGTTCACAGTAGAAATTCCGAGGCCAAAGGAAGAGGTAAAGCCTGCTAAACCGCAGCGCCCGGTCCAGCTTGTACTTACATCTACCGATAATTACGCGCTCCCTTCAATGGAGTTACTCCGCACAACTCCTCCTTCTAAGGGCAAGAGCAAGGCAAATGAATCCGTGGTTCAAGCCTTAACGGAACTCTTTAAGGAGTTCGATATTGATTGTGAAGTAACGGGCTTTATGCGGGGTCCGACGGTAACTAGGTATGAAGTCGAGCTCGGCTCCGGCGTTAAAGTGGAGGCGATTACCGCGCTCTCAAAGAACATCGCCTATGCCGTTGCCAGCAGCGATGTGCGAATCCTTTCACCGATTCCCGGTAAGTCAGCCGTCGGTATAGAAATTCCGAACACTGATCGAGAGATAGTTTCACTTGGCGATGTGCTCCGTTCTAGCGTTGCAGGAAACGATCATCACCCGATGGTTATTGCTCTTGGTAAAGATGTAGAAGGAAATTTCATCTGCGCAAATCTCGCGAAAATGCCGCACCTGTTGGTGGCTGGTGCGACGGGCGCTGGTAAGTCTTCGATGATTAATTCACTCGTGACATCAATCTTGATGCGTGCGACTCCAAACGATGTGCGCTTAGTTCTAATTGATCCAAAGCGAGTTGAGTTGAATGCATATGATGGAATCCCACATCTCATCGCTCCGATTATCACAAATCCAAAGAAAGCAGCCGAGGCCCTTGCTTGGGTAGTACGCGAAATGGAGATGAGGTATGACGATCTCTCTACTTATGGATTCCGGCATGTAGATGATTTCAATAAAGCAGTCCGATCTGGAAAATTAACAGCCGCTCCTGATGCTGAACTACCGCTCGAACCTTACCCATATCTGCTTATTGTTGTTGATGAGTTAGCTGACTTAATGATGGTCGCAGCCCGCGAAGTTGAAGATAGCATCGTAAGGATTACTCAACTTGCAAGGGCCGCCGGAATTCATCTTGTTATCGCAACCCAACGTCCGAGCGTGGATATCGTGACTGGATTAATCAAAGCCAATGTTCCATCTCGATTATCTTTTGCAACTTCATCGCTAGCCGATTCAAGAGTTATCTTGGATTCTCCGGGAGCTGAGAAGCTAGTTGGTCAAGGCGATGGATTATTCCTACCGATGGGCGCAAGTAAGCCGATTCGTATCCAAGGCGCATACGTCTCAGAGCGAGAGATTGAATCAGTTGTAACCCACGTAAAATCACAATTAAAGCCGGTATATCGTGAAGATATCCTCAAACCTGTTGCAGCAACACGATCAATTGATGACGAGATTGGCGATGACTTAGACCTTTTGATTCAGGCAGTTGAATTAGTTGTCTCCACCCAATTTGGCTCAACATCAATGCTCCAGCGAAAACTCAGGATTGGTTTTGCTAAAGCCGGACGCCTCATGGATTTAATGGAGAGCCGCGGAATCGTCGGACCATCTGAAGGATCTAAGGCGCGAACGGTTCTTGTAAAACCTGAGGACCTAGCCTCCGTCCTTGAAGTGCTTCAGGGGTGAAAAGAGAGGGTTAGTTCTCTCGTAAGGTTTAACTCGGGGTTGTCCACTGCTTGTGAGTGCGCGTAAAATTCGCTCTCCCAATCTGTGAGGTTTAGATGTCTGTCGGTACATCACTACGAGAAGTTCGCAAGACAGCAGCTCTGTCTACTAGCGAACTTTCGAAACGTACCCGCATCCCAGAAAGCGTCATCGAAGATTTAGAGCGAGATAACTTCAACACTTGTGGTGGTCCTGCTTATGCACGCGGTCATATCCGCAATATTGCAAGAGTCTGTGGTGTCGATGCAGAGTTAATTCTTGCTCAATTTGAATCTCAAACTATTCCTCTTAATAAGTCAATCCGGGAACTTTTAAATGACACAAATGCAACAACTGCTAAGAAAGTTAGAAAACCAATCTCTTGGAAGGGTCTGACTGGCGTTGCAGCTGGCGTAGTTGCACTTCTAGTTTTTGGCGGCGCGCTTATTACAAGTGGTGGCGGCGAAGAGAATATTGCGACTCCACAAATGCAGATTGATGAGACAGGACCAGTCGCAAAGAAATTTGATGGCGTCGAAGTAACTCTACGTGGAGTAAATGGACTTTCTTGGGTTGCCATTAGCGATAGTTCCGGCGCAACTCAGTACAGCGGAAGAATCCGCCAGGGCGAAGAGTTAACATTCAATGATGATCAATTGCTTTATCTAGTGATCGGCAATGCTGGCGCAATCCAATTAATAGTAAATGGTGAAGATTTGGGCGTTCCTGGGAAAGTTGGCGAAGTTCTACGCCTAGAGTTCGGCCCCCAGGCTCTCGCTAACCAGGGTTAGTTAACCGCGCCGGATAGAATCTGCGAGTGTCGGCTACTCGCGAAAACCTTAAAACCGTTGCGTTAGTTACTTTAGGTTGCGCGCGTAACGAAGTTGATTCAGAAGAACTAGCCGGACGCCTTGCCGAAGATGGTTGGCAACTAGTGAGCGATGTAGGTAGCGCTGACATCGCAGTCGTTAATACCTGTGGCTTTATTGAATCAGCCAAGAAGGATTCGGTAGATGCCCTGCTTGAAGCGCATTCGCTTAAAAGTGATGGAACCTTAAGGGCCGTAGTGGCAGTGGGATGCATGGCGGAGCGATATGGAAATGAGCTTGCTGAAGCGCTCCCAGAAGCCGATGCAATCTTGGGCTTTGATGATTACACCGATATCTCTAATCGACTTCGAACAATATTAGATGGCAAGAAAATCGAGACCCATAAACCCAAGGATCGCCGTTCGCTTATCCCAATCTCGCCAGTCTCTCGACAACAAGAGCAGGAAGTAAAAAGCTCCATGGGACAAGGAAGCACCTTTTCGCGAAAGCGTCTTGGAAGCGCACCACTTGCCCCGCTAAAGATCGCATCAGGCTGTGATCGCCGGTGCACTTTCTGTGCCATCCCACAATTTCGTGGCGCCTTCGTTTCTAGGCGACCTACCGAGATTCTTGATGAGGCGAAGTGGCTTGCTGAAAATGGTGTCACTGAAGTATTTCTTGTAAGCGAGAACACGACTTCATACGGAAAAGATTTTGGCGACTTAAAAGTCTTGGAACGGTTGCTCCCCGATATAGCGGAGATTGATGGGATAGAGAGAATTCGTCTCTCCTACCTACAACCCGCCGAAATACGTCCAACCCTCTTACAGGCAATGGTTTCTACCCCAAAAGTTGTACCTTATTTTGATATCTCATTTCAACATGCATCAGGCACCTTGTTACGAAGAATGCGTCGGTTTGGCGATGGCGAAAAATTCCTTCATCTGCTTACCCAAGTCCGTGCCTTAAATCCGGAATCAGGGATTAGATCCAACTTCATCGTTGGATTCCCCGGAGAAACTGAGAGCGAATATCAAGAACTTGTTGATTTCTTAAGCGAGGCCCGACTAGATGCAATTGGAATCTTTCCTTATTCCGATGAAGATAAAACTGAGGCCGCAACTCTCGATGGAAAGTTAGATGAATCGGTGATCACAGAGCGAACCGAATCGCTCCGCCGAATTGCCGAAGAGTTGAGTTATGAGCGCGCCCAAGAGCGAATTGGGGAGCGTGTCCGGGTTCTAGTTGAAGATAGCGAGACTGGGGAAGGGCGGGCCGAACATCAAGGCCCAGAAGTTGATTCCACAACTTTCTTAGATTCTCCGCGCACCAAGTTCAGAGTTGGCGAATATGTAGATGCCATAGTTAGCGATGTGGCTGGAGCAGATTTGGTGGCGCAACCACTATGAACCTTCCCAATGCGCTCACTGTATTTAGAATCCTGGCGCTGCCATTTTGTGCCTGGGCGCTATTTCAAGAGGATGGAAAAGATCCAACCTGGCAGGTCATAGCTTGGACGATGTTCTTCATAGTTGGAATGACTGATGTCTTTGATGGCCGGATAGCCCGTAAGCGAAATCAGATCTCTAACTTTGGAATCATCCTCGATCCAATCGCAGATAAGGCCTTTATCGCTACCGCCTTAATTGGTCTTTCGATACTTGGAAAGATGCCTTGGTGGATAACAGCCTTAATTCTTATCCGCGAGATTGGAGTGACGATACTGCGATTTGCAGTAATTAAGCGAGAGGTAATCTCAGCCAATCGAGGTGGAAAGATCAAATCACTACTACAGAATTTCTCGGTAGGTTTTTATATCCTGCCGCTTCCGGAATATCTCTATCTTCCCCGCGATATCTTGTTAGGAATTGCGGTGGTGCTAACTCTTTGGACTGGCTTTGAATATTTCCGTAGCGCATTGAAAAGAGTCTGAGTCGATGAATCCCAATGAGAAAGTAATTGAACTTCTAGGCCGGCGCGGCGAAACAGTTTCAATCGCAGAATCGCTAACCGGCGGCTCGCTTGCTAAAGCGCTAACCGATATCGAAGGCGCATCACATGTCTTTCTTGGGGGAGTGATTGCATATTCCGTGGCGAGCAAACTTCATGATTTAGATGTACCTCAAGAAACCATCGATAGCTCGGGCGTCTACTCCAAGGAGACCGCTTTAGCGATGGCAGAAGGCGCGAAGCGAAGATTTGGAAGTGATTGGGCGATTGCTACCACCGGCGTTGCCGGCCCAGGCGAATCTCACGGGGTAGCTGCCGGCAACCTTTGGATCGCAATAGTTGGAGGCGAGGTGCGAAAAGTTGAGCATCTTGCCCTCTCGGGAGGTCGAAGTGAGGTCCGTTCCGGCGCGGTAGCAAGCGCACTTTCAGCCTTCGCGCGTATCCTTTCCTAATGGAATTGATGCGTTCGCATATCGGTAGCGCCCTCCGCGCTGCCCGAACCTCTCAAGGTCGAACCCTTAGAGATGTTGCCCGTGAAGCACGCGTCTCACTTGGTTATCTATCCGAAGTAGAGCGAGGCCAGAAAGAAGCCTCCTCTGAGTTATTGAATTCAATCTGTCTAGCTTTGAATCTGACTCTCTCATCAGTACTCGTTGAAGTAGCGACTCAAATAAAGCTTCACGAAACCCCAGTACTTACGGTCGTCGACACGAACGCCGCGTAAGGTTCGGCTGTGGTCGAGTCCAGCGCGCGTACTAGTTACCAGCACCAATCCACAGTTCATCGCCGCACCCGTGGCGCAATTATGAGCGCTGCAAAATCCCTTCTTGGCGAGAGTGGCATAAGCGCTACAAACATGATTGATATTGCTGATCGTGCCCAAGTTTCACGCGCCTCTCTTTATAACCACTTCCGAGATAAACACGAAGTATTTGTTGCGCTAGTAGAAACGGAGATTGAACGAGTTGCAACTCTGGCACTTGTTGCCCAATCTCGCTCCGAAGCGCTCTACACAATCTCCCGCGAAATCTCCGAACATGATGGATTAAGAAGAGCGATTGAACGCGATGGTGATTTGATTGCTGCGGCGCTAACTGCTCGTGATCACAAAGTCTGGGTTGAGGTTTATGCGCAACTGGCAAAGATATTTGCAACTGATGTAGTTGGTGTTGGATTAGTTCTTCGTTGGTTGATGGGACAAGTCACTGCACCACTTTCAGCTGAACATTCTCGCGAACAAGCAAATCGCATCGCATCAATTCTCTAATATTGTTTTAAATGCGGATAACAGAACTTCGCCGCCGCTTAAACGAACACTTCGGAGCTGATTGGGCACCTTCTTATTCAAAAGACTTTGTACTTGCTGAATTGGGTGGTCAGACTATTGATCAAGCTTTAGCAATGGGGATGGAACCGGCCGATATCTGGCGCGCTGTGGTACGACACAACCCTGAGATTAAGAGCGAGCTGCGCTGACCTTCATCGCAACGGCGCCCTTAGGTCGATAGGTCGCTCGAGGTTGGGCTTTGGGAAAGCCTGATTTGAGTTGGAGGCGGAAGCGGCGCGCAATCTCCAAGATGATTACCCGGCCTTCCAGAATCGCAAATTGATCCCCGAGGCATTTTCTCGTTCCAGCACCGAATGGGAAATAAGCGCCTTTTGGCAGGCTCTTTTCGAAGTCATTACTCCATCGCTCCGGTTTAAAAGAATCAGGATTTGGGAAGTAACGGGGATCGCGATGAGTTACGAATTGGCTTACGAGAACATGAGCGCCTTTAGGCACGAATCTGCCACCTAGCTCAACATCTTCAAGCGCTCTACGTGGCGCCACCCAGACTGGTGGGCACAACCGCAACACCTCATTGAAAATCGCAGAACTTATTGGTGCCGAAAATAGCTTTAACGCAAAGTCCGCTTCGCCTCTATGGGAAAGCACTTGATCAGCCTCAGCAATTAAACCTTCCCAATATTGGGGACTCTCACTCAAGTAAGAGAAGACCCAAGTAAGGACATTCGCAGTCGTTTCATGGCCACTCAAAATTAGAGTCAGAGTTTCATCAGAGATTTCTTCAGCGCTAAGCCTTTCACCATCTGGGGTTTGGGCCTCAAGCAAGATTCCCAACAAATCATCCCGCTTTATTCCTTGCTCGATGCGATTGCGAATAATCTTCGTAGCCACTTCGTTTAAATCATCAGCAGCCGAATGAAACTTGCGGAAGTAGGGGATTGGCCAGCTATCCAATCGATCAAGTCCAGGCAACATAGTCCGCTCAATCCGATCAATCGCAATATGCATCGAACGCTGGACTCGCTCGGTATCCTCAGAAATATCAGCACCAAAGAGAATTTCGGCAACAATGTCGAAGGTGAGTGACATCATTTCTGGGCCGAGATTAACTTCGCTACCTGCTTGCCAATTTGAAATGTGTTTCTCAGTCAATCCCAGCATCGTCTCGGCATAAGAGGAGATCTTGCTGATGTGAAATGGCGATTGCATTAACCGGCGATGGCGAAGATGAATCGGCTCTTCATTTGTGAGAAGTCCAGTTCCGAGGACTTTGCGCATCCGCTCAAAACCCACGCCCTTAATAAAGCTATGTTGCTTGCTAACCGTAACTTCATGGACCATCTCAGGTGCAAATGCTCCATAGAAGAGCTGGCCACCTAAGAAGAATGAAGGGAGGTCGCCAAATTGATCTCGTGCGCTCCGCAAAAATCCTGGGGTGTCTTTCTGGAATTGCAGAGTGAGGATTGGCGATCTTGGCCCTGGGGGAATCTCAGTTTTTACCGTCCGGCGCTTTAGCGGCTTGGGAATCGGCGCGTATTCAGCCGGCCGCGGAGCGGTAAAGGGGGTAGTGGCCATAGGGAAAGGTAAGGGCGAGCGTGTCCTAAAGTCATTAGAACAAATGTTCGGTAAACTATCCGTCAATAACAGCGTTGAGCTGTTAGGCCCAACCAGAGCGGTTCCACACTTCCGCCCGAGATCACTCGGGCCGTCGGTGGTAGTCCGTACCTTCTGGACCAACTAACGATAAAGAGAAAGGCAAGACAAGTGGCTAAACCCGCTAAAGATCCAACAGAAGAAAATAAAAATAACCCAGCCCCTGAGAAGCAGAAAGCCCTAGATACCGCGCTTGCCCAGATCGAGCGTCAGTTTGGTAAGGGCTCTGTTATGAAGATGAGCGAAAGAACCGCGCAACCAATTGAAGTCATCCCAACTGGATCGATTGCCCTTGATGTTGCCCTGGGAATTGGTGGAATTCCACGCGGAAGAATCATTGAAATTTTTGGACCTGAATCCTCAGGTAAAACAACTCTCACTCTCCACGCGATCGCAAATGCCCAACGCGCTGGCGGAATCGCGGCATTTATCGATGCAGAGCATGCCTTTGATGCTGAATATGCCAAGAAACTTGGCGTTGATATCGATGCGCTTCTCGTCTCTCAACCAGACACTGGTGAACAAGCGCTTGAGATTGCTGACATGTTGGTTCGCTCCGGCGCGCTTGATTTAATCGTCGTCGACTCAGTCGCAGCCCTAGTTCCACGCGCTGAAATTGAAGGCGAGATGGGCGATTCACATATGGGTCTACAGGCAAGACTTATGTCCCAAGCCCTCCGAAAGATCACTGGCGCACTTAGCCAATCAAAGACCACCGCAATCTTCATCAACCAGCTCCGCGACAAGATCGGTGTTTTCTTCGGCTCTCCTGAAACAACTACCGGTGGAAAGGCCCTCAAGTTCTACGCCTCTGTCCGTATGGATATCCGCCGAATTGAGACCTTGAAAGATGGCCAAGAAGCGGTTGGAAATAGAACTCGCGTCAAAGTTGTGAAGAACAAGATGGCGCCACCATTCAAGCAAGCAGAATTCGACATCCTCTACGGAGTCGGAATTTCACGCGAAGGCAGCTTGCTAGATCTAGGCGTTGATCTTGGAATCGTAAAGAAATCCGGCGCTTGGTTCACCTACGAAGGCGACCAACTCGGTCAAGGAAAAGAGAACTCACGTCAATTCCTTATCGATAATCCAGATCTCGCAAATGAGATCGAGTCAAAGATTCGCGCACATTACGCCGCCGTTGAAATCGATCCTGCGCTAGTTGCAGCAATCGATGAAGCAGCTGCTGATGTTGAGTTCTAGAGTTGAGTAATAGCGAACTCCTTGAAGAAGAAATTGCGAGCGACCCCTACCAAGTAGGAACGACGATTGCGCTAACTGCGCTTGGTCGTCGGGCGAAAAGTAGGGGAGAGCTCTTTTCTCTTCTCAAGAAACGCGGAATTGCCGAAGAGGTCGCTAACGCGGTCCTCTTCCGCCTCCAAGAACAGGGCTTTGTAAATGATTACGAATTTGCCCGCTATTGGAGCGAATCACGTCAACGGACTAAGAAAGTCTCGCGCCGGATAATCATCGGCGAACTCCGTTCCAAAGGAGTAAGCGATGAGATCATCGAATGGATTACGACCGATATCTCAGATGAAACTGAGTTCGAGAACGCAATGAAGTTTGCTGAGCGAAAGGCCCGGTCTTACGCAAAGCTTGAGAACGAGGTTGCCTACCGAAGGCTCCATGGGGCGCTTTCGCGCCGTGGCTTCTCTGGTCATATCGTCTCTCGCGTGATGCAAGAGTTGGGAATCTCAGCGAGATAAGTGATAGGTACGATTCGCTTATGAGTCGTACCTATGTAATCCAAACTCTGGGTTGTCAGATGAATGTCCACGACTCTGAGCGCATCGCGGGCTCGCTAGATGCAGCCGGCTACATCCCCGCTACCGAAGGCCAAGATCCCGATTTAATCGTCTTTAATACCTGTGCGGTCCGCGAGAATGCTGATAACAAGCTCTATGGCCACTTAAGTTTTCTAGCCCCAACAAAGCGAGCCAATCCGAACTTACAAATCGCAATCGGTGGTTGCCTCGCTCAGAAGGATAAAGGGAGCATCATTAAGAAGGCCCCTTATGTCGATGTGGTTTTTGGAACTCACAATGTTGGCTCACTTCCAGCGCTCTTGGAACGGGCGCGCATCGAAGCAAAATCCCAAGTTGAGATAAAGGAATCGCTCGAACACTTTCCATCTACCCTTCCAGCGCGACGCCATTCGGCCTTCTCGGCCTGGGTATCCATCTCCGTTGGATGTAATAACACCTGCACTTTCTGCATCGTTCCACAATTGCGCGGGCGCGAGAAAGATCGCCCGAGTAGTGAAATCTTGAGTGAGATTCGAGCCCTTGTTAGCGAGGGCGTTACCGAAGTGACGCTCCTTGGCCAGAATGTAAATGCCTATGGTGTCGACTTTGGCGATCGAGAGGCCTTTGCAAAGTTGCTTCGTTCATGCGGAGAAGTCGAAGGGCTTGAGCGGGTGCGCTTCATGTCCCCACATCCAAGAGATTTCACTGATGATGTCATTGCGGCGATGGCCGAAACTCCAAACGTAATGCCACACCTTCATATGCCGCTCCAATCAGGTTCAGACAAAATTTTGCAAGCGATGCGCCGCTCATATCGAGTCGAGCGTTATCGCGGAATCATCGAGAAGGTTCGAAGCGCCATGCCCCATTCGACGATTACCACCGATGTAATAGTCGGTTTTCCCGGTGAGAGTGAGCAAGATTTCCAGGAAACCTTGGATCTATGTGGCGAATTGCGTTTTCTAGCTGCTTATTCTTTTAAATATTCAAAGCGCCCCGGCACCCCCGCAGCCGATATGCCCGATCAGATTCCCGAAGAGATTGTCGCGGAGCGCTACGACCGACTACATAAGAAGTTAAATGAAGTCGCGCTCGCGGTTAATGAAGATGTGATTGGCCAAGAATCCGAAGTTCTAATCACCGATATCGATGGCGCGAGGGGCCAGGGAAAGAGTAGAGACTTTAGATTGGTTCATTTTGATCTAAACAAGGATGAAGCAAGGCCCGGGGATCTCGCTCGGGTGAAGATCTCAAGCGCGAAACCACATTTCATCTTTGGTGAAAAGTTAGAAGTTAAGCGGACTCGCGGCGGCGATGCATTTGAACTTCGAAAGCTTGAGGCGGAGAACAGCGGGGTATTTCTAGGCGTGCCCCAGCTCAAGAGCTCACTTGTTAAGTGATGCGAGTTCAATGACCTTAATCTTTATCGTAGGAGCGACCGCTACTGGAAAAAGCGAACTCTCACTTCAGTTAGCAGAGCAACTAAGTGGCGAGATAGTTAATGCCGATTCCATGCAGTTATACCGGGGGATGGATATTGGAACTGCCAAACTCTCACCTCAGCAGCGGCGCGGAATTCCGCATCACCTTATAGATGTATTAGATGTAACTCAGGATGCATCAGTAGCGGAGTACCAACTCTGGGCGCGGAGCAAAATTGATGAGTTACTTGGATTGGGTAAAGCAGTCATCGTGGTCGGAGGCACCGGTCTATATGTAAAAGCAATCTTGGATGAGTTGAACTTTCCAGACACTGACCCTGAAGTTAGGGCGCGGCTTAGTGAAGAGGCGGAACGAATTGGCGGTGAGGCGATGCATGAACGCCTCGGCAAATTAGATCCTGCTGCGGCAGCTGCGATTCCGAAAGAGAATGTGCGCAGAGTTGTTCGGGCTCTGGAAGTCATCGAGATTACTGGAAAGCCTTTCACTGCACACCTTCCTAGGGCTGGGGCAACTTATTACCCAGATGCCAAGCAATTTGGCCTAGTTATGGATCGGGATGACTTGAAGGAGCGGATCGACAAGAGAGTTGATTTGATGTGGAGCGAAGGTTTTGTTGGGGAAGTGCGTGAACTTATTGAAAAAGGGATTACTTCCGGCAAGACCGCAAAGGCTGCCCTCGGATACAACCAGATCATCAGCTTCCTAGAGGGGCGAATTAGCGAAGCGGAAGCGAAGGAAGAGACCAAGCGGGCAACGCGAGCCTATGCCCGGCGACAAGAAACTTGGTTTTCGCGCGATGCTCGAATCAAATGGCTTAAGGGCGGAACTAAAGAGCGGCTAGATTCAATCCTCTCATCTACGATTAGCAGATAACGATGAGCTCCTTAATCGGCACATACGGCCACGGCACTGAAAACGACTTTGTGCTCGTCTTTGATCCAACTGATTCCAACAATCTCTCGAGTCGAGTCTGTGCCGCAATTTGTAATCGCGAGACTGGAATTGGCGCTGATGGGCTAATTCGAATTGTGAAGCGGGACGGTAAGTGGTTTATGGATTATCGAAATGGCGATGGATCCTTAGCTGAGATGTGCGGAAATGGCATCCGGGTGATGGCTAGATACTTGGTAGATCGTGGCCACCAACCAGCTGGAATCTTCCCAGTTCTTACTAGGGATGGAACAAAATTTGTGAGCGTCCCAGAAACCGGCGACATCACAGTAAATATGGGAGCGGTTGCACATCAAGAGGGCGCAGTCACTGCGTTTTCAAATGGGAAGACTTGGAGCGGCTACAACATCAACGTTGGAAATCCCCATGCCGTTGTCTTCGTTGATGATTTGAGCGAGATCGGGGATCTCAAAAATGAGCCAGTCGTAAGGCCAAAAGAACTCTATCCAGATGGTGTGAATGTTGAGTTTGTGAAAGTGCTAGAAAATGGCGAATTAGCGATGCGAGTTCATGAACGTGGGGTGGGCGAGACCCGCTCTTGCGGTACCGGAACCTGTGCGGTGGCACTTGCCGCCTCAATTTTGAAAGGAAAATCGCTACCAATCAAGTGGGTAATTCATCCCCCCGGCGGACGCCTTGAAGTTGAGATAGATCCCCACTCAAATGCGATTCTCACTGGCCCTGCGGTCCTTATCAAGGATGTGGAATTGAGTAGCTATCTTGGCTAAGCGGAATAGCGAAGAAGAGGTAGATCGCCTGCTTCAAGAGAGCGCGGATTTGGCTGCTGAGTTTGATTCGGGAATCTTCATCCCAGATTCTTTCGATTCAACTCAGCGCGATTTAAGTGATCGCCAGGCGCTTCGCCGAGTAGCTGGACTGTCCACCGAGCTAACCGATATCTCTGAGGCTGAATACCGAAAGCTTCGTTTAGAGCGGGTTGTTCTAGTGGGAGTTTGGACCGAGGGAACTATTAAGGATGCCGAAAATTCAATGACGGAATTGGCGGCGTTGGCGGAGACGGCCGGATCTGAAGTCCTTGATGCCCTAATACAGAGAAGAGATAAGCCCGACCCTGCCACATTTATTGGCTCTGGAAAAGTAAGTGAATTGAAGGGCGTTGTTAAATCTACTGGCGCAGATACTGTTATCTGTGATGGTGAGTTAAGCCCCGGTCAATTACGAAACTTGGAAGATAAAGTAAAAGTCAAAGTTGTAGATCGCACCGCGTTGATTCTCGATATCTTCGCACAACATGCAAAGAGCAAAGAAGGTAAAGCCCAAGTCGAGCTCGCCCAGATGAGTTATATGTTGCCCCGTCTTCGTGGTTGGGGTGAATCCCTCTCAAGGCAAGCAGCTAGAGCCGGTGGTATCGGCGGGCGCGGACCTGGTGAGACCAAGATCGAGATTGATCGCCGGCGAATCCGCGACAAGATGGCGAAGCTGCGCCGCGAGATTGGCGAGATGAAAGTTGCTCGCGATACTAAACGGCAAGAACGGAAGCGAAACTCCATTCCCTCAGTCGCTATCGCTGGTTACACAAATGCTGGAAAGTCCTCACTCTTAAATCGACTCACCAACGCAGGAGTTCTAGTACAGAACGCGCTCTTTGCGACCCTTGATCCCACTGTCCGAAAAGCAGAAAGTAGAGATGGTCGGGTCTATACCTTGAGCGACACAGTCGGATTTGTTAAGCACCTTCCACACGAGCTAATAGATGCATTTAGGTCGACCTTAGAGGAGGTCTCCGGCTCTGACTTAATCGTCCATGTTGTAGATGGTTCTCATGAGGATCCACTGGGACAGATCAAGGCGGTCCGAGAAGTGATTCGCGATATTGGGGGAGAGAAGACCCCCGAAATAATCGCTTTAAATAAGGCCGATATCGCAGATCCCGAAATGATGCGATTAGTAATGCGGGAAGAGCCGGATGCCTATCCGATTTCTGTTCACACCGGAGCTGGAATTGAGGCGTTAATCAATGCGATTGAGGCTTCACTTCCAAGGCCAAAGGTTGAGGTACGCACTTTGATTCCTTACAACCGAGGTGATCTAGTAAGCCGGATTCATGAAGAGGGCGAAATATTGAGGGAAGAGCATTTAGCTGACGGAACTGCGCTACATGCAAGAGTTGACGGAGCGCTAGCTCATCTACTTGAAAAATATGTTCGGGCTTAGCGAACCGAACGAAGAACCGCAGTTACCTTTCCAAGAATCTCGCAATTATCGCCATTTATCGGGGCGTAATTATCGTTCGCAGGAAGTAGCCAGATATGGCCATCTTTCTTAGAGAAGGTTTTAACAGTGGCTTCACCATCAATCATCGCAGCGACAATCTCGCCTTTATTGCAATCTTTCTGGGAGCGAATAACAACGTAATCGCCATCGCAGATCGCAGCATCAACCATCGAGTCGCCAACAACTTTGAGCATAAACAATTCACCTTCGCCGACAAGGGTGGAGGGGAGTGGAAAGAGCTCTTCAACATTTTGTTCGGCAAGGATTGGACCACCCGCAGCAATTCGTCCTACAAGCGGGACGTTATAAGTTTTCTCGGGCTTAATATCCTCAAATCTCTCATCGCCAGGTGTTAATACTTCTAGCGCTCTACCTCTTGAGGGATCTCTTCGGATCCAACCCTTTGATTCGAGGGCCTCGAGTTGGTACTTAACGCTAGAGGGGGAGGCGAGCCCTGCGGCCTCGCCAATTTCACGCATTGAAGGTGGATAGCCCTTCTCTTCCATAGCGCTCTTGATGGCTTGAAGGATCTTAAGTTGGCGGGAGGTCAGGCCGTTCTCATCGACAGGGCCATCTGGGAGCTCAGAGATTTTGGGGGTCATAGCTGGAAGTTTAGAACAAATTTACGAGGATTTCAAACAAATGTTCTAAAAAAACTTGCCGATGTCAGTGGCGGGGTGTACCTTTTGCTTTAGAACAGACGTTCGAAGAGTATCCCCACTCTCAACGGTCGTTCTAGAGAAAAGGCTAGAAATAGCTGGAGAGAATGATGACGATCGCTATCAATCCGTCCCCCTTAAATAGCCACGCCCAAGTCCGCCTCACCCCCCGAGGTCGAGCACTTGCCCGGCTTGCGGTTGTCTCATCTCTCTCCATCCTTCTACTTGCCGGTTTTTCACTATTTTCGGGCGCTACCGCCGGTTCTGCCGAGTCCGTTTCCACGACTCCTTATATGAAGATAACTGTGAAGCCTGGTGAGACCCTCTGGTCTATCGCCTCAAATCTGAGCGGCTCTGGGGACCGTCGCGATTTGGTAGATGAGCTAATCGAGGTAAACCGGTTGAAGAGCCCTGAGGTTGTGGCGGGCCAGAAGATTTATATTCCGACACGCGGCTAGCAACTTAGAGATGTATTGCGAACTCTAAACCCTTGCTTTACTCTTACCCCTAGATATTGGGGTCAAATTGCGGTAGGCTTCCATAAGTAGTGGTTCGAAGCCGAATCTCTGATACACCCAATTTCTGGAAATTCCCAGCATTGAAAGGAAAGACACGCCGTGAACTGTCCCTTCTGTCGGAACGAGGAGTCTCGAGTCGTTGACTCGCGCCCTGCCGATGAAGGAACTTCTATCCGCCGGCGCCGCGAATGCACCACTTGCGGATCGCGCTTCTCCACCCAGGAAACGGCCGTTCTCTCCATCATTAAGCGAAGTGGCGCGACTGAACCCTTCAGCCGCGAGAAGGTCATCAATGGCGTCCGTAAGGCATGCCAGAACCGGCCAGTCTCCGATGATGATTTGGCTCTGCTCGCACAGCGAGTTGAGGAATCCCTCCGCTCAACCGGCCAGGCCGAGATCGAGGCCCAGGAAGTTGGTATGGCGATTCTCTCACCGCTACGCGAATTAGATGAAGTGGCTTACCTGCGATATGCCTCGGTATACCGTAACTTTTCCTCCCTTGAAGATTTCGAAGGTGAGATCGCACTTCTCCGCGCTATACCTTCCGAAAAGATTTCAGAGTCGAAAAACCAAGTTTCTTCCCCGCAACTTAAGTGACGCGTCCGATAAGTAGTTAGAAGAGAACTGAATAAAGCAGTAAAAACTAAAAGTTATAAAAACAAAACTAAAGATTTCTAGAGATGGAGAAAAAGAGAATGTCGGACACGGTTATCAATCGCGCTGGTGGGAAGAGCAAGCTTGGAAAAGGGCTCCAAATGGAGCGAGTTTTCAGCTCTCCTGGAGTACATCCTTATGACCAGGTTAATTGGGAGCGTCGTGATGTAGTCCAATCAAATTGGAAAACCGGCGAGACCGTCTTCGAACAGAAAGGCGTCGAATTCCCTGACTTCTGGTCAGTAAACGCCTCCACCATCGTCACCACAAAATACTTCCGTGGCGCTGTCGGACATGAGAATCGTGAATGGTCGCTAAAGCAAGTCATTGATCGCGTTGTTCTTACATATACAAAAGCTGGAAAAGAATTTGGCTATTTCGCAACTCCACAAGATGCAGAAATCTTCGAGCACGAACTTACCTACATGCTCCTTCACCAGATCTTCTCCTTCAACTCCCCAGTCTGGTTTAACGTCGGAACTACCGCGCCACAACAAGTCTCTGCCTGCTTCATCCTCTCTGTCGATGACACGATGGACTCGATTCTTAACTGGTATCGCGAAGAAGGAATGATCTTCAAAGGTGGCTCGGGCGCGGGACTAAACCTCTCGAGAATCCGCTCTTCAAAGGAGCTACTCCGCTCTGGCGGAACCGCTTCTGGCCCCGTCTCATTTATGCGCGGCGCTGATGCCTCCGCTGGCACCATCAAGTCAGGTGGCGCTACCCGCAGGGCTGCGAAGATGGTCGTTCTAGATGTCGATCACCCAGATGTCGAAGAGTTCATTGAAACTAAAGTCCGCGAAGAGGAGAAGATCCGCGTTCTTCGTGATGCTGGCTTTGATATGGATCTTGGCGGAAAAGATGTCATCTCTGTCCAATACCAGAACGCAAATAACTCAGTCCGCGTCAATGATGAATTTATGCGCGCCTATGAGAACGGCGCAAAGTTCGGTCTACGTGCCCGTTCAACTGGCGAGGTTATTGAAGAGATCGATGCAAAGTCGCTCTTCCGTAAGATGTCCGAAGCAGCTTGGGCTTGCGCCGATCCTGGCATCCAATACGACACAACCATTAATGATTGGCACACCAACCCAGAAACAGGTCGAATCAACGCTTCGAATCCATGCTCTGAATACATGTCGCTTGATAACTCATCATGCAACCTCGCATCATTGAACTTGATGAAGTTCCTAAAGAGCGATGGTTCATTTGATGTTAAGAATTTCGTTAAGTCAACTGAATTGATTATCACCGCTATGGATATCTCGATCTGCTTCGCTGATTTTCCAACAGAAGCAATCGGTGTAACCACGCGCGCATATCGCCAACTCGGAATTGGTTATGCAAACCTCGGTGCACTTTTGATGGCATCAGGCCTTGCATATGACTCCGAAGGTGGCCGGGCGCTCGCTGGCGCAATCACCTCGCTCATGACCGGAACTTCATATCGTCGCTCTGCTGAAATCGCTGGAATCGTCGGCGCTTATGATGGTTATGCCCGAAACGCTGCCGCGCATACCCGAGTAATGAAGAAGCACCAAGCCGCTTCGCTATCTGCAAAGCCACTCTCAACTCTCGATCGCGATGTCTGGACTGAAGCGAATAAGCAATGGGATAGCTGCCTATCAATCGGTGAGAAGAATGGCTGGCGTAACGCCCAGGCTTCCGTTCTTGCCCCAACCGGAACTATCGGTCTGATGATGGATTGCGATACCACCGGTATCGAGCCTGATTTCTCACTTGTTAAGTTCAAAAAGTTGGTCGGCGGCGGATCCATGCAGATCGTCAATCAGACCGTCCCACTTGCACTTAAGAAGCTTGGCTACACAGATGAGACGATTGAAGCAATCGTTGAATACATCACCGCAAATGGCCATGTTGTTGATGCCCCTGGCCTAAAGCCAGAGCATTACGACGTCTTTGATTGCGCTCTCGGGATGCGTTCAATCGCCCCGATGGGCCACGTCCGAATGATGGCCGCTTGCCAGCCTTTCCTATCTGGCGCGATCTCCAAGACCGTAAATCTTCCAGCGGATGCAACGATTGAAGATGTTGAAGAGGTTTATTACGAAGGTTGGAAGTTGGGCCTCAAGGCAATCGCTATCTATCGCGATAACTGCAAGGTCGGACAGCCACTATCTGATGCAAAGGCAGCTAAGAGCGAAGCGAGCACCTCGGTAGCTGCTCCAGCTCCTGCTACACGTAAGCGCCTTCCAAAGTCACGCCCATCGCGCACCACTTCATTCTCAGTCGGTGGCGCTGAGGGCTACATGACTGCGGGAACTTATGAAGATGGCGAGTTGGGCGAGATCTTCCTAAAACTTGGAAAGCAAGGTTCAACACTTGCCGGAGTCATGGATGCATTCTCCATCGCAGTTTCAATCGGTATCCAATATGGAGTACCGCTAGAGACCTACGTCCAGAAGTTCACTAATTCTCGCTTTGAACCAGCTGGCATGACCGATGATCCAGATATCCGTATGGCCCAATCCATGATGGATTACATCTTCCGTCGCCTTGCTCTTGATTACTTACCGCAAGATGTCCGCTCTGCCTATGGAATTTACTCCGCGGCTGAGCGCGCTAACGCTTTAGAAACTGGCGAATATGCCCAGGTTCAAGAGGTTGCAGCGCCATCTGCTGAGCCGGTAATTGAAGCTAAGGCAAAACCAGTTGAAGTGAAGATTGAACCTGCTCCAACCCAGACTTCAACTCAGTCTTCAACTCAGATCGGTTCTTCAACCGAACTACTTGAGAAGATCGCTGGCATAAAGTCCGATGCACCGCTCTGTGTAACTTGCGGAGTAAAGATGCGCGCATCCGGAGCTTGTTATGTCTGCGAGGGTTGTGGATCCACTTCTGGTTGCTCCTGATCAAGTAAAAGGTCATAGCTAACTCATAAGGTTCAGCAATGAGCCTTGAAAAGGTCCAAAAGGCCCTCGCTGCTGCGATTAATGCGATCGATGGCTCTCCTCGTGAGGGCCAGATCGCGATGGCCGAAGCGGTGGCCAATGCGCTCTCCGATCGCCACCATCTCTTAGTGCAAGCCGGGACTGGCACCGGAAAGTCTCTCGCTTATCTTGTACCTGCCTTGGTCCATGGAAAAAGAGTTCTTGTTGCCACCGCGACCTTGGCCCTCCAGCGCCAACTCGTAGAGCGCGACCTTCCGCGAGTGAAGGAAGCCCTTGAAAAAGAGCTATGCCGGGAAATCTCCTTTGCCGTTTACAAAGGTGTTGGAAATTATCTCTGTCTGCAGAAAATGAACTCGGACGAGAGTCATGACGGAGAAGTTCTTGTTGATGTTTCATCGCTTGAGCGCGATGCCCGCCGATTACGAGAGTGGGCCGCAAAACCTGGAATATCTGGTGATCGCGATGACGCTCCCGAGGTTGATCGAAGAGTCTGGCTTGCTAATTCCACCTCTGGAAGAGAGTGCGTCGGAGCTGATGAATGTAGATTTGGAAGCGAATGTTTTGCGGTAAACGCAAAGGCTAAAGCCCAAACCGCAGACATCGTCGTCACAAATCACACCTTGCTTGCCATTGAGATTGTTGATTCTCATCCAATTCTTCCCGAACGTGATGCAGTAATACTTGATGAAGCACATGAGTTCATGGATCGGACCACCCAGGCTGTAACTGAAGAGTTGACAGCGGGACGAGTTTCTCGTGCTGCCGCAATGGCTAGAAAACATATGCCCGGAAAACTTGCTAACGCGCTTGATAAAGCAGCCGATGCATTTGCCAATGCCCTAGATGGCTATAGCCAGGATTATCGAACTCGAAGCGAGGAAGAGCGAAGGCTAGTTGAATTACCGGATGAGTTAGTCGCGCCAATTAGAAAAGTAAAGGAAGCAGCCGAAGCCGTCGTCGCAGCAATCAATGCAGATAGCGAGATTATCGATCCAGACACGATTGCCGAGCGAGCCCGCGTAAAGGGCGCGGTAAATGAGGTTAAGGCAACCGCCCAAAAACTATTGAAAAACAGCGACGGAAGCGTCCTATGGTTTGAGCCGAACTTCTCGACTCTCTACCTCGCTCCGCTAGATGTCTCATCCGTCCTTCGCGAAAATTTGTTTACCCAAACCCCCGTCATTGCAACGAGCGCGACGCTCTCGGTCGGAAAGAGCTTTGATGCAATCGCTAGAAACCTTGGAATAAGTGGCGAATTTGAAGATGAGGAAGATAGTTCTGGGATTGATCCAAGCAATGTCCAGATGTTAGACGTTGGCTCGCCCTTTGATTTTGCCGCTCAAGGAATGCTCTATCTTCCAAAACATCTTCCCGAACCGGGCCGTGATGGCCCAAGCATCGAGGCTTTGGTTGAGTTAGGTGAATTGATTGACGCGGCGGGTGGGCGAACGCTTGCGCTTTTTTCATCCTGGCGTGGAGTAGAGATGGCCGATGATCACCTCCGCCGGGTTCTGGCTGAACTTCCGATAAAGATCATCACCCAAAAACGCGGTGATAGCGTCGGCTCACTCGTAGATCGATTTGCTGAAGACCCAACATCAATTCTTCTTGGCACGATGAGCCTGTGGCAAGGCGTTGATGTTCCGGGCCCTGCTTGCACTTTGGTTGCAATAGATCGAATTCCATTTCCAAGACCAGATGATCCAGTCATGTCGGCGCGCGCCTCGAAAGCCGATGCATCCGGCGGTTCGGGATTTATGCAGGTCTCTCTTCCGCGCGCTGCGCTCTTACTTGCTCAAGGCACGGGAAGACTAATTCGCTCAATAGAAGATCGGGGAGTAGTTGCAATTCTGGATTCTCGAATCGTAAATAAGCGCTACGGCTCAGTATTACTAAATTCAATGCCACCACTTTGGCGCACCGGAGAGGGCGCTGTGGTTAAGGATTCACTCCGCCGGCTCCACCAACAATTCCAAGAAGCTGGGCGCTAATAGTCGGCCAACTCCGTGCAAAACTTGGATGAAGATTCACCGCACTAACTTTTTCGATTGAAAACCAGCGTAAATCAATAGTTTCGTGGTTATTCTCAAAGACCATTCCAGCTGGCTCAATCTCGGCCACAATAGTCTCGTAACTCCAATCGCCATGATCATCGAGATGAGTAAAGCGAGCTGTTACATGCATGGCCTCAATGCCGATCTCTTCATTGCTCTCGCGTAGGGCGGCTTCAAGAGCGCTTTCATGTGAATCTCTCGCCCCTCCGGGAATTCCCCACGTATCACCATTGTGCACCCAGGGCGCGCGATGTTGGAGCAAAATCTCATCGGCGCGATATAGAAGAAGTCCAGCAGCGCCATTTAAGCCCCAATGTTTTGAACCGCATTGGCAATTCACCCAACCATCTCCATCGCGGACCGCCATGGAAGATAGTTTTCCACAGCTATTAGGTATCGGCACATTTACCTTTCAATTACTTCTAACTTGGGGCGATGCCGCGCTTACTTCTACTCACTCTCGTTGCTGCCCTTATTTTTCCGACTGGGGCAATTGCTGAGGAGTGCGATGGCGATACCTGTATTGAAGTGAGCGCCGATGATGACAATCATCTCGTTATCAAAGTAAAAAAAGGCAAACCCGGTTCTACAACAACTTCTTCACCCTCGTCTAACTCAACTTCCACTTCGTCAAGCTCAACTATTAGAAAGCAACCATGGATTCCCTGGCTACCAAAACCAGTTGCAACCCCGAGACCTAAAAGCACAAAGATCACAAAGCCACGTGTGAGAAAACCAAGAGTAAAGAAGATCAGCGCTATTCAATTAGCAGACCAAGTAAAACGGATGCTCCCTAGCGGCGTAATTCTCACCCAACCAACTAGTGCGGCGTTGCTGCGCGAACCAGTTAATTTCATGACCACAGTGCCTTCTTCATTTCAAACCGTGATTGTCGTTTTAGAGGTTCCAATTCTGATCACTCTAAAGGCCACATATAGCTGGGATTTCGGAGATGGTAATTCCCATACCTCGCATCATCCGGGCGCTCCTTATCCAGCATCGATCATCACCAACAGATACCAACAAGCCGGTGAGTACCAAGTTGAACTGAAAGTTACGTGGAGCGGGAGTTGGAGGGCTGGAACTATCTCCGGCCCGATTAAGGGGAGTATCACCCAAGTCTTTGAACGCGACTTGAGCATTCACGGAGCGGATACCACTTTCACCCGATAGATATCCACAATTTAGAAGTTTTCTCCCGCTAGCTAGCGCTGGCAAAGATGCTTCGCCCATGACAACTGTTACGACTCCAAATGATTTATTGGCCGCAGTCCCCTTTCTAATTGGCTACCAACCAAGTGATTCCATCGTATTGATCTCACTTAAAGATGAATCCATAAATATGGCGATTCGAATCGATTTCCCCGATGCGATAAGTAAGAGAGAAGCGAGCGCGCTCGTTGAGAAATTTAGGGGTAGCGATGGCGCGCTCCTTGTCTCTTATATTCCGGATGATTGTCTTGATGCCGAGAGCGTGATTCGCCCGTTAATTGAAGCCCTTGATTTTGCCGAGATTCCACTCCGTGAATCCATCATCATCGTTGGTGATCGATGGCGCTCTCTGATTTGCAGTGACTCCGATTGCTGTCCCTTAGAAGGCTCGCCCTTGCCAGATCTCTCTGATTCAAGAATTGCGGTGGAGGAGATTGCCCAAGGCAAGTTAATGCCCTTTAAGAATCTAATTGAGATGGCAAATTCGCTAGATTCCGAGATTGATCAAGTCATCATCGAGATGATGGGAAGAATTGAGCCGATTGATTATGAAAGCGATCCGATCCCAGCACAACGCGATGGCGCAAATGCAATTTTGGACTTCTTACACGACTTTGAAGTGGATCGAATCTGTCGAGATAAGCGGCTGGTCGCAAAAGTCTTAGTGAGACTAAGAGATCTCCAAGTACGCGACTTCGCGCTCGGAAGCATGAATTGTGAGAGCGATCTTTACTTCGATGCCTGGAAGTGGCTTCTAAAGAAGGCACCGGAAGGCTTTATCGCAGCCCCCGCAACGCTCTTTGCGGTCGCGTCTTATGAACGAGGAGATGGCGCAATGGCTAATCTCGCATTAGAGAAGGCTGAGTCTGATCAACCAAATTATTCAATGGTGAGTTTGCTTCGCCAACTATTCCGAAGCGGAAAGCCGCCGACGATTTTCACTGAGCTTCGGGCCGAACTTCATCCCAAGGTTTGCGCTGCTTTATTCTCGGGTAGCATTTCGGCGTGAACATTGGCGTTCCCAAAGAGATAAAAAACAATGAATTTCGCGTCGCGATTACTCCGGCCGGTGTAAGAGAGTTTGTAAGCCATGGCCACTCCGTATTTATCGAAACCGGCGCTGGACTTGGATCGGCGATATCTGATGATGACTATAAGAAAGTCGGAGCCACAATCCTTGGTAGCGCTGATGAGGTTTGGAGTAAGGCTGAATTAGTTTTAAAGGTTAAAGAGCCGATTGCCGCTGAGTACAAACGGATGCGAAAGGGCCAAGCCCTCTTTACCTACCTCCATCTTGCCGCTTCAAAAGAATGTACCGATGCGCTAATCGAAAGCGGCATAACTGCAATTGCATATGAAACTGTTGAAGTAAATGGCGCGCTCCCGCTACTTGCACCGATGAGTGAAGTTGCTGGACGAATGGCCGCTCAAGTCGGCGCTGCCGCCTTGCAACGAAGTAACGGTGGTCGCGGAGTTCTCCTTGGTGGAGTACCTGGAGTGAGACCTGGACGGGTCTTAGTTCTTGGGGGAGGCATTGCTGGACTTGCCGCCGCCACTATCGCTCACGGCATGCGCGCTGATGTAACGGTTGTAGATCTAAACCAGAAGCGGCTTGGCGAGATTGACCAGATTTTCAACGGCACCGTAAAGACTCTTATGTCTAGCGCTCATGCGATTGAAGAAGAGGCCCTACAAGCCGATCTTGTAATTGGTGCGGTACTAATTCATGGCGCAAAAGCCCCGAAGTTGATTAAGAATGAATTGGTTAAGCGGATGAAAGCCGGCTCTGTTCTAGTGGATATCGCAATCGACCAGGGCGGCTGTTTCGAAGATTCTCGCCCGACTACCCATGCCGAACCGACCTTCAAGGTCCACGATTCCATCTTCTACTGCGTAGCAAATATGCCAGGCGCCGTCCCATTTACATCTACCTATGCGCTATCTAATGCAACATTGAAATACGCCCTCGCCTTAGCAAATCTCGGTTGGCGAGAGGCGCTCCGGCAGGATTCCGGATTGGCCCTTGGTTTAAATGTCCACGAAGGAAAGATCTATTACCAAGCCGTCGCCGACGCGCACGGTCTATCGGGACATAAGTGGACTTTTTGATTCGCATTTCCTAGAGTCCGCCTAGGTCACGAGTTCCAGCTTCAAGCCCCGGCTAACTGGACGGCAACCCTCCACCGCGGTGGGGTGCTCCGGGTGAGGACCAGGTCGAGAATTTCGACAAGCGCGGGTCTGCAAGAAATTGTCAGGTCCAGCGTTATTGGACATCTATGAAAGGCAATAATGAAGAAGCTACTAAAACTAACTCCATTCATTCTCGCTGCTCTAGTCCTTTCCGCATGCTCATCATCAGATGAGGGCGGATCAGCTAGCGGCGATACAACTACTTGCTCTCCAGATTCACTACAAACAGTTGAAGCTGGCGTACTAACAATCGCAACCGGCGAACCTGCTTATGAACCATGGGTCTTAAATGACGCTCCTGAGTCAGGCGAGGGCTTTGAAGCTGCAGTCGCATACGCTGTCGCAGCACAACTTGGATATGACCAAGCTGCAGTCAAATGGGTACGCACCACATTTGATGGGGCCATCGCTCCAGGACCAAAGAACTTTGATTTCAATATCCAGCAATATTCCATAACGGAAGAGCGCGCGAAGGTCGTTGACTTCTCAAGCGCTTACTACAAGTCCAATCAATCAATCGTTTCATTTAAGGGAAGCAAGATTGAGGGCGTAACGAGCATCGCCGATCTCCAAGCCAAGAATCCGAAGTTGGGTGCGGCTGTAGCTTCGACTTCGCTGGATGCCATTGAGAATCAACTCGGACTTAAGGCACAAGTATTCAACGATAATGCCGCAGCAGTTGCTGCATTAAAGAATGGCCAGATCGATGGTCTCGTCGTTGATCTACCAACCGCTTTCTATCTCTCCGCAGTTGAAGTTCCAAAGGGAATAATTGTTGGCCAGCTTGAGAACTCTGCTGCAAATGATGCCGGCGCAGGACTCTTGCTCGCGAAAGATAGCCCGATCACTTCATGCGTCACCCAAGCGGTTGATGCAATCCGTGATAACGGCACCCTTGCTGCAATCACCGAGAAGTGGCTAGCGGCTTCGGCTGGCGCGCCTTTCTTGAAGTAATTGCGAAGATAATTAACGACTAGCTATAACGTTCGAACATGGGGCGTAACTCAGGAGAAAGTTCCGGAGTTACGCCCTATGACTTTGGTGGTAAGTGGGAACCAAGTGCCCACGAGTTATCTAGAAGGGCTGCTCGCAAGAAGCGGAATCGCAAAAATGCCCTCATAGCCAGCGTTTCAAGCATTTTAGTTCTGGGAACTTTAGCCATATTGGTAGTGACATCTCCAGGTTGGAAATTACTCTCCGAAACGTTCTTTGCTTGGGCATATGGAGTGGAAGTCCTGCCAAAGATAATCCTTGGCTTTGGCACAAATGTTGTTCTCACATTGATTGCTGGAACATCTGTAGCGATTTTGGGCTTGTCCTTGGCTCTGATAAGAACATCAAAGTCTCCAGCCCTCACTCCATTTAGATTGTTAGCGACTGCTTATGTGGACCTCTTCCGTGG
>VERH01000068.1 GCA_018882735.1 Candidatus Nanopelagicaceae bacterium
CTCTTTTGCAATGTGATCCATAAGATTGAAATAGTGACAGCACTTCTCAACTAGCGTTCCACCAGTCTTTGCTCGGAATCGATTCCAATCTCCAACCTTTGGATAGAACGGCTCACGATGTTCGCGAATTGTTACTTGTTGGACTTCGCCAACTCCTCCGCTATGGACGATCTTGATTAATTCTGCGACTGGTGGCATATAGCGATACTCAAGCCCCATCCAAACTAAAGCTTTTCGATTCTTCGACCAATTAATGACATTTAGACAATCTTCGATTGTTGTGCAGAGTGGCTTTTCGATAAAGACATGAAGTGGTGTAGCCAGCGCATCCTTTAAAACATCCACATGCGTGTAATTCGGGGTAGCGATAATGACCGCATCTACAAGATTTGAGTTGAGTAGATCTCGATAATCAGCGAAAGTCTTAACTTCGCCATCGATCAAACTCTTGGCGCGAGCTAGCGAATCTGGAAAGGGATCAGCAATAGCGGTAACTGATGTACCTGGAATGTGTTTTAGGTTCTCAATATGTTCGCGGCCCATGGCGCCAACGCCGATGACCCCGTAGCGAACCATTAAGACTCCCTTGTCCGGCCAGCCCTAAGAGGTCTGACCACTACGCAGTCTTGTGCTCTAGGAGAGGCTGGTCAATGCTCGCTTGATAACGATTCGGTCAACGGATAGCGATATCTGGACGGCTTCGACCTGCGGTTTTCAGGCTCGGCCACTCCTTAGATCCAGTCACAAAGTCAAAGTCGCTCTCAGTAACCACCAAGGTGTCTTCCACCTTTAGGCCCGCAGCGCTTGGGTTCCAGGCAATCGCATTTCCAGCTTCAATAAGTTGATTAGTTTTCTCATGGGCGGTGAAATCTCTAGGAAGGTAACCAGTCGGTCCACCTTGGTGATGATTAGTCCACTCATCCCGATCAAAGCCTTGCTTTAAGTACTCAACTTGTCCGGCTTTAAAAGCTTCCGCAAGAGTTGTGCCAGGTATAGTTCCACTTAGAAATGCCGCTTCAACATTAAGAAGCTTTTCATAGTTTTCTCTTAACTCGCTTGATAACTCCCCAAAGTGAACCAGCCTCGTAACGCTTGCGATTAGACCTTTCCTTCGCGCACAGATCACTCCCATTGCCAAATTTCCAACCTTAGAAGTTGTGGGAAGCGGATGGCGATACTTCTTGACGCGATCTTCCCCGGCAACAAGTAGTACGACTGGCTCGAGATTGCGCTCCCAAAGTTCTTCGGCTATTTCACCAGCAACTTCTACTTCATTATCTTCGCTATCAATATCAAGCATCGCATCTTCCAGCGCTTCAGTCGCATCGCGGCCAATCTCTTTAAGTCGAGCTACCTCGAACTCATTTAACTTTCTCCGCAAGTTCTCAATCTCACCTTGGATATTGGTACGTTCGCTATCAACTCCATCAACGCCAATTTTGGGGCCTTTAGGAAGTTGTCCATCTCTTCCCTCAAACCAATTAACAACAATCAGCTCTTCATCACCACTTAGCTCTTCATCCTTAAGGCGCTCTGCTTCTATCTTGTTAGTAACGACAACGATTCGATCTGGGTAGACAATTACATCCATGCACGAGAGCTCGAGAGTGGTTGGAATATGAGCCCGGCCGCCGATAATCCAAGCGACATTTGCGCCCTTGCGAAGCACCACCGCTTCCAGGCCCTTTTCAAGCAATAAAGCCTTGATTCTGGCTCGCTTTTCGCGCTGTTCAGCTTGGCTCATGCAAGTAGCTCCGAAACTTCAATACCAAATCTTGCGAGATCAGCTTTTCCGCCATCGATTGAAGTTAGGACAAAAGGCTTTCCGTCAGGTGCGATGCAGTATGAATTCTCAAAGTGCGAACCACGCGATTTATCTACAGTTACGACGGTCCAATTATCTTCAAGGACCCGGGTGCGCTCTGAGCCCATAGTTATCATCGGCTCAATCGCAAAGACCATTCCAGCTTCGATCTTTGGACCATTTCCAGGCTTTCCATAGTTAAGAATATGTGGCTCCATATGCATCGCCGTACCAATTCCATGGCCGCCGTATTCGCGCAAGATTCCGTACTTACCTTGGGAATTAACATAATTCTCAATTGCATGACCGATATCAGAGAGCTTTGCGCCAGCCACTCCGGCAGCAATTCCAACCCACATAGATTCTTCACATACATCCAACATCTTCTGTTGATCCTTATCTACCGGATCAACAATCACAGTAAATGCGGCATCGCCATGCCAGCCA
>VERH01000040.1 GCA_018882735.1 Candidatus Nanopelagicaceae bacterium
GGTCGTATCTACTCCGTAACTGGTGGCGACTGGGACGAGGTCGCGCGCGAAATCGGTAGCGCAAAGGAAGAACGTGTAATTGTAAATATGGGTCCACAGCATCCATCAACCCATGGAGTTCTTCGCCTTATGTTGGAGCTAGAGGGCGAGACGATTACTGAACTCCGCTGTGGAATTGGCTACCTGCACACTGGAATTGAAAAGAACACTGAGTTCCGCACTTGGACCCAAGGCGTCACATTTGTAACTCGTATGGATTATTTGTCACCGCTATTTAACGAGACTGCTTATTGCTTAGCAGTAGAGAAGCTTCTAAATATCACGAGCGATGTACCTGAGCGCGCCAGTGTTATTCGCGTATTGATGATGGAACTAAATCGAATCTCTTCACATATGGTCGCACTTGGAACCGGCGCTCTAGAGCTAGGCGCGATGGCGCCGATGTTCTTTGCTTTTAGAGAGCGCGAACGCGTTCTAGATATCTTTGAGATGGTCTCAGGCCTTCGTATGAATATGGCTTATGTCCGCCCTGGTGGAGTCGCGCAAGATCTACCTTCAGATGCAATTTCCAAGATCCGTGAATTGGTCAAGGATTTGCGGAAAAACTTTAAAGATAACGAGACGCTTCTTGTCGGAAATACGATCTGGATGAAGCGCACTAAAGATGTCGGATATCTAGATCTAGCTGGATGTATCACTCTTGGTGTTACCGGTCCGGTACTTCGCGCAACCGGAATGCCCTGGGATCTGCGAAAGACCGAGCCATATTGTGGCTATGAGGATTACAAGTTTGATGTTATTACTGCTGATACATGCGATGTATACGGTCGCTTCTTGATAAGGATGCAAGAACTCGAGCAATCTCTTCGAATCATCGAGCAGGCTTGTGACAAGTTAGAGAAACTTGAAGGTGCTCCAGTAATGGTGGCTGATAAGAAAATTGCTTGGCCAGCACAACTCGCACTTGGTGGCGATGGTTTAGGTAATTCACTCGAACACATCCGACAGATCATGGGCACCTCGATGGAGGCGTTAATTCATCACTTCAAGATGGTTACTGAAGGCTTCCGCGTTCCAGCCGGCCAGGTTTATGTGCCGATCGAATCCCCACGTGGCGAACTCGGCGCTTATCTCGTTTCAGATGGCGGAACCCGCCCATATCGCGTCCACTTCCGCACCCCTTCATTTAGCAATCTACAAGCAACAAGTGCCATGTGTGAGGGATCTTTGATTGCTGACATTGTTGGCGCAGTTGCCTCTATCGATCCAGTTATGGGAGATGTTGATCGCTGATGCCACTAAAAAATGATGATGCTTTGATCGATTCGATCATTAAACGCTACCCGCGTTCGCGTTCGGCAATCATGCCGTTATTGCATCTTGCGCAAGCGCGCGATGGATATGTAACACCAGAATCAATTGAAGTTATTGCGGAAAAGTTGAGTCTTGAGACCGCTGAAGTGAGTGCGGTTGCAACTTTTTACACCCAATATAAGAGAAAGCCAGTCGGTGAGTATCACGTCGGTATCTGCACAAATACCTTGTGCGCAGTCATGGGTGGAGATGCAATTTACGAATCGATATTGGAACATCTCAGCATCGATAATGATGAGGTAACTAGCGATGGCAAAGTTTCAGTCGAACATATTGAGTGCAACGCTGCTTGTGATTATGCGCCGGTGGTTATGGTTAATTGGGAGTTCTACGATAACCAGACTGTGGCAAGTACGAAGGATCTAGTTGATGCTTGCCGCGCTGGAAATCCGCCTGCGCCAACTCGTGGACCCAATAAGTTGCCGACTTGGAAAGAGAACTCTGAAGTTCTCGCTGGAATCAATGATGGTCGCGCCAACGAAGGCGTTCAAGCTGGTGAGCCAACTTTGCTTGGTTTGAAGATTGCTAAAGAAGGCGGGAGATAATGTCTAAATTAACGCCGGTACTTTCAGCTTTCTGGGATCAGAAAGATAGTTTCACGATTGAGGGCTACAAGCGAAATGGTGGCTATAAAGCCATCGAAAAAGCCCTTGCTATGGAGCCAGATGATGTAATTAAAACCGTTAAGGATTCCGGGCTCCGCGGTCGCGGTGGCGCAGGCTTCCCAACTGGAATGAAGTGGGGATTTATTCCACAGGGTGACAATAAAGAGCATTACTTTGTCGTTAATGCCGATGAATCAGAACCTGGAACATGTAAAGACACTCCACTTTTGATGGCAAACCCGCATGTGTTAATTGAAGGAATCATCATCGGTTCATATGCAATACGTGCGAATTATGCATTCATTTATATCCGTGGCGAGATTGCACACGTTGTTCGTCGAGTACAGCAAGCAATCGAGGACGCCTACAAAGCTGGCTACCTAGGAAAGAACATTCTTGGGAAAGGTTTTGATCTTGAATTAGTTCTCCATGTTGGCGCTGGTGCATATATCTGTGGTGAAGAGACTGCGCTCCTTGATTCGCTAGAAGGTTTCCGAGGTCAACCGCGACTTCGTCCACCATTTCCGGCCATTGCTGGTTTGTATGCGCGCCCAACTGTTGTGAACAACGTTGAGTCTGTTGCATCCGTTCCATCAATTATCAATAACGGAGTTGAGTGGTTTGCTTCTATGGGAACTGAGAAGAGCAAGGGTTACACCCTCTACTCACTCTCTGGCCATGTTAAGAACCCGGGACAGTTTGAAGCTCCGCTGGGAATTACTTTGAGAGAACTAATTGATATGGCAGGCGGAATGAGAAGTGGCCATAAGTTGAAGTTCTGGACTCCTGGTGGCTCATCAACCCCACTATTTACCGATGCTCATCTTGATACACCGCTTGATTATGAAGGCGTAGCTGCTGCTGGTTCGATGCTTGGAACAAAAGCGCTCCAAATCTTTGATGAGACGGTCTGTGTTGTTCGTGCCGTACTTCGCTGGACTGAGTTCTATAAGCATGAATCATGCGGAAAGTGCACACCTTGCCGCGAAGGAACTTGGTGGTTAGTACAGATTCTTAAAGATCTTGAGAGCGGTAAGGGTGAAGCTGCTGATCTAGATAAATTGTTAGATCTTTGCGACAACATCGCCGGTCGTTCATTCTGCGCGCTCGCCGATGGAGCCGCGAGCCCAATCATCTCTTCACTCAAGTATTTCCGCGAAGAGTATTTGGAGCATCTCCGTACCGGCGGCTGCCCATTTGATCCAGCAAAGTCAACGGTATTTGAGTTAGCAGGAAGTGAGCGATGAGCACACAAGAGCTGCAACCAGATACCCAAGTCGAATTGATAACAGTAACAATCGATGGCTTTGAAGTTACAGTTCCAAAAGGAACTCTTGTGATTCGCGCTGCAGAGAAACTTGGAATTCAAATCCCAAGATTCTGCGATCATCCACTCCTTGACCCAGTCGGTGCCTGCCGCCAATGTTTAGTTGAAATCGAAATCAACGGACGTAAATTCCCGAAGCCACAAGCTTCATGCACTATTCCCGTCGAACCAGGAATGATTGTTAACACCCAACTAACTTCACCAGTTGCCGATAAAGCCCAACAAGGCATCATGGAACTTTTGTTGATCAATCACCCACTTGATTGTCCGGTATGCGATAAAGGTGGCGAGTGTCCTTTGCAGAACCAAGCTATGAGCAATGGCCGCGGTGAGTCACGTTATGAGGGTTATAAGAGAACCTTTGAAAAGCCAATCAATATCTCTTCCCAAGTCCTACTAGATCGAGAGCGTTGCATTCTCTGCGCGCGCTGCACTCGGTTCTCGGAACAGATTGCGGGCGATCCATTTATTACTTTGAATGAACGTGGCGCCTTGCAACAAGTAGGTATCTACGAGAACGATCCATTTGAATCATATTTCTCTGGAAATACCGTTCAAATCTGCCCAGTTGGAGCGCTAACTGGGGCTTCATATCGCTTCCGCGCCCGTCCATTTGATTTGGTCTCAACCCCATCTGCTTGTGAGCACTGTGCATCTGGTTGCGATATGCGCACCGATGTTCGTCGCGGAAAGACGCTCCGTCGTCTTGCTGGAGATGATCCACAGGTAAATGAAGAGTGGAACTGCGATAAGGGTCGTTGGGCATTTAAGTATGTAACCCAGAAAGATCGGATTACTACACCGCTTGTTCGTGATGAAAGCGGTGAGTTAAGAGAAGCATCTTGGCCAGAAGCACTTCAAGCAGCAGCTGCTGGACTTGAAGCAAACCGAAGCGCAGTCTTGGTTGGCGGTCGCGCCACTTTGGAAGATGCATATGGTTATGCAAAGTTTGCGCGGGTCGCACTTGGAACAAATGACATCGACTTCCGTGCGCGCGTCTCTAGCAAAGAGGAACGTGACTTCCTAGCTAGTTATGTCGTGGGTAAAGAAGTTAATTACAAGGATCTAGATCGCGCTGACCAAGTAGTGCTCTTTGGCTTTGAACCAGAAGAAGAGTCACCGATTGTCTTCTTGCGACTTTATAAACAGGTGCGTAAGCGCTCTCTCCCAATCACAACTGTTGCGCCATTCGCATCCCGTGGAAGCGAGAAATTAAACGCAAAATTAATAAAGAGCGCTGCTGGAAATGAAGCGAGCGTTATTCCATCAATTACGGGCTTGACTTCAAAGTCAGTCATCTTGGTCGGCGAACGTTTAGCTGAAGCGGTTGGTGGGCTATCAGCTGCTGTTGCACTTGCACAATCATCGGGCGCGAAGTTGGCATGGATTCCACGTCGCGCTGGTGAACGTGGCGCACTCGAAGCTGGTGCTATTGGAAATCTTCTTCCGGGGGGCCGTCCAGTAAGTGATGCAAAGGCGCGCGTTGATATCCAAACCGCATGGGGCGTTGATTCACTCCCCGCTAGCGAAGGGCGCGATACCGACGCGATTCTTAAAGCCCTTCATGATGGTGAAATTGAGTCGCTATTGATCGGTGGCGTTGATCCGCTTGATATCTCAGCACATCTTCATGATGGCTTGAAGAAAGCTTTCGTTGTCTCACTTGAGATTCGCAAGAGCGCAATCACCGATATTGCAAATGTAGTACTTCCGGTAGCTGCGGTAGTTGAGAAGAGTGGAACTTTCATAAATTGGGAAGGCCGCGCTCGCTTCTTTGATGTTGCACTCGCCGATTCACTAACTCGAAGTGACGTTCGAATTCTTTCGATTCTTGCCGATGAGATGGGAACGCCAATAAACCTTCCAACAGTTGCTGCGGCTGCTAAGGAATTCAACTCAATTGGAAATTGGGAAGAGCGTGCACCATTCACTCCAGCGGCTGGAAAGTCGATTGCTCACTCAAGCGGGGATGCACTTTTATCTTCGTGGCGACTACTTCTTGATGCCGGCTCACTTCAAGATGGCGAAGCGAATCTTGCTGGAACTGCTCATCCATCGGTCGTAGTGATCTCCAGAGATCGCGCTGCGAAACTGGGAGTACAAGATGGCGATGCGGTCCGCGTCTCAACTTCAGCTGGTTCGATCACACTTCCCTGCGAAGTGAAAGAAATTGAAGAGAATTCGATTTGGATTCCTCGAAATTCAGGGACGAGTAAAGCGATTGCCTCACTCGGAGTTGTAAATGGCCCGGTATCGGTGGTCAAGGCATGAGCGAATACGCATCGATACTTCTTGATGATCCAGTCTGGATGATCGTAGTAAAAGGTTTACTGGTCTTCATTCTCTGTGTGCTTCTAACTCTTGCTGCGGTTTATGGCGAGCGCAAGATTGTTGCTCGGATGCAGCTACGCGTTGGCCCAAATAGAGCTGGCCCTGGCGGAATACTTGTTAGCTTGGCTGATGGCGTGAAGTTGGCGCTTAAGGAAGACATAATTCCCAAGGCTGCCGATCGCATCGTATTTATCCTCGCCCCAGTAATCAGCGCCGCTACCTGCTTTTTAGCCTTCGCTGTAATCCCAATGACCGGCAAAGTCATGTTCTTCGGCGAAGAGACGATCATGCAGCTAACCGATATTCCAGTCGGTGTTCTCTATGTTCTAGCTGCAACCTCAATTGGTGTCTATGGAATCGTTCTAGCTGGCTGGTCTTCTGGTTCTACCTATCCACTTCTTGGTGGACTTCGTTCCAGCGCCCAAGTCATCTCTTATGAGATCGCGATGGGGCTCTCATTTGTAGCGGTCTTCATGTACGCCGGTTCGATGTCTACTGGAGACATTGTGCAAGCACAGTCCCAATGGTGGAACGCCGTCGTGCTCTTTCCATCATTTGTAATCTATGTGATTTCAATGGTCGGCGAAACAAACCGCGCGCCATTTGATCTAGCCGAAGCCGAAGGTGAACTTGTCGGTGGATTCCATACCGAGTACTCATCCTTGAAGTTCGCGCTCTTTTTCTTAGCCGAATACGTGAACATCATTGCGGTTTCAGCTCTTGCCACAACGCTATTCCTTGGTGGTCCATCGGCTCCACCAGGACTTGGATTTACTGAGAACTGGCTTGGCGGTTGGTTTACATTTGTTTGGTTCTTACTAAAGGTATTCCTCTTCTTCTTCCTCTTTGTCTGGTTACGTGGAACCCTTCCAAGACTTCGCTATGACCAATTCATGAAGTTTGGTTGGAAAGTTCTGATTCCAGTTAGCGTTGTCTGGATCCTCGTAGTGGCAACTCTTCGCCTCCTAACCCAGCAAGGCGCTTCACAATTCTTAATCGCCGCATTTACCGGTGGCGTTGTGCTTGTAGTGCTAATCGCAACATCACTATATGAATCAAGTAAGAAACGAGCCGAAGAAGACGCTCGCTACGTTCCAGAAATGCCAGCGCCAAAGTTCCCAGTTCCAGCCCTACCTAAAGCGAAGATTGAGGAGGTCGAATAATGAGCGATTTCGAACTTCAACCGAAGCGTTCTGATGCGATTGAGAAGGCTGCTGCCGAGAGCGTTCCAGTCACTGGCCAAGAGGCCTCGCCCTTTTTCAAGCAACTCAAGGGTTTTTGGGTCACTTTTTCGACCATGTTTAAGAAGCCACTCGTTGTTGAGTATCCAGAAGTCAAAGTTGAAACCCAACCGCGTTTTCACGGTCGCCACCAACTAAATCGCTATGAAGATGGTTTAGAAAAGTGCATTGGATGTGAGCTATGTGCCTGGGCATGCCCCGCTGATGCGATCTATGTCGAGGGTGAAAATAACACCGAAGCGAATCAAATCTCGCCGGGTGAGCGCCATGCCAAGGTTTATCAAATCAATTATCTGCGTTGCATTTTCTGTGGGTTATGTATCGAAGCTTGCCCAACCCGCGCGCTAACAATGACAAACGAATATGAGATCGCTGATGATAAGCGCGAGAAGTTGATTTGGGAGAAGGAAGATCTCCTTGCTCCACTTCGTGCTGGAATGTTGATGCCACCCCATCCGATGTATCCAGGATCTGATCACCACACTTATTACCGCGGCGAAATTAAAGAGGCTCACCCATCGCAAGAGGTGAATAAGTGACCGGTGAAGTAATCCTCTTCTGGGCGCTTGCACCACTAACTGTTTTAGCGGCGCTTGGGATGCTTTTAGTTAAGAAAGCCGTTCACTCTGCGATTCTGCTCGCTTTTGTAATGATTGCGCTTGCGGTTTTCTACTTAGTGCAAGATGCGCCTTTCCTTGGCGTAGTGCAAATCGTCATTTATACCGGTGCGGTGATGATGCTCTTCCTATTTATCTTGATGTTGGTCGGTGTTGATTCATCCGATTCCTTAGTTGAAAACATCAAAGGTCTTCGCGGCGTTGCCATCTTTACCTCACTTGCTTTTGCGGCAACTCTTACATCTCTTATTGCGCGTGCTACGACCGGAAGAGATCCGGTCGGTTTAGAGCTCGCTAATGGCGAAGGTAATGTCCAAGGTTTAGCGGGATTGATTTTCGGTACCTATGTCTGGGCTTTTGAGATCATCTCAGCCCTACTGATTACTGCGGCCCTTGGCGCAATGGTTCTTGCCCACACTCAAAAGTCCCCGGAAGCCCGACTCTCCCAGAGAGTGCGGTCTACCGCTCGCTTCCGCGGTGAATCCATCGGAACTGCTGCTGGCTTGCCTGGCTCCGGAGTCTTTGCGCGTCATAACGCAGTTGATGTTCCAGCACTTCTTCCAGATGGAACACCTTCGGATCTCTCAATCTCTAACTTACTTGCCCAACGCGGCGATGTTCAGGAGACCAAGCGTTATTCACTCGAAGGCCTTCCAAAGCTAGATGGTGAGGATAAGAAGTGAATCCCACAAATTATCTTTATCTCTCAGCGCTTCTTTTCTCAATCGGCGCAGTTGGCGTGATTGTTCGCCGTAATGCAATCGTCGTCTTTATGTGTATTGAGTTGATGCTTAACGCCGCAAATCTAGCCTTTGTGACTTTTGCACGGATGAATGGAAATCTCGAAGGACAGGTAATTGCATTCTTCACGATGGTGGTCGCAGCCTGTGAAGTTGTGGTTGGACTTGCAATTATCGTTTCAATTTATCGCTCCCGTCGATCTGCATCAGTTGATGATGCGAGTCTGTTGAGTCGCTAATGACATCATCGAATTTGGTCTACTTAATTGCGCTGCCGCTCTTTAGCTCCGCACTTTTGATGCTCTTAGGGCGTAGAGCCAACAAGTGGGGACATGTTTTTGCAACTCTAATCTCAGCGAGCACTTTCTTTATAGGAGTCTTTGAATTCTTTGCGATGCGTGATCGCGCCGTTGAGATGCGCGCCGTCACGCAAAAACTCTTTACCTGGATTTCAGTCGGTGATCTCCAAGTTGATGCGGGGCTCCTACTAGATCAGCTCTCGATCTCATTTGTACTTCTTATCACCGGAGTTGGAACTCTTATTCATATTTATTCGATCGCATATATGTCTCACGATCGTGATCGCCGCCGTTTCTTTTCGTACCTAAACCTCTTTATCGCTGCGATGCTCTTATTAGTTCTCGGCGACTCTTATTTGAGCCTTTATGTGGGCTGGGAGGGTGTGGGCCTTGCTTCATACCTATTAATTGGTTTCTGGAACCAGAAACCTGAGTATGCGACGGCCGCCAAGAAGGCTTTTGTTATGAATCGCGTTGGTGATTTCGGGTTATCAATCGCGATCATGATCGCCTTTGCAACCTTCGGCAGCGTCTCCTTCAGCGGTATCGAAGAGAAGGTTGGTGGCGCAAGTGAGACCGCAGTAACTGCGATGGGACTCATGTTGCTCCTTGCTGCAACTGGAAAGTCCGCTCAATTCCCACTTCAAGCATGGCTCGGCGATGCAATGGCCGGTCCTACCCCGGTCTCCGCTCTGATTCACGCCGCGACAATGGTTACCGCAGGTGTATACCTAATCACTCGCTCCAATTTTGTCTTTGATGCGGCGCCAAATGCCCAATTAGCTGTGGTCATCATCGGTGTAATCACACTTCTCTTTGGTGCAATTATTGGTACCGCGAAAGATGACATTAAAAAGGCGCTTGCTGCCTCAACTATGTCTCAAATCGGTTACATGATCCTTGCAACTGGCTTTGGTCCTGCAGGTTATGCATTTGCAATCATGCACTTGTTAACTCACGGTTTCTTCAAAGCCGGAATGTTCTTGGGCGCTGGTTCGGTAATGCATGGAATGAATGATGAAGTGAATATGCGTCGATATGGCGGACTTGCTAAGTTTATGCCGATCACCGCAATCACCTTTGGACTTGGTTATTTAGCAATCATCGGCGTTCCACCATTTGCTGGTTTTTATTCGAAAGATAAAATCATTGAAACTGCATTCAATGCTGGCGGCGTACAAGGAATTATCTTCGGCGGCGCTGCGCTACTTGGCGCGATTATCACCGCGTTCTACATGACC
>VERH01000010.1 GCA_018882735.1 Candidatus Nanopelagicaceae bacterium
GCCATAGTTTTCGCCGAGTTTCTTAAGTCCTTAGTAGCGAGATTATTTCAACTTCGGGATGGGTCTTATTTATGAGTGATCTCCCTTGAAGGAAGGAGATCTCAAGAAGGAAAATGTGGGCTAAAGTTTTTGCGCCGGTGTAGCCAACCAATTCATGACACGCGAGTGCTGTTCCTCCCGTTGCGAGTACATCGTCGACGATTACGACATTGGTCGTAGGGTCAATTAAATCTTTATGCATCTCCAAGGCGTCAAAACCATATTCGAGTTGGTAGTCCTTGCGATGGACATCGCGCGGAAGTTTTCCTGGCTTTCTAACGGTTACGAAACCAATTCCGAGCGCCTTTGCTAGAGCCCCACCGAGAATGAATCCACGGCTTTCGATTCCAACAATCGCTTCAACCTTTGGGGTGATTGCGGAGATCTTTCGCGCCAACTCATCGATAACAACCGAGAAGCCCTCGCCATCGGCCAATAAGGGGGTTATATCTTTGAAAAGGATTCCAGGTTTTGGATAATCAGGTACATCTGCGATTAAGGAGAGCGCTCGCTCCAGCGATGTAGCCACGGCCGGAGCATAACCATCAATAGTGTCCGAAAGGGGACTTGAACCCCTAATCTCTTTCGAGAACTAGCACCTCAAGCTAGCGCGTCTGCCAATTCCGCCACCCGGACAAGAGACGGCATACTTTAGCCCATGGAACTTACCCCTGCTTTACGCGAAGAACTTGAGGCTGATGTTGTAACTCTATGCCAGGAATTGATCCGTATTCCGAGCGTTAACTTCGGCGAAGGTAAAGGCGATGAAGAAGCCGCTGCGCAATATGTTGCAGCCAAATTGCAAGAAGTGGGAATTCCTTCGAGAGTTTACGAAAGTGCTCCAAAGCGTTGCTCTGTAGTGGCCGAATTAGAGGGCACAGATCCCTCACTTCCTGGCTTAGTGGTTCATGGACATCTTGATGTCGTGCCGGCAAATGCTGCAGATTGGAGCGTCGACCCATTCTCGGGGTTGCTAAAGGATGGATGCATTTGGGGTCGTGGCGCGGTTGATATGAAAAATATGGATGCGATGATTTTGGCGGTCTTCCGACTTTGGGCAAGACATGGATTTAAACCAAAACGCAAAATAGTCATTGTCTTCTTTGGCGATGAAGAGGCTGGAGGAATTTTTGGCTCTCGTTGGATGGCCCAGAACCACCCAGAAGTTTTCGCAGGATGTTCAGAAGCGGTCTCGGAGGTTGGGGGCTTCTCTCTTACTTTGAGCACCGGTAAGCGAATTTATGCGATCGAGACCGCGGAAAAAGGAATTGAGTGGATGAAATTGACCGCAACTGGTCTTGCTGGGCATGGCTCCATGATTAATAAAGAAAATGCAGTCACAAGGCTTGCGGATGCTATTTCACGAATCGGCAATTACAAATGGCCCCAGCGGATGACTAAAACTAACGAGGCGCTTCTTCGAGCAGTCGGCGAACTTACTGGCCACAAGTATGACCCAGAGAATCTAACTCCAATACTTAATGAGCTCGGTTCAATTTCACGGATGCTCGGCGCCACGCTAACCAATACTGCGAATCCCTCGATGCTTGAGGCTGGATATAAAGCTAACGTGATCCCACAGAGCGCGAGCGCAGTTGTAGATGGAAGAACCATTCCCGGCTTTGAAAAAGAGCTGCTGGATACTGTCAAGGAATTAGCTGGTGAACATGTCAAAGTGGAGTCCCTCGTTTCAGATATCCCACTTGAAGTTGAATTTAAGGGGCCACTTGTCGAGAAGATGATCGATGCTATAAAGGCTGAGGATCCTGAGGGGATTCCAGTTCCTTATTTGATGAGCGGTGGAACTGACAACAAAGCGCTAGCCAAACTGGGAATCGCAGGTTACGGATTTAGTCCGTTGAAATTGCCACCAGAGTTGGATTTCCTCTCGCTCTTCCACGGTGTTGATGAGAGGGTGCCGGTAGATTCACTCAAATTCGGCGCAAGGTCACTTCATCACTTCTTGGTGCATGCGTAATTAGTTTCTAGAGATATCGTCCAAAGCTTCGCGGACGGGCGCTGGAAGTACTACCGATTCACTAGTGAGAATCCCTCTTAACTGGGCTGCAGTTCTCGCTCCGATTACCGATGAGGTAACTCCGGGCGCATCGCGCACCCAAGCTAAGGAGACCTCAAGAGGAGATAGACCAAGACCATCGGCTGCAACGAAAACTGCTTCAACTATTTTTCCGGCTCGATCATCAAGATACGGTTCAATGAAATTGGCGAAGTGTGGACTAGCGCCTCGGGAATCCGATGGCAGTCCGCCACGATATTTCCCAGTTAAAACGCCTCTACCTAATGGTGACCATGCCAAGAACCCAATGCCGAGCGCTGTGGCAGCCGGTAGAACTTCGCGCTCTATTTTGCGATTTAAGAGCGAGTACTCATTCTGGGTACTCGAGATTGGCGCTCTGCCAAATAATGGATTCTGTAGCGTTGCGGCTCGAGAGGTTTGCCAACCTGAGAAATTCGAGATGCCGGCATAGCGCGCCCGACCAGAGAGAACTGCTTGATCCAGGGCGCTTAAAGTTTCTTCCAACGGAACATTTGGATCCCAGGTATGAACCTGCCATAAATCAACGTAATCAACTCCAAGTCGTCCCAACGAACGATCAAGGTCGCCAAGGAGAGAGGTTTTAGAGTTATCTACAACTCGCTCTCCAGTCTTAAATGAGATGCCCGCTTTCGTCGCGATTACTAGTTCTTCACGAGGCGCGAGCACTCCGATTAAACCTCCGAGTACTCTCTCGCTATCGCCATCGCCATAAACCGCTGCGGTATCAATGAAATTTCCACCCGCATCTAAGAAGAGCCGGAGTTGTTCCGCCGCCTCGTGTTCATCGGTATCTCGACCCCAGGTCATTGTTCCAAGGCCGAGTCGAGAAAGGCGCAACCCGGAATTGCCAACCTGACGTTTTTCCATGGCCATGACCCTAGCAAGAGTTAAGCGAGATAGAACGGATATTCCTCGTTACGCTTCGAACATGACCTTGATTTACCTCTTAAGGCATTGTGAATCATCCGCAAACCAAGAAGGCATCCTTGCCGGTAGGACTGCGAAGATAGGTTTATCGAAGAGAGGGGCGCGACAAGCCAAAAAGTTAGCCGCAACTTTAAATCGAGAGTCGTTCACGAAAATCTATGTAAGTCCGCTCCAAAGATGTGTTGAAACGATAGAACCTTTCCTAAAGAGTTCCAGGAGAAGGGCCATTTCAGAGCCACTTTTTCTTGAGATGGATTATGGTAAATGGAGCGGTCGGAAGCTCTCAGAGCTTCGTCGAGAGAGACTATGGAAACTGATTCAAAAGAAACCTTCTAGTGTGAAATTTCCATCTGGTGAAAGTTTTCTTTCAGCTGAAAGGCGAATTAGAAAAGGACTAAATAAGGTCGCTCGGGCCAACCCAAAAGGAAAGGTCTTAGTCGTTTCGCATGGCGATCCGATAAAGATCGCTGTACAACTTTCTCTTAAAGGCGATCTTGATCTATTCCAACGAGTTGTCATAGATCCAGGCTCGGTGACCATAATGGACTGGCCCAGTGGCACGCTAATTGGCACAAATATCCCTGCGCAATCTTTAGGTAGTACAGCGCTAGGAAATAGATCGATAGGAAAGAGATCGATAGGAAAGAGTGGCAAGCGATTTAGTAAGTCAATGTTAAGTAACCGAAGAGTTCTTGGCGGAGGAACCGATGTCTCGCCTCGTATTTGAATTTCTTAAACCGGAGAGATTTCTGGTTGGAACAGTTGGGGTCCCTGGGGAGCGGGAGTTCTACCTGCAAATCAAAGGGGAGAGCTTTGGAAAGCAGACCCTGGCAAGTTTCGCGCTAGAGAAAGCCCAGGCGGCGGCGTTAGCCGATCGCTGTCGCCAGATGATTCGAGAAGTAACGCCAAATCTGTCTATTCCAGTAGCTGATCTCGCGCCCCTGGAAACTCCGATCGAATCAGAATTCGCTCTGGGAGTTATGTCTTTATCTTGGACTCCGCAAGAAGAACTCTTTCTCTTCGAAGGTCAGTCCATGGCAGATCCGCTTACTGATGAGATTTTTGAAGAGTTAATTAACGATGATGTCCCGGGCGCACCTCCAGTAGTTCGAGCGCGGTTAACGGGAGAGGATTTATTGATTTTTGCGCGACGGACTGAACTAGTGGTTAATGCGGGTCGACAACCCTGCGTATTCTGTGGCGGTCCCATTAATCCAGGCGGTCATCTCTGTCCCCGCGCCAATGGATACCGGCGACAGAACTAAGAAATATTATGAACGCATCTACGCAACTATCGGTAGCTGAGTTATCTAGCGCAGAACTAGTGGTAGAGGGTCGACTGGTTGACGCATCGAATGCAACCTTATTCTGTGAACTTAAGTTGGAAGATGGCGCAACTGGAGTTAGGAAAGTCGTCTATAAACCAATCGCGGGAGAACGACCTTTATGGGATTTTCCTGATGGCAATCTCGCTGGGCGAGAGGTCGCTGCATACCTTGTTAGTAACCTTGGCGGATTCAACCTTGTCCCAACAACAGTAATGCGTGAAGGTCCGTTCGGACCTGGAGCGGTTCAAGAGTGGATTCATGTAGACCCTGAGTTGGATGTCATTGCTTTTGCCCAGAGTGCGGACCCACGGCTACGCGTCATGGCGCTCTTCGATTACATCATCAATAACACCGACAGAAAATTTGGTCATGTCCTGATCACTCATGAAGGAATTCTCTTCGGCTGTGATCATGGAGTTTCGTTTCATAAAGAGTTCAAGCTTCGAACGGTAATTTGGCAATTTGCCGGCTTGGAGATTAACGCCGACGAACTTGCACTCATAGAGAGACTTTTGAGTAGATTTGAAGAACTTGAACTAGGCCTTTCCCCATATATCAATAGCGAGGAGATTGCTGCGCTTAAAGTTCGCCTAGAGAGCCTAAAGAAGGAACCTCACTTCCCGTTTCCAAATCCGAATTGGCCCGCTATCCCGTGGCCCCCGGTCTAAACTCAATATTTGTATAGGCTTTTCATATGCGTAGTTGGCCTTCCGTTTATCTGCCTCCTTCTGATGTCTCGACGGAGCATCCAGTTCTTCGACTAACCGATAGCTACAAGAACGAAGTAATAGAGCTTAAAGATTTACCGATAACTTCTTATGTTTGCGGAATTACACCTTACGATGCAACGCATCTTGGTCATGCCGCCACCTATCTGACCTTTGATCTGATTCATAGATTTGTAATTGCCTCAGGCAAGAAACTTCACTACACGCAGAACATCACCGATATCGATGACCCATTATTGGAGCGCGCTAAACGCGATAACCAAAACTGGGAGGACTTGGCGACTTCCCAGATTGAACTTTTTAGAGAAGATATGACTGAACTTCGAGTATTGCCACCCGATAATTATTTGGGTGTAGTAGAGAGTATGCCGAAGGTGATTGAGCACATCATGGCTCTTATCAATACTGGCAATACCTATGAGTTACAGGGGGACATCTATCTTGATTTAAACGCGATCCCAGATGCGCTAACTGACTTACCGGTTTCGCTTGATGAAGCACTTGCTATTTTTGCTGCGAGAGGGGGAGATCCCGGCAGAACAGGAAAACGCCATCCCCTAGATACCCTTATTTGGTCTGCGCAGCGCCCAGGTGAACCAAGTTGGGAGAGTCCTTTTGGAAACGGTCGACCTGGTTGGCACATCGAGTGTGTCGCTATTGCTTTGGACACTCTTACTGGGCAACCTTGGGGAAACGCGGAAAGCAGTACTTCGATTTCACTACAAGGTGGTGGTAGCGATCTTCGGTTCCCACATCACTATATGACCAGCGTGCAAGCTCGTGCCATAACCGGTAGGAAATTTGCGCGGGTCTATCTGCATGCCGGCATGATTGCCTGGCAGGGCGAAAAAATGAGTAAGAGTCTTGGAAACTTGGTCTTTGTCTCCAAATTACGCGAAGTGGGTTGGAGCGGCAACGAAATCCGATTAGCGCTGATAAATCGAGACTATCGCACGGATTTGAACTGGGAGATGGGCTTACTTGAAGAGGCGAGATTCAATCTTCAGCGCATCAACTCTGCGCTCTCCCGTGAAGAGGTTGCTCCCACACAAAACATTGTGTTGGAAATTCGCAACTCCCTCTCCAATGACCTTAATGTTCAAGGTGCAATCAAGGCGGTACTTGAGTGGTGCAAAGAGACGGAAGCGGGAGCTGGGGGTGGTAGTGCGGGCGAACTTTCGCGCGCTCTAGATCTATACCTCGGAATTGCTCTCTAGATTCCGGGGTTTCGTCGTAAAAAGCGTTCCACTTCGCGCGCGATTGATTCACCCGTTGCTTCCGGAAGATCAGCAGCATCCTTAGAGGTTTCCAGTTGTTTGACGTATTCACCAACTTCAGAATCTTCCGCAGCCATCTGATTTACCTGGGTCTCCCAAGAGGATGAGCGTTCTGGTAAATCTCCTTGTGGAATGGATATATCAAGAAAATCTTCTAGGGCATTGATCAGTGCTAGTGATGCTTTTGGACATGGAGGGGTTGAGACATAGTGAGGTACCGAAGCCCAAAGGGATACCGCGTCGATTCCGCGTTGGTGGGCAGCATCTTGGAGAACTCCAATAATTCCAGTCGGCCCCTCATATTTAGAAATTTCTATTCCTAGACGGTCGGCAACATCTGGGTGCGCGCCACTACCAGTAACTGTAACGGGACGGGTGTGCGGTGTATCCGAGAGGAGAGCACCGAGCGTAACTGACATGGAAACTTCATAATCATCTGCAATATCAAGGAGTTCGTTGGCAAAAGTGCGCCACTTCATCGATGGTTCAATTCCCTTAACGATAAGAAAATCGTTCTCTAGGTGTGGCGTAGAAACTTCAAAGAGAACGGTATTGGGCCAGATAATCTCCCGAACCACTCTTTCATCAACCTTGATAGACGGACGATTTACTTGAAAATCGTAGTAATCCTCGGGATCCATCATTCCTAATTTGTGATGAGTCCAAGATGCAAGAAGATGATTTATTGCTCCTGTGGCTGATTCGCCAGCATCATTCCAACCTTCAAATGCAGCGAGCATGATTGGATTTCGAAGCGAGAAGACGCTCTCAAAGAGATGCATAAGACCACCCTACGATAAAGTTCGGCTAGTGAGCGCGTTGAAATCAGAGCCCGGTACGTTGCGAAGAGCGCTCGCCGAACGGATCGTCATCGCTGACGGGGCGATGGGAACGATGATCCAGGCCGCAAACCCCACTCTTGAGGAGTTTGAGGGTCACGAAGGCTGCAATGAAATTCTGAATGTAACCAGGCCTGATCTGATAAAAGAGATTCACCGTCAATATTTCAAGGCCGGAGTAGATGCCGTCGAGACAAATACCTTTGGGGCTAACCTCGCAAATCTTGGTGAATATGGAATCCCAGAACGAATCTACGAATTAGCTTTCGCTGGCGCGAAGGTCGCGCGGGAAGCGGCGGATGAATTTGGTGCAAATAAATGGGTGCTTGGTTCGATTGGGCCAGGAACGAAGTTGCCAACGCTCGGCCATGTTTCCTATCAAGAACTGCGCGACACATATTGCGAGGCAGCAAAGGGTCTGATTGACGGTGGCTGTGATGCTTTACTGATCGAAACTACACAAGATCTACTCCAAGCAAAAGCGGCAGTAAATGGCGCTCGTAGGGCCATTGAAAATTCACATCGAGATATTGTTTTAATTGCACAGGTCACCGTTGAGACAACCGGAACTATGTTGCTTGGTTCGGAAATTGGCGCTGCTTTGAACGCACTTTCAAATCTGGGTGTTGATCTAATTGGCATGAACTGTGCAACGGGCCCCTCTGAGATGAGCGAGCACTTGAGACAACTTAGCCAGACCAGCAAAGTTGGAATCTCATGTATGCCTAATGCTGGTTTACCCATTCTTAAAGATGGTGGGGCTTACTACCCACTTAAGCCTAAGGAATTTGCAGAAGCGCTCTCTAATTATGTCGATCAATATGGACTCAATTTGATTGGGGGATGCTGTGGCACCACTCCAGAACATCTTGCCGCCCTTGTTGCGAAAGTCCGGGGGCGAGCGCTTCCACAGATCAACCCAAAGCCAGAACCAGGGGCCTCTTCGCTCTATCAATTTGTGCCATTTCGTCAGGATCAGACTTACTTAGCAATCGGCGAGCGTGCAAACGCAAATGGAAGTAAGGCTTTTAGGGAAGCGCTACTTGCGCAGGATTGGGAAGCATGTATAGAGATCGCTAAAGACCAGATTAGAGATGGCGCTCATATGCTCGATCTATCAGTTGATTACGTTGGGCGCGATGGCGTCGCCGATATGAGCGAGCTCGCTAGCCGCCTTGCAACGTCTTCGACTCTTCCTATCGTGATCGATTCAACTGAGCCACCGGTTTTAAAGGCCGGTTTAGAGCGATTGGGTGGAAGGAGCGTAATCAACTCAGTCAATTATGAAGATGGAGATGGACCCGATTCCCGCTTCGCGAAGATTATGCCGCTTGTTAAAGAGCATGGTGCGGCAGTTATCGCGCTAACTATCGATGAAGAAGGACAGGCGCGCACTCGCGAATGGAAGCTACGAGTCGCCAAACGACTAATTTCTGATCTAGTCGGTAATTGGGGAATTAGCGTTGGGGACATCATCATTGACACACTTACCTTTCCTATTGCCACAGGCCAAGAGGAGACTAGGCGCGATGCGATTGAAACGATTGAAGCGATTCGCGCTCTCAAACTCGAATTCCCTGAGGTGCAAACCACTCTTGGAGTTAGCAATGTTTCCTTTGGCTTAAATCCTGCTGCTCGTATCGTTTTGAATTCAGTATTTCTTGCTGAGTGCGTTAAGGCTGGACTGGATTCAGCGATAGTTCATCCCTCGAAGATCTCCCCGATGAATCGAATTCCAGAAGAGCAATTAAAGGTGGCGTTGGATCTAGTTTATGACCGACGCATATTTGAGGGTGATGTCTGCACTTATGATCCACTTACACGATTCCTAGAGCTATTTGAGGGTGTTGCAGTCACGTCATCCAAGAAGAGTCGAGCTGAAGAGCTTGCGGCCCTTCCAATCCGCGAACGATTGGCACGCCGGATAATCGATGGTGAGAAACAAGGTTTAGAGAGTGATCTGCAAGAAGCGATGGCTACGGGAATCGCCCCGCTAAGCATTATCAATGATCATCTTCTAGAGGGCATGAAGGTGGTAGGGGAGTTATTTGGAAAAGGCGAGATGCAACTTCCCTTCGTTCTCCAATCCGCTGAAGTGATGAAGTTAGCAGTTTCACTCCTTGAGCCACATTTGGAGAAAACCGATTCTCAAGATCGAGGCGCCATCTTGTTAGCGACGGTTAAGGGCGATGTTCATGACATTGGGAAAAACCTGGTTGACATCATTCTCTCTAATAATGGTTATCGCACCGTAAATATTGGAATCAAGCAGACAATCAATCAGATTATTGAGGCGGCCGAAAGCAGTTCGGTAGATGTAATTGGGATGAGTGGACTTTTGGTTAAGTCGACCGTGATAATGAAAGAGAATCTTGAGGAGTTAAATGCACGTGGCCTTGCTGAGAAGTGGCCAGTACTTCTAGGTGGCGCAGCCTTGACCCGAACCTATGTCGAAAGTGATCTTGCTTCACAATTTCCGGGAACTGTCCGATATGCGCGGGATGCTTTTGAGGGACTCTCCCTTATGGACACTCTGATGGCACAGAAACGCGGCGATACTTCAGCAACCTTGCCGCCACTTAAGGAGCGGAGAACTCGCGTTAGTGATGGTGATGCAAAAAGTGAGATTGATACCAAACGAAGTGACGTTGCCTCCGATAACCGCGTACCCAAGGCGCCATTTTGGGGTTCAAAAGTCGTCAAGGGTGTGCAACTTGCTGAGTATGCAAAGATGCTTGATGAACGCGCACTCTTTATGGGGCAATGGGGTTTGCGTGGGGCGAAGGGCGAATTTGAGAAGATGGCGGAAGAAGAAGGCCGTCCAAGATTGCGCATGTTGTTAAATGAATCCCAATCAAAGGGTTGGTTAAACGCTGCCGTAGTTTATGGGTACTTTCCTTGCTACAGCGAAGGCAATGACCTAGTAATTCTTGATTACGAGAGATTGCCAGAGCGGGTGGAAAAGGTCCGTTTCACATTTCCCCGCCAGCGCCGCGATCGAAGGCTCTGTTTATCTGATTTCTTCCGCTCAAAAGAAAGTGGCGAGATCGATGTTGTTTCATTCCATGTTGTAACGATGGGGCAATCCGTAAGTGAAGCGACCGCCGAACTTTTCTCACGCAATGAATATCGAGAATATTTGGAACTTCATGGACTATCGGTTCAGTTAACTGAGGCGCTTGCTGAGTATTGGCACGCCCGGATACGTCAAGAGCTCGGAGTCGGGGATAGCGATGATCCGGTTTTGCAAGGCATCCTCGATCAGGGTTACCAAGGGTCTAGGTATTCCTTTGGCTACCCAGCATGCCCTGATCTATCGGCGCAAGTACAACTTTGTGAGTTACTAGAACCGGGGCGAATTGGCGTGGAATTATCAGAAGAATTTCAACTTCATCCGGAGCAATCCACTTCAGCAATCATCGTGCACCATCCAGAAGCAAAGTATTTCAATGCTAATTAACTCCACTTTTCCTTTTGAGGCCGTCCTATGGGATATGGATGGAACTTTGATTGATTCTGAGCCCATCTGGATAGAGGAAGAACATCGATTGATGCAATCACTAGGGGTAACTTGGAGCGATGAGGATGCTAAGCATTGCTTAGGTGGTCCATTAGAGCGCGTTGATGCCTACATGCGGTCACGGGTCAATGGTAGCCACGAACCTTTAGAACTCGCTTTCTTGCTGATTGATCGGATGATTGAACGCTTATCTGCCGGTGTTAGTTTCACGGTAGGTGCGGAAAAACTTCTTCAATCGATGCATCGTGAACAACTGCCAATGGCACTAGTTTCGGCTAGTACTAGGAAGATTATGGATGCAGCACTTAAAAGTATTGGAGATGACTTCTTCTCATTCACTTGTTCGGCAGATGATGTTGCTCTCACAAAACCGGATCCAGAAGGTTATTTAAAAGCTGCCGAAGCCCTAGGTGTGGATATAGAACGCACTTTGATTATCGAAGACTCGATTACTGGAATGCGCGCAGCGATTGATTCTGGTGGCTACGTACTTGGATTGCCTCATCTCACAGCACTTCCGGAAGGCGAGAAGGTTGTACATCGCCATAGTTTGGATGCTTTGGATCTTCAATCCTTAGCTGGACTCTTCCATACGAAGATTGCGAGTTGAGTTCTATGAGAGTTCTAGGAAGTGGGCCATTCAAGGCAGGCGATCGGGTGCAACTTACGGACAGTAAAGGGAAGATGTACTCGTTCTTCCTCCAGCCCGGTAATCAATGGCATTCTCACAAGGGCTGGATCAATCATGATGAGATTATTGGAAAGGCTGAAGGAGTAGTTCTTCTTTCGAGCAGCGGAACTTCCTACCAAGCTTTTAGGCCACTACTTAACGATTACGTACTTTCGATGCCGCGCGGTGCCACGATTGTTTATCCAAAGGATGCGGCCGTTATTGTTGGATTTTGCGACCTCTTTCCGGGCGCTCGCGTCTTGGAAGCTGGCGCTGGAAGTGGAGCGCTTTCTATCTCAATACTTAGAGCAATCGGTACTTCCGGAGTTTTAACGTCCTATGAAGAACGACCCGATTTCCTAGAGATCGCTCGGTCGAATGTGAAGAATTACTTTGGGGATTCGCCCATGAATTGGCAGCTTCGAAATGGACGCGTTGAGAGCGCTTCGTTTTCCGGCGACTACGACCGAGTTGTTTTGGACATGCTTGCGCCATGGGATGTCTTAAAGACCTCCGCTGACGCTTTGAAGCCCGGGGGAGTTTTGTGTTGTTATGTAGCCACTACAACTCAACTCTCGAGAACCGCCGAAGCGGTAAAAGAATCTGATCTATTTTCCGAGCCAGAGAGTTTTGAAACAATGCTTCGAAATTGGCATCACGAAGGATTAGCAGTTCGCCCTCAGCATGCAATGAATGCTCATACTGGATTCTTGCTCTTTGCCCGCCGACTCGCACCTGGAGTAAAGGCAATTAGAAGGCGCAGAAGGCCCTCTAAGGGAGCTTATTCAGAGAGCGATGCTTAATTAACTTTTCTTAGTTAACTTTGATTAAGTCAACTACGAAAATCAAAGTTTCATTGGGAGCGATTGATGCGCCAGCTCCGGATTCGCCGTAACCAAAATCCGGTGGAATAACCAGGAGCCTACGTCCGCCTTCTTTCATTCCTGGAATTCCTTCTTGCCAACCAAGAATTACTCCACTCAGTGGGAATGTGGCTGGGTCTCCGATCCATGAACTTTCAACGATCTGGCCATTTGACCAGGTCATCAAGGTGTAATGAACAGTGAGCGTGGAGCCGGCAACAGCTTCTGCACCAGTTCCGACGTAAACATCTTCCGTAACTAGTTCACTAGGAGGATTTCCCTCGGGCGCTCCAATTTGAGGCTCTTGGCCAAGTTCGCCTGAGACCTTCGGCATGCCCGCAACGTTAGCGCTTCCTTCTTCTTGTTGTCCCATCGGGGCATCAGAAGGCGCGCCACCGTCGGTCGTGCAACCCACAAGAAGCGTTGACGCAATTATTAGTGAGCCAAAGAGGGCAATTAGATAGGAAGGATTACGTTTCATGAAGCGCACCTTATAACGAAATCCGGCAATAATGCGCCTCATGTCAAGCGCAAAGACCGAGCGATTGGTGAATCTCACTATGGCTCTGCTCGGCACAAAGCGATACATGACCAAGAGCGAGATTTTCCGTAGGGTTTCGGGGTACTCCGGAAGTGGTGAAACAAAGGAACGGATGTTTGAGCGGGACAAAGATGATCTCAGAACGTTAGGAATAGAGATTGAAGTTGCTAGCCATGATCCACTTTTCGAGGATGAGGTTGGGTACCGAATTAGACCAGAACTCTTTCAGCTACGAGAGAAATTTGATTCTGAGGAGCTAGGCCTAGTTTCACTCGCGCTGGGTCTGATTGCCGATTCCGAATTTGTCGATACAACCTATTCTTTGAATCGTCGCATTAACTCACTAGCAGTTTCGCCATTAACGCCCGAGGAATTTCGACTCTCCGAGATCAATGTCGTCGAAAATGGATTATCTGAGTTACTTGAAGCTTTAAGTGAGCGCAAGACAGTTACCTTTTCATATCAGAAAGAGGGAGCCTCCAAGAGTGAGAATCGACGAGTAAATTCCTTAGGACTTAGCGCATGGCGTGGAAGTTGGTATCTCGTAGGAGAAGATTTAGACCGTGACGATGTTCGCGTTTTCAAGTTATCACGAATCAGCTCTCGGATAGAGACTTCTAGTTCAAGTAACTCTTATGTAATCCCTGCGGATTTCAGTATTAAGGATTACCTAGTGATGCTAAAGCCGGGGGAGTACTCGGTTAAAGTTAGAGTACGACGTGCGCTTGCTTTAAACTTAAGGAACATGCCGGGATCAATAACACAATTGGATGATGACTGGGATCTACTTCACATCGACTTCAAAGATCAAGAGCAAGCGCTTAGGGAAATTCTTTGGCTGGGGCCAGATGCCGTCGTAGAAGAACCGGCCGAGCTTCGTTCAGCAGTCGTAGCGCGCTTGGAGAAATTGGTACGAAATCATGGTTGAAACAGCAGCAGCGCGCGCAATTCGGTTAATCGATCTCGTTCCCTTCCTTCATAACAACCCTGGCATCACCTTGAGGGAAGTAGCAGATCAGTTCAATGTAACGGTCTCCGAAATTGTTAAAGATCTCGACCTGCTTTTCATGTGCGGTCTTCCCGGGTACACACCGCTGGAGTTGATTGACCTTTCGATAGATGACGGAATAGTTTCATTGCGTGAGCCGCAAAACTTGGATTCTCCTAGGCGATTCTCTCAAACAGAAGCCCTACTTATTCGAGTCGCTCTTGCGGCTCTGGAAGAGTTGTTACCAGATTCAAAGAGAGTCAAGGTTAGAGTTTTACGTGAGAAATTTACTCGGCTCTTCACTGACCAAGTACCAAATGAAGCAATTTCTTTTGCGAGTGATGCTGAACGAACTAAGTTAAAGGTAGTTTCCGACTCCATCTCGCAAGGTAAGAAACTTCTCATTACCTATCTCAATCCAACAAAATCTGAAGTGACCGAACGGAAGATTTCTGTAACAAGAGTGATTCCGGAGTCTCACCGTACGTTGATTGAAGCTTGGTGCGATGCGAGCAACGGTATCCGCACATTTAATCTTGCGAATATGAAATCGGTTAATTTGATAGATGAGGATTCGATTAGGACAACTTCCGCTGAAGCGGAAGTGATCACCAAAGCCATACTGCGATCCTCCGAAGACAACCGATTCATCAGGGAAAACCATGCGCAGCTAGAGAAGCGCGAGGATCGCTTCCTTATTGACATCTTTCAAGATGAATGGCTAGTCCGCAGCGCCTTAGCTGAAGGTGGCGAACTTTTAGTTGAGAGTCCAGACCGAATTCGCGCGAGAGTTGCGTTTCTGGCTGGGGAGTCGCTGAAAAACTACAGCAAACCAGACTAGGTGAGTGGCGCCTAGTAGGTCGTGATAGCGTTCGACCATCGTTTCCAGGAGGTAGCATGTTCGGTTTACGCGAACCATCACATTGGCTTCTATTAATCCTTGTTGTCGTCATCCTCTTTGGGGCAAAGCGCCTCCCAGACTCAGCTCGTGCGCTCGGTAGATCGCTACGAATCTTTAAGAGTGAAGTAAAAGAACTGAACAAGGATGAGAAGAAAACAGATGAAGAGGGTAAGTCAGCAAATTAGTAAGTGACTTGCAAGAACCGCAATAAGAAATGGCGGTGAGGTGAAAGTGTCTACTTCTAGTCGTGGAACCATGCCACTGCTTGACCATCTGCGTGAACTTCGTGGGCGGGTCATTAAGTCGGCCTTGTTTATATTCCTCTTTGCCATCGTAGGTTGGATCTACTACGGGGAGATCATTGCGACTCTTTCATCGCCAGTCTGTGACTTAAGAGCTGCCCAGGCAACTGATTCTGCTGAATGTGGCGCTCTTTACATCGCCGGAGTTTTAGGGCCATTGAATTTGCAATTAAAAGTCTCGTTTCTTACGGGCGTAATTCTCTCGGCGCCATTCTGGCTCTATCAATTGTGGGCGTTCATTGCTCCTGCTCTTTCTTGGAAAGAGAAGCGCAACTCTGTCTTCTTCATAGTTGCGGCAACGCCATTCTTTGCATTGGGTGCAACTCTGGCTTACATAGTTCTTCCTCTAGCGATAAAAGTGCTCTTTGGCTTCACCCCAGATGCGTTAGATAACCTGATTAGATTCGATGATTACCTTGACTTTGTTCTCCGACTCATCTTAATTTTTGGAATCGCCTTCGAGTTGCCTGTGTTTCTTGTCTCTCTTAATTTGATTGGTGTTTTAAGCGGTAGATCAATTTTGAAACCTTGGCGTTTCGCTATCTTTGGAATCACCTTCTTTGTCGCCGCATTTTCGCCCACCGCTGACCCACTATCAATGGCAGCGCTCGCTGTGCCCTTGATACTTCTTTACTACGGAGCCGGTGGTATTGCCTTGCTCGTTGATAAGAAACGCGATCGGAAGCGAAATAGGTTCGCAGACGATGAGGCTTCTGGCGTTGATGAGGTAGAAGCAATTGACTCACCCGAGTCCATCTAGCTCACCTAGTCATGCTCCTTCTTCTATCCAATCCAACATCTGGGGCTGGAAAGGGTCGAAGCGTCACTTCTCAAGTAATTGAGGAATTGAAGGCTCGGGATTTAGCTTTCTCTGATATCTCCGGCACGAGTTATGAAAGCGCGGCATTGAACTTGCGCTCTGCGCTTCAAGAGAAAAAGCCGCAATCCGTAATCGTTGTGGGCGGGGATGGAATGGTTCATCTTGCAATACAAGAGCTTGCGGAAACTAAAGTGCCGCTGATTCTTGTTCCGGCTGGGACTGGGAACGATTTCGCGAGAACGATGAATCTAGATTTGGAATCACCCGTTTCAGCCCTTAGATACGCACTCAATCATCCCTCAACATCAGTAGATCTCGGGAGAGTAAAAGGGAAGTACTTTGCCGAGATTCTCAGCACGGGTTTTGACTCGATGGTGAATGAGCGAGCAAATCGAATGCGAATCCGAAGCAAAATAAAATATGACTTGGCGATGTTGCTTGAACTACCTGTTTTCAAACCTTTGGAATATGAGATTTGCATTGATGGAGAACGGCTGACGACGCGCGCGATGTTGATAGCGATTGCGAATGGAATCAGCTATGGCGGGGGAATGAAGATCTGTCCCAACTCAGATATCAAGGACGGGCTCTTCGATCTCATAATCCTTGAGCCGGTTTCTAAATTTGAATTTTTGAAAGTTTTTCCAAGAGTGTTTAAAGGCACCCATGTCACACATCCCAAAGTTAAGATTCTTCAAGGCAGAGAAGTTTCAATTAACTCTGTAGCAATTGCCTATGCAGATGGTGAACGTATCGGACCATTACCGATAACAGCTGAGATTGTTCCTGGGGCCCTCCAAACTTGGTTGCGAACATGAGTCTTTCTCCAGCTGAACGTTTAGTGGCGGCTAAACGGCGAAACAAGTATCCGCTTACAAACGAATTCACGAGTCGATACGAGTTTCCTTTTGATGATTTTCAAACTACCTCCTGTCAACATGTTGAAGATGGAAAGAGCGTTCTCGTCGCTGCTCCTACAGGAGCTGGGAAGACGATTGTTGGTGAGTTTGCCGCATTCATGGCGGAACAAAAAGGGGAGCGATGCTTTTACACGACACCCATAAAGGCGCTCTCCAATCAGAAATTCGCCGAACTTTGTAAGGTTCACGGTGAGGCCAGCGTTGGTTTGTTAACCGGCGACTCATCCATCAACGGAGACGCACCTATTGTGGTCATGACGACTGAAGTTTTGCGCAACATGATCTATGCCAGACCCGAAGGGATAGAGAACCTCGGCTATGTAGTCATGGATGAAGTTCACTTCTTAGCAGACAAATTCCGTGGCGCAGTGTGGGAGGAAATCCTTATCCATCTACCGGAACGGATACAAGTAATCTCACTATCGGCAACGGTATCTAATGCTGAAGAGTTCGGTGCATGGCTTAAAAATGTTAGAGGCGAAACGGAGGTTGTACTTTCTGAGATTCGCCCGGTCCCGCTTTACCAACACATCCTGATTGGTAATCGACTCCTAGATCTCTTCGTTGATGATGGTCGAGTCAACCCGGAATTGATACGGCTAGAGCGGAGTTCAGCGCGCCGCATTCCCGGCAATTCGCGGACTGGCGGTCGTTCGTTCTCCTCGATAAAGGCCCCAACGAGGCCGGAGATCATTTGGAAACTACATGAGCGACAGTATCTGCCAGCCATCTACTTCATATTTTCCCGAGCCGGTTGCGATGCTGCTGTTTCGCAATGCATTCGAGATGGCATTTCCCTAACCACAAGTGATGAGCGAGAAATCATTCAATCCGTGATTGCTCGGAAGACCGCTGAACTGCCGCACGAGGACTTTGGAATTCTGGGGTTTCATGAATGGTCTCAAGCTCTGGAGAGAGGGATTGCTTCACATCACGCTGGTTTGTTGCCAATGTTTAAAGAAACTGTGGAAGAACTCTTCCAACAAGGTCTCATTAAACTCGTTTTTGCTACCGAAACTCTTGCGCTTGGAATCAATATGCCAGCCAGAACCGTCTTCTTGGAGAAGTTGATCAAGTGGAACGGTGAGAGTCATGTCGCAGTTACGCCGGGGGAGTACACCCAACTCACGGGAAGAGCGGGGCGTCGCGGTATTGATATTGAAGGTAATGCCGTTGTTCTTTGGAGCGAGCAGATTGATAGCTCCTTGGCGGCAGGCCTTGCAAGTACTCGTACCTATCCGCTGAAGTCCTCGTTCTCTCCAACCTACAACATGTCAGCGAATTTAATCTCACGTTTCGGAAAGGAACGAGCTAGAAAATCACTAGCGGCATCTTTTGCCCAGTTTCAAGCAGACCATAGCGTCTCCGGTCTATTGAAACAGATTGCCAAGAACGAAGATGCGATAAGCAGAATTTCTGGAGAGGGGGCCTGTCACTTAGGCGATTTTTCAGAGTACATGGCGCACCGCTTTGCAATAAAAAAGTTGGAGCAAAGCGCATCTCAACGACCAGGCCGCGGTGAGAAACGAAGAAATCGCCGGGATATCGAGGAAGAGATTGCTTTTCACAGAAAGGCGTTAAAGGCGCATTCCTGCCACCAGTGTCCGGAAAGAGAGAGCCACGCTCGCCATCATGAGCGAGGAGAGCGATTGTTGAGAGAAACTGAAGGCTTGCGCTCCCGAATGGAGAATAGAACCAACGTAATCCCGCGTACCTTCGACCGAGTGAGTTCAATCTTGGAAGAACTCGGCTACGTGGAAGGAGAAAAGTTAACCGACAAAGGGGTTTCACTGACCCGCATCTATGCCGAGAGCGATTTGTTACTCACGGAGATGATTTTTCAAGACGTTTTCTCTGCCACATCTCCAGCCGATTTGGTGGGATTACTTTCAGGATTGATTTTTGAAGGACGTGGCGAGCGAAGCAAGATCCCTAGGATTCCAAAGAGTTTAGAAAATCCCGTTAAAGCTTGTATCTCGACCTGGTCCAAATTGGTTTACTTGGAAGAGAGCGAGGGATTGAACCCGCAACGTGAGCCAAATTTCGATTTGGCTTGGAGTTCGTATCGTTGGGCAAATGGCAACTCGTTGCACTCCATTCTTCGCGAGACGGAAATTCCAGTGGGGGATTTTGTACGTAATATGCGGCAGATTATTGATTTACTCGGACAACTCATGAATGCGCGAAGTGAATTGGCGACGTTGGCGCGCGAAGCGATGAAGCGGATAGACCGAGGGGTAGTTGCTTACTCGGCGGTGGTCGCATGACATTGATGCTGATTGACAGCGCATCGCTCTGGTATCGAGCTTATTACGGGATGCCCGACACACTGCTCTCGCCCAAGGGTGAACCCATAAATGCCGTAAAGGGGTTCATCGATATGACCGCTCGGCTTATCAATTCTTACCGACCAGATCGTCTCGCCATCTGTCTAGATGGCGATTGGCGGCCATCTTGGCGAGTAGAACTCTTTCCAGAATACAAAACAAATCGATTGGATGAAAGTGGCGAAGAGGAAGAGGAGCCAGATCTACTTACTCCACAGGTTCCGATCATTCTTGATTTCTTTGAATCACTAGGAGTTCAAATAATTGGAGCCGATGATTATGAAGCTGATGATGTGATCGCCACGCTCGCTAAACGTGAATCAGGCCCCGTAAGAGTCGTAACTGGTGATCGAGATCTTTTTCAGCTAGTAGATGATGCTCGTGATGTAAAGGTTGTCTATCTCGCCAAGGGAATTAGCGCCCACGACTTGGTCGATACATCTTGGATTGCAAAGAAATACTCAATCCCGGGGGAGCGATACGGACTCTTTGCGATGATCCGCGGAGATGCTTCAGATGGTCTACCTGGCATCAAGGGTATTGGGGAAAAGGGGGCCGCCGAAATAGCATCAAACTTTGGCTCGATCAATGAAGTAGTAAACGCCGCCAAATCAGGTGATACCAATTTACGCGAGATTCATCGGAAGAAAATTCTTGCAGATAATTCATATGCGGCGATCGTCGAAGAGTTAGTTTCTTGCGCTACCAACATTTCGTTACCCAAAGTGGATTTCAAAATTCCGAATCGCGCCGAAGACTCAAAGATGCTAGAGAAACTCACTGCAGAACATGGACTTACCACTAGCTTTACGAGACTCAAGGCGGCTCTAGGGTGGCAATAGCGCTGACAATTCTCGCTGGTTTTTTCTTATGGGGTGGCTTTGCGCCATTGGAGTTTGCCTTCGGGCCGTACATTGGTGCAGCGCTCTTTTACAGATCAATGATTGATAAAGAGCTGCGCGAGCGCATAGTTCTTTCATTCTTCGCGGGACTGGCCTTCTTTTTACCGCTATTGCACTGGTCCGGTTCATACGTTGGATGGGTGCCCTGGGTCAGTCTCGCCCTACTTCAAACGACTATTTTCACCAGCCTTGGATTTTTTTCATGGAAGCGAAATATCTCATCGGTATTTCTCTTCGCCGCTTTCTTTACCTTAATTGAAATTGTTCGGATGAAGTGGCCCTTTGGTGGCTTTGGATGGGGAAGGGTGGGACACACCCAGGTTGAATATCTCTCGGGTTTCTATTCCGTAGTCGGCGTAGCAGGTGTCACATTTACTGTTGTTTTCCTCGCCTCGCTCTTTGCAATTTTTAAAGTAAAAACTATGGCACTTTTTCCAATTCCGCTCCTAATTGGTGTTTTTATTCCATTACCTGCTTCAACGGGTTCTATAAAAGTAGCTGCGGTACAAGGGGGAGTTGATGAGTTGGGCTTTGATTACAACAAACGTGCTCTCTCGGTCCTAACCCGTCATGCGGAAGCAACCGTTGAATCTATCAATGAGGCCGATCTTGTTGTCTGGCCGGAGAACGCTTCGGATATTGATCCGCTAAAGAATCAGGAAGCCGCGCTGATTATCCAAAATACAATTGCCGAGATTGGTAAGCCATTATTGGTTGGCGCAGTTTTACGGGAGAATCTTGGACCAAAAAACGTTTCAATTCTTTACAATGAAAAAAGTGAAATCGAGAGTATGTATGTCAAACAGGATTTAGCCCCGTTTGGTGAATACATCCCAATTCGTAAGGTAGCCGAGTTCGTTTCTGCAGAAGCCAAACGAGTTAAAGATTTCCAACCAGGAAAAGAATGGATTCATCATCAGGTTTCCGGGAGAACATTCCAATCGGTGATCTGCTTTGAAGTATTGGACGATGATTTCATTAGAGAAGGTCTATCAAAGGCTGAATTTGTCGTAGCCCAGACAAATAACGCGACTTTCGGGAAATCACCTCAAGCCCGGCAGCAACTTCAAATAATCAGGGCTAGAGCCGCGGAGTTTCAACGAGATTTCTCGGTAGTTAGTACGACCGGATTTACGGCGCATGTAGATTCAAAAGGTGAAATTGTGAAGTCACTCGAGCAATTCAAAGCAGGAACGCTAGAGATGAATCTTGAAACCCACGAAGAGAGATCCTTGGCCTCCCGAATTGGCAGCTGGGCCTGGGTGGGGGTTTTCTTGGCCGCCTTAGCCGTAAGTCGACGCTCAGTATTTAGCCGATAATTGACATTATGTAAACTAATTTATCGCTAACGCCTCTACTGGTTCGCAGGCGCATACGAGGTTCCTATCCCCATATGCCCCATCAATGCGCCCGACGGTTGGCCAGTACTTACCTCTCCGTGCCATTCCGTGATCGATCCCGGCTGGGAAAGCGGCCTTCTCGCGACTATATGGACGGTTCCACTCGCCAACAATGGTTTCAGTTGTATGAGGAGCATTCCTCAGCGCCGACTCCTCGACAGAGATTTTCCCGCTGGCAATTTCATCAATTTCGCCTTTTATCAATCTCATCGCCTCGATGAATCGATCAATCTCGGCAATGTCTTCACTCTCGGTTGGCTCGATCATCAAAGTACCAGCTACTGGGAAACTCATGGTTGGCGCATGAAAGCCAAAATCCATCAATCTCTTAGCGATGTCATCAACGCTTACACCCGTACTCTTCGTTATTTCACGAATATCAATAATGCATTCATGAGCGATAAAACCGGTATCCCCTTTGTAAAGCGTCGGGAAGTACGGTTCCAATTTCTTTGAAATGTAATTAGCGGACAGAATCGCAACTTCGGTTGCTCGCTTCAAGCCTTCTGCGCCCATCATGCGGATATACGCCCACGAAATGGGCAGGATCAGCGCTGACCCAAAAGGCGCCGCGCTAATTGGGCCAGGCCCTGTAAGCGGACCTGCCGTTACATCGAGTGGATGATTCGGAAGATGAGCTGCAAGGTGTCTGCGAGCGATTACTGGTCCTACGCCCGGACCTCCGCCTCCATGCGGAATGCAGAAAGTTTTATGAAGATTCAAGTGAGAGACATCAGCGCCGAATTTTCCAGGTTTTGCCAATCCAACTAGGGCATTGAGATTGGCGCCGTCAACATAAACCTGTCCCCCTGCATCATGGATCATGGCGCAGATATTGCTTATTTCAGATTCGAATACTCCATGAGTTGATGGGTATGTCACCATAAGAGCGGCTAATCGATGACCATATTCAACAATCTTGGCCCGCAAATCCTCCAGCGAAACATTTCCATGGTCATCACATGCAATAACAACCACTTTCATCCCAGCCATGACCGCACTTGCGGCATTTGTGCCATGAGCGCTCGATGGGATTAGGCAGATATCGCGCCCCGTCTCCCCCTTGGAATCGAGGAAGTTGCGAATTGCGAGCAAACCGGCGAACTCGCCTTGGGATCCGGCATTTGGTTGTAACGACACAGCGTCATATCCCGTTATCTCAACTAACCAATCGGAAAGTTCCTTTATTAGTTGGCGCGTCCCGGCGCTCTGGGCGTTCGGTGAGAATGGGTGGAGATTTGCGAATTCGGGCCAGGTAATCGATTCCATCTCGGTAGTTGCGTTCAATTTCATAGTGCATGAGCCCAGCGGAATCATGGTGCGATCCAACGCTAAGTCTCTATCTGAGAGAGTTCGGATATATCGAAGCATTGCGGTTTCGGAGTGATAAGAATTGAAAATTGGGTGCGTAAGGTATGAACTCTTCCTTAGGTCATTAAGGCCGCCAAAGCTCTCCCCTCTCTCACTCGCCAATCCCCAAGCTCGAATCAATTTCTCGATTGTTGTTGTCTCCGTAGTCTCATCAAATGCAACGCTAATCCCGCCAGATATTAAGCGCACATTTATCCCCACTCGCTCGGCGCTATCAAGCATTGCTTTAGGATTTTCAGCTTTAAAGGAAACTGTGTCAAAGAAGGTCTTACTTAGTAATGTGAAACCGGAGCGCTTCAAGTAGCCAGCAAAACTCCGAGCTTGATTATGAATCCGAACTGCAATCTCACGTAAACCTTCGGGGCCGTGCCAAGCGGCGTATAGCGCAGCGATGTTTGCAAGCAATACTTGAGCAGTACAAATATTGCTAGTTGCTTTATCACGTCGTATATGTTGCTCTCTAGTTTGCAGAGCTAAGCGGAGGGCAGGATTTCCTGCATTATCAATGCTCTGGCCTACCAATCGCCCGGGGAGCGAACGTTCCAAACCTTCGCGGACGGCAAGGAATCCCGCATGCGGTCCACCAAATCCCATTGGAACTCCGAACCGTTGGGCTGAACCAACAGCAATGTCAGCGCCCCACTCCCCCGGAGATTTAATAAGAGTCAGGGCAAGTAAATCACTCGCCATGATTACGAGAGCGTTTTTTTCTTTTGCAACGGCGATGAGATCTACAAGTTCAGGCAGAGCTCCAACGGTATCCGGATATTGGACCAAAATTGCAAAACAATTTGAGTTCTCTATTTCATTTGCCAAGTTCTTTACTTCAAATTCCTTGACGATTATTCCTAACGGTTTAGCCCGGGTTTGCACCACAGCTTTGGTCTGAGGATGCGCCGCGGCATCAATTAGGAAAATCGCCTCATCAGGGCTCTTAGAAGCCCTTCTCGCCAAGGTCATAGCTTCGGCGGCAGCTGTAGCCTCATCGAGCATCGAAGCGTTTGCGATATCTAAGCCGGTTAAATCGCTAACCATGGTCTGGAAAGCGAAGAGCGCTTCCAATCTTCCTTGAGAAATTTCTGGTTGGTAGGGGGTGTAAGCCGTATACCAAGCGGGATTTTCCAGAACATTTCGGAGAATAACCGGTGGCGTGTGAGTTCCGTAATAACCCATCCCAATTAGTGAATGAAGAACTTGATTCTTCTCGGCCAGACTACGCAATTGTGAAATTGTTTCCGGCTCGGAAATAGGTTTTGGAAGCGATGCTCCAAAAATCTCATCTAACTTAATGGTTTCTGGTAGGACATCCGCGATGAATTTTGTTAGGTCTGAATACCCCAACTCGTGCAACATGGTTCCAACTTGATCATCAGATGGTCCAATATGCCGGTCTGCAAAATTCTTCCGCGCCACGGCGAGAAGAATAGGCCGTTAACTCAATCTATGACGGGTTAAGAGACCCCGCGCATCTTGCGACGGAGAGCCAGCTCATCGCTTCCTTCTCCAGGATGGACGCTGCCGCTTTGAAGATCCTCCCCTTGTAGATGGGTAAGAGTGCCTTCAACTTCGTTCCACACCTTGCCAACAGCTATTCCAAAAACGCCTTGCCCACCTTGTAGGAGATCAAAAATCTCCTCTGAATTGGTGCATTCATAAATCGAAGCACCATCACTCATAAGAGTTATGCGCGCTAAATCTTCAATCCCCCGTTCCCGAAGATGGGAGACCGCGCTTCGAATATTCTGTAGGGAGACACCGGCATCAAGTAGCCGTTTGACAACTTTCAAAACCAAGATATCTCGGAAACCGTAAAGGCGCTGTGAACCAGATCCGGCCGCTGAACGTACAGTCGGTTCAACTAAGCCAGTACGCGCCCAATAATCGAGTTGGCGGTAGGAAATCCCTGCCGCTGTACAGGCCGTTGCACCACGGTAGCCAATCTCGTCGGAACCTGGCAGCGATGTCATGGGGGGAAGCCTCTCACTTGAGTGGCTTAACGGTAAGACTTGAAAAGGCGGACATCAATTACCGACACACTCTAAATCTCTAGTAATACTTTAGAGTTCTAAGGCTGAAAATCCTCGGGATTTATCCCCTCAAGGAACTCCTTGAACTTCTCCACTTCGTCCTCGGCTTGATCCGGTATCTCTATCCCGGCTTGAGCTAGCAGATCCTCGCTGCCCAAGATTGGTGACCCGGTTCGAAGAGCTAACGCAATCGCATCGCTTGGCCGAGCAGATACTGAGACTCCCCCGGCGAGATTGATCATGGAGTAGAAAACCCCGTCGCGCAGTTCAGTGAGATGAATCGAATCGACGTTTGCATTTAGCGATGCCAGTAAATCCTTCATCAAGTCATGGGTTAACGGACGAGGCGGCTGGACTCCTTGTTGGGCGAAAGCAATCGAAGTTGCCTCAACGGCTCCAACCCAAATGGGTAAATATCGAACCCCGCCGATTTCCTTGAGAAGGACTATCGGTTGGTTCGAGGGCATTTCAACCCGAACGCCGATCACATCAAGTGCGTGAAAATTCATCTCGCTCTATGAAGGCCGGCTCTAACGAGTGAGGCGTGAAGTCTGATTGAAAGCGAGGCGATTTCGCGGGCAACCTCTTCGGCACGGGCTTTTGAATCCGAATTTTTCTGGCGAAGAAGCGGCGTGATGACTTGTTCCACTAAACCAACCTCCCGATCTGCTGCTGCTTTAAATGCACGGAGATGACGGCCCTCTATTCCGAAAGCTGCCAACTCTCCGACAACTCTTGCAACCATAAGCGCATCGCCGTCAAAGTGCTTTCCTCGAGCCTGGACGAGTCCGTAGCTCTCGAGTTCGCCTAATTGTTCCTCATCAATTCCAGAACTCTTCAACAATTCATCACGGGAAAGTCGCAGATCACTCTGTTCTGCAAAAGCAGAGGGCGAAACAGTGGCATCTACCGGGAGCATCCTTGGCGTTGGGCTACTTCCGGGAGTTTGAGCAGGCTCCAAACCGCGATCTAAAGCATCTAAATTCTCCTTAATAACTTTCAAAGGAAGATACTGATCTCTTTGCGCAAGGAGGACATAGCGCAATCTCTCTAAATCTGGGGTTGTGAATTTCCGATATCCCGATGGAGTGCGTTGTGGCTCTATCAAGCCTTCTGACTCAAGGAAGCGGATTTTGGAAATTGTTATATCTGGAAAATCTCCACGTAGCTTTGAAAGAACTTCGCCAATACTTAAGTAGGCGCGTGCCGGAACGCTCATGCTCTTACCTTTCCACCCTGAAAGAAATGCATCCTGTATTTTCCAATCTGAAGCTCATCGCCATCAGCAAGGATCTTCTCTGTGACCAATTCACCGTTCAAATATGTTCCATTCAAACTTCCCAAATCTTTCAAGAGATAACTCTTGCCACTTTTAGCAACCTGGGCATGCTTCCTTGAGACTGTGACATCATCTAAGAAAATTTCGTTTGTGGTCGCCCTTCCAATTTGAGTTACTTGTGGCTCAAGGAGGAAGCGCGCTCCTTTGCTAGGTCCAATTAATGAAACGAGCATCGCAGCGTCATCGGCCAATGCGTTCAGGACCTCAGTTAATTCCGGGCCTGATTCTTGGATTAACCGAGAGAGCGAACTTTCAACTGAGCGAAGTGCGGTGAGATGGATCGTGGTAGTTAAATCTTTTCTGCTATCAGCAGCGGCGACCACGATTTCCTCCCCCTAAACCTTAAGTTTCACTTAAGGCTCACCCTATGGTGGAGGTTTGGGTGAGTCAAGCGGTAAGTGCGCTATATGCCTCTGGTGATAGAAGCTCGGAAAGTTGGTTTTGTGCCGAAACTTCTACCTCAAAGAGCCACCCTCTTCCGTAAGGCTCAGAGTTAATGGTTTCTGGAGCGGAATCCAAATCGCTATTCACCGCGGCAACAGTTCCGGAGATTGGAGCATAGATTTCCGAGACGCTCTTAGTGGACTCCACTTCACCGCAAACTTTCCCCGCGTCGATTGATTCACCGATTTTAGGCATTTGGAGGTAAACAATGTCACCTAGCGCGCCCTGCGCGTAATCAGTAATGCCCACTCGGTAGCGTCCGGGAGAAACTTCTTCGACCCATTCATGCTCTTTGGTGTATTTCAGGTGACTTGGAACGCTACTCACTAAAACCTACTTTCCCTTTTCAATTTCAAAATCCCTGGCCAAATTTCCGTTTTGTGCGCAACTCTCTTAGACCAGTTCTAGCGTATTGGGCGCCGGTCCACAAATACAGACCTATCCCCCATCCCGCAAAGGCCCATCCGAAGATAAAAGCAATGTTAGAGAGATTATCAAGTGTTGAATAAGTTAATAGGAGCATGGGCAGCGCGTAAAGAAGATTGAAGGTCGCCGCTTTGCCGAGATATGTAACCTTAAACGGAGCAAGCCCTGAGCGTTTCATGGCAAGAAGCAAGAAGCCGAGGATTAGATCGCGTGCGATGATCGAAACTAGTACCCAAACTGGAATCGCGCCGGTGATGAACATTGCTATCAAGACGGTCGCGATGTAGAGACGGTCGACCGCAGGATCGAGGAGTTCACCCAAGCGGCTCTCTTGGTTAAGCGCTCTGGCAAGCTTTCCGTCGAAATAGTCTGTGGCGCCTGCAAACATGAGGGTCAATACCGCTAGCGGATAGCGTTCTTGCCAGGTTAGGTATAAGAAAATCGGGATGCCGGCTGCCCGAAGGAGGGTCAGCGCATTTGGAATGGTGAGCATCTTCCCCTCGCTCTAGAGCTCGACTCTTTTGAGAAATTCCCATCTCTGGACGAACTGGTCGGGACGAGAGGATTTGAACCTCCGACCACATGACCCCCAGCCATGTGCGCTACCAAGCTGCGCTACGTCCCGTAATGAAATAGTACCTCGGTCAATGAAGGCAAAATCAACGATCCCTAAGCCGGACCGAAATTCGAATCGGCGATCCTGCAAAACCAAACTCTTCCCTTAGACGTCTTTCAATGAAACGTCTATAGCTAGACTCTAGGAAATCGCTTGCGAAGATAATAAATGTTGGCGGTTCTATGCCTGCCTGTGTAGCAAAGAGAATTTTCGGTTGTTTCCCGCCGCGCACAGGGGGTGGGTTTGAACTCACAAGCTGTCCCATAAAAGCATTTAGCCGTCCCGTAGGAACTCGGAACTCCCAGCCAGCGAGGGCGCGCTCTACCGCGGGTATCAAGCGATCTTTATGCCAGCCGGTCTTAGCTGAGAGGTTAATCCGCTCGGCCCAGGTAACTTGATCTAGATTTCGATCTATCTCTCGTTCTAGTTGCAATCGGCGATCTTCATCAAGCAAGTCCCATTTGTTCATCACAATGACCAGAGCCTTGCCTGATTCCTCGGCCATAGCGATGATTCTTAAATCCTGCTCGGTCATTTGGGCGGTGGCATCAAGTACCGCAACCACAACTTCCGTGTTCTCAATCGCTCGTTCGGTTCTAAGCGCGGCGTAGTAATCAGTTCCGCTTGCTTGATGAGCTCTACGTCTTATGCCTGCTGTATCAATGAAGCGCCAGGTTTTTCCATCAACGTCAATCAACTCATCAATTGGATCTCTCGTTGTTCCTTCCGCATCATCTACGAGTGCACGTGTACTACCGGCAAAGGAATTCAGCAGACTACTTTTCCCGACATTTGGTCGACCAACGATTGCAATCTTCCTAAAACCATCGGAGATTCGTCCACGACCCACCTCGGGAAGGCGCGCAACGATTTTGTCGAGTAAATCACCAGAACCCCTACCGTGAGCCGCCGAGACGAAGTGTGGTTCACCCAAACCAATGTTCCAAAGTTGATGAGCATCCAACTCGTCCTTCTCCGAGTCAACTTTGTTGGCGATAAGCATGACATCGACCTTGCTTTTTCGAAGAATATTTACCAGCTCTTGATCTTCGCTCTGTGCACCTACATGCGCGTCCACTACAAAGAGAAGTAGATCCGCTTCGCCGATTGCGCTCTGGGCAGCATCTGAAATTTTCAAAGCGATACCCTCGGCTGTTGGCTCCCAGCCACCCGTATCCATCAGGGTAAACTTTTTGCCATTCCACTCCGCGTCGTATTTCACTCTATCTCTAGTGACTCCGGGAGTGTCTTCAATTATCGCTTCACGCCCTCCGATTATTCGATTAACCAACGTTGACTTTCCCACATTGGGGCGACCAACGACTGCAACTACGGGCAAACCCAAGAGCGATCGTTGCTTAAGAATGTTCCATATGTAGTCAATGGTCTCTTCCAGAGATAAGTGGGTAGAGTCAATCAAGAGCGCATCCGGTGCGCGCCTTAGTGGCGAGGCTTCACGAGTGCTATCAATCGCATCGCGTGCAGCCAAGCTATCGGCCACGCTTGAGTCTTCACTAATCTCTATTTCTAGCGAATTAAACTCACTTTTGCGCCGGTTAGCTCGAGCTTCAATATCGGCTTGAAGGTAAATTTTGAGCTGTGCGCCCGGGGCAACAACGGTTCCGATGTCTCGTCCCTCTACCACTATCCCTAGCTCAGCTTTTCTGATTATCTCTCTTTGCAGCGAAAGTAGTTCATTTCGCAGTTCCGGCCAAGCGCTGATTTGACTTACCTTTTGGTTGATTCGTTCTTCTCTTATCTCAGTGGTTAGTTCTTTGGCGCCAACAAAGATTCGAGGATTGCTTGCATCAGTAATAAATTTAATTGGATCATTGCGCAGCGCTTCAATCAAGGACGTTGGTGTATCCAAGTTCTTTTCTAAACTTAACCAAGTAGCGGCACGATATAGCGCTCCAGTATCTAAATAGCTCCATCCGGCTCGCTTTGCCAAACCTTTTGAAGTAGATGATTTACCTGAACCACTAGGGCCATCCATAGCTACGATGATTTGTTTACCGAGATAAGTAGCGGAAGTTGTCATTGACGGTGAACTCTCCAACCCTTATTTAGCAGATGCAGCCGCAATTTCTCCGCATGAGATTCGAATAGAGCTAGTCTTATGAGACCTGTCTCCTGCTTTGGTGAGTGCTCTAGAGCAAGGTCTTCAACGTTAGCATCAATCTCAGCGCACTCATTAAAAAGCGCTCCGAGTTGTCCTGGTTTATCCTCAATGACAACATTCAAATAGGAATACTCGCGAGGTCGCAAACCATGTTTGCCGCTCAGTTTCCCATGTACTGCATTTGCGGTAGCAAAAATGGAGGCTAGTTGTTTTGTATCGCCTTGCTGTATCGCTCTTTCAATCTCGGAAATTTTCAGCTTCAGCTCATTAATTGATTCCAGAACTTCACCGCTATTTGCGAAGAGAATCTCGCCCCACAATTCCGCCTTGGAGCCTGATAAACGCAACATGTCACGAAGGCCCTGACCTGCTAGATCTATTGACTCCCCCACCGTTTCCACTGCGGCAGCCAGCGAGGTACTAAGTACTTGGGGCAGATGTGAAATTCGAGCAAAGAGTTGATCGTGCTCCGCAGGGGTCATTTGATAAGGCACGCCTCCGAGAACTCGAATCAACTCCTCAGCCATTCGAATGGGTTCCGTACTCTCTTTTTTATCTGAAGTGATTACCCACGCTCGACCATCGAATAGGTCACTTCGAGCTGACTGGGGACCGCCCGACTCTCTACCGGAAACAGGATGAGTTCCTACAAACCTTTCAAACAAACCCGATATGGCCTCTATTTCAACATGAAGTTTAGTTTTTACACTCGTAACATCTATAAATGTTGCATTTGGATAGCGTCCGAATTCCCCTTTTAGGGTTTCGAATACAGAGCTTGGTGGCGTTGCCACGACTACTAGCTCAGGACTTAGGCTCTCCGGAGCAGCACCTACTAAATCCCTCGCGATTGCTTGATTAACCGGATCGCTATCGCGTATGTCTACGCTCCAACCCTTCTCCTTTAAGCGCAACGCTATGGATGTTCCGATGAGCCCCGCACCGACGATGCGAGCCCCTCGCCGGGTCACTGTGCTAAATCTTTCCTCAGCACAGAAGTACCTCTCAGGTAAATATGCGCAATCTGCTTCTGGGTTCTCGAAGTTTCGCAATGGACCAGAGTTCTTATGGTTCGAGGCAAACTATTAGGCACGGGAATCTCAGTCGAGCAGAGAAGGGGGACCTCGCCCAGTCCCATTGCGCGAGCTGATGCGGCAGGAAAGTCTGAAGTGAGATCGCTCGTGACGGTGAAAATTACAGAGATCAAATCCTCGGGTTTTAAACTATTAGCGCGCAATAACTCTTCCATTAATTCAACTACGGCCTCTTGCATCAATCTGGCATCGTCACGTTCGATCTGGGTTGCCCCACGGATGCCTCTCACGCTCATCCGGAGATTTTACTTTCTTCGTAACTATTCTTGCGGTAAGTAGACATCGCGTCTTGCCTATTTATCGTCAAACCGTTTTTTATCGCCCACGGTAGAGACAACGCAAAAGTCGACTTTTTGACCCATTCGCTATCGGATTGATAAATAACCATTTATAGACTTTCTATCTGCGATTTGTACGTGATATTGTCGATAAAACCATATTTACAATTAGAATAAGTGTCTATAAATCTATAAAGCAATTCTGTTCAGAATACTTGTTTATTAATTTAGCGATTTAAGGCTTAGTCGTTTCAACCTTTGATAGATATCTCCACTTTCCGGACTTCAACTCTCCTAAGCGGATTTTTCCAATCTGGACTCTCTTCAATCGGTCAACCGTTAGCCCCTGGCTAGCCGCCATTCGTCGAACTATCTGATTGCGCCCCTCATGTATTTCCACCTCAAAACCCCCGGGAATCAAATTAGCTCTCTCCGCAATCGCTAATCCATCTTCTAGCCTGACCCCCTTCTTTAGATTAGCCAACATCGGACGGGTAACTGCTTCCTCTACAAAAACTTGGTAGGTCTTAATGGCCCCATGCGAAGGATGGCTTATCTGCTGGGCCCAGTCGCCATCATTGGTAAGCAGTATTAACCCTTCGCTTTCTTTGTCTAGGCGCCCAACATGGAAGAGGCGGTCGGAGCGATCTTGAAAGTAATCCCCAATGCAGCTTCTCCCTCGATCATCTGACATAGTAGACAAAATGCCTTTAGGTTTATAAAACGCAATGTAAGTCTTGGTCAAATTGATTTGAATTGACTTGTTATCAACTTCAACTTTAGTGTTTAACGGATCAATTTTGGTCCCGAGCGCGCTGATAGTCTTTCCATTGACCTTGACACGCCCAGCCTCAATTAACTCTTCGCATTTCCTACGGCTTGCAACCCCAGCATCCGCCAGGTATTTCTGTAAACGAATCTCCGCCACCGACGGAGTCTACGGGCAATTAATCGGCGAGGGAGGCAATAACTTCATCTAGACCATCAACATCGGGCAAGAAGGGTGCCAAGGCCGGCAGATCTTCGACTCGATTGAGTCCGATTCTCTCGAGGAAGTAGTTAGTGGTTCGATAGAGAATAGCGCCGGTTTCATGCTCAATTCCGCACTCCTCGACCAATCCTCTGTTGACCAGAGTCTTCATGACCGCCTCAACATTAACCCCGCGAATTGCTGATACGCGGGCACGTGAGATTGGTTGCCGGTAGGCAATCACGGCAAGAGTCTCCAAGGCTGCTTGCGTTAGCTTTGCTTGCTGTCCGTCCAATACGAACTTCTCCACTAACGGTGCTAATTCTGGGTGGCTGTAGAAGCGCCAACCTCCGGATATTTGCTTGAGTTCAAAACCTCGCTTCTCTTGCTGGTATTCAGTCGAAAGCCGGAGGAGCGCTTCGACTATCTCCTCGGTAGGGCGTTCGATGATCTGGGCTAGGACAACTTCTGAGAGGGGCTCCTCTACAACCATAAGAATTGCTTCTATTGATCTCTCCAGCTCGCGTTCAGACATCTTGCCCCTCACCTTCCAACTTGATTGGTTGATCAAACTCATCACTTACGCTCACTTCCCCAGCCTCACTTCCTGTCCACGTTATCTGGAGCTCCCCTAGGGCGATTACCTGTTCGAAGCGAATCTGAGCCTCTCGATAGAGCTCTAAAAGAGCTAGGAAGCGGGCTACCACAACCAACGTATTTGGAGCATCGGCTATCAGGGAGCGGAAAGTGGCACTTTTTTGGCGCCTTAGAAGTCCCACTAGATGGGTAGCTTCCGCCGCAACGCTGACCATAGGAAGGTGTAGATGCGCTGTAGAGAGAGTCGGCAGCGTCTTTGGGGTCAAGACTCGATTCGCAATAGCAGCGAAGCGCTCTGGGCTCACTCCGATGAGTACTTCTGGAAGGAGTGTGGCAAAGGCCGAATCCAAGGCGACGCTGCGCGCAAAGGTTCTCTCTTGTAGCTCGATGCGCTTCTCGAGGATCGTTGCGATTTCCTTGAAAGCTCGGTACTGGAGCAGACGAGCGAAGAGAAGATCTCGAGCCTCAAGTAAGGCTAGATCGGCTTCATCATCTACCTCACCAGAAGGAAGTAGTCGAGCGGCCTTTAAATCAAGGAGAGTTGCCGCCACGACGAGAAACTCGGTTGCGTGGTCTAGTTTCCAGCCCGCTTCAGTTCCTTCAAGGGCTTTGATGTGAGCAATAAATTCATCTGTAACAGTTGCTATCGCTACCTCGGTTATATCCATCTTGTGCCTTGAAATCAGTTGCAAGAGGAGATCAAATGGACCGTCAAAGTTCTCTAATTTGACCGAGAAACCGCTAATACGCCCCTCTCCCTGAAAAGAGGTATTTGATTCGGGCGTCGCTGAACCTAAAGTTTGAGTTGAGAGTTCAGAGCTTTCATTTGTCATAGCGCGATAACTCTACGCGTGTCGCTCCGAGAATCCGAAACCATCTGCGTAAAGTCGCGCCATGGCAAAAAGTGCTTCAGAGATTTCTCGTTTGAACGCTAAATCGACAATTAAAAGCGTTTCGAAGAGCGATAGCGAAATTGTAACTACATCTTCGGTTTTGAATCGACCAACTCCGATCTTTCCTGAACCTCCACAACTGACCAGCCACGGTGATGCACAAATCATCTCTGTTGTTAATCAGAAAGGTGGCGTTGGAAAGACAACCACCACAATAAATCTCGGGGCAGCTTTTGCTGAGCTCGGCCGCCGTGTATTACTTATTGATTTCGATCCGCAACATTCACTCTCTGTCGGATTAAATGTTTCAACTAGAGAGATCGAAGGATCCATCTATGACTTGATGATGGATGAGTCGACCAAAATTGATGATTTCTTACTTAAGACAAGCGTGCCTGGGATGGACATGGTCCCCGCACATGAAAATCTCGCCGGTGCAGAAGGTGGCTTGGTAAGCGTAATTGCGCGAGAAAAAATCTTGAAGCGTGTGCTTGATCCGGTGCGTGATTTCTACGATGTAATTCTTATTGACTGCCAGCCTTCCCTTGGATTGCTTACTGTTAACGCTCTAACGGCATCGAATTGGGTCTTGGTTCCACTTGAGTGTGAGTACTTTGCACTTAGAGGCGTTGCGCTACTAGACGACATCATTAAGAAAGTACAAGTAAACACAAATCCAGACTTGAAACTACTAGGAATTCTTCCCACGATGTTTGACCGGAAGACCGTCCATAGTCGTGAGGTACTAGAGCGAATTAGCGAAGCTTTTCCGAACAAAATCTGTGACACCACTATCGCACGTACCGTACGTTTCCCAGAAACGACCGTTGCAGGCGAGCCAATCACTTCTTATGCCAGCTCTTCAGTAGGAGCGGCCTCGTACCGTCGTTTAGCTCGTGAATTGATCTCAGTTGGAGGTGTCCGATGACGCGTCGTATTAGTCTTCCTGGAGCAGACGAACTCTTTCGCAAGACAACGCTGAGCGCCGTCCCAGATCAAGTTGAAGTTGTCGAAGAAGTTGTACATACCAACCGCCCGACAACTGCGACGGTTACGAAGTCTCAATCCAAGAATCCAACCGGAGTTCGTCAAACTCCACGAAGAAAGCCAACGGGTCTTGATAAAGGGCCATCAGGACGCGAGAAGCACGATGAGAAGATAACTGTTTATCTTTCACCGGAAGAACTTTTCGATCTTGAACAAGCCCGACTTCATCTACGTGGTGATTTGGGGTTAGCGGTGGATCGCGGGCGAATTGTTCGTGAGGCGCTCTCGATTGTTATTGCCGATCTTGAAGCTAAGGGCGATCAATCAATCATTGCTCGAAGATTGCGCGGACGCTAACTTAATTCATTTTGCTCTTGGATGAGCCGATGCATAACTCTCGCGAAGTTTGTCGATGGTCACAAGTGTGTATATCTGCGTTGTGCTGACGGAAGCGTGTCCCAAGAGCTCTTGAACTACTCGTATATCCGCTCCTCCATCCAAGAGGTGAGTTGCAAAAGAATGTCTAAGGGCATGGGGTGAAACTCGGCCACCAAGGCCACTTTTTTCAGCGGCAGCTAAGACGATGTTCCACGCGCTCTGGCGCGAGATTCGTCCTCCTCGACTATTCAAGAAGAGCGCTTTCTGACTCCCCTTTAGAAGGTTGGGGCGGAGGCGGATTAGGTAATCCTCAACCGCCTTTCGAGCAAAACTTCCCATTGGGACTACTCGCTCTTTTCTGCCTTTGCCAAAGAGCCGGATAGTCGTGATTTCGCCAGTCGCGCTATCGACTCGCTTCACATCATCAACATTTAAGGAAATAACCTCGCTTACCCGTGCGCCAGTGGCGTAGAGAAGTTCGAGCATGGCGCGGTCACGAATTCCCATACCTTCTTGGGGTGGCGCTGAAATCAATTTTTCGATCTCCGAAACGCTCAACGCCTTAGGAAGTCTCTTTGGAATCGTTGGTGGAATCAATTCGCGCGCAATATCTTCTAAATTTCGATCTTTTCCAAGAAATTTATAAAAGGTCCGAATTGCAACTGTTGAACGGGCGACACTTGCTTCAGCAAGACCGGCTGCCCGTAATTTCGAAAGAAAATCAATGAGATCTAAGCTCTTCGCGTTGGTGAATTTTAGTTGCCGCTCTTCAAGAAAAGCGCTTAGTTTCAGCAAATCTCGCTGGTAAGACGAGAGCGTATTCTTACTAAGGCCGCGCTCTACACCGATATGGCTGATGAAACTTTGAAGTAGTGCCCTATTTTCCACGGTTAATGGCAGCTTTAATTAAGCCACTAAACAAAGGATGCGGTCTAGTTGGCCGGGATCTAAATTCGGGATGCGCCTGTGTTCCTACGTAATAAGGATGTACCTCTCGCGGTAGCTCTACAAACTCGACAAGAGATCCATCTGGTGAAATACCACTAAAGACAAGACCGGATGTTCCAATTTTTTCCCGATAATCGTTGTTAACTTCGTAGCGATGTCGATGTCGTTCCGAAATCTCCTCTTCTCCGTAAACCTCAGCGACAATCGAGCCTTTACCAAGTAGCGCTTTATAAAGGCCAAGACGCATGGAACCACCCATGTCGGCTTCACCAGCAACGATCTTCTCCTGACCTATCATCGTTGCGATTACCGGATGTGGTGAGGATGGTTCGAATTCAGCGGAGTTTGCGCCTTCGATTCCGGCAAGATTGCGCGCCGCTTCAATCACCATGCATTGAAGTCCCAGACATAATCCGAGCGAAGGGATTAAATTTTCCCGAGCGAATTTGAGAGCACCTACTTTTCCTTCGATGCCTCTAACTCCAAAACCGCCCGGAACACAGATGGCATCGACATCTCCAAGTTGTTGCTTAGCGCCAGCTGGAGTTTCGCACTCATCACTAACAACCCACTTTATTTCTACCTTCGCGTCATTATCAAAACCACCAGCTCGAAGGGCTTCTGTGACAGAAAGGTAGGCATCTGGAAGATCTACGTACTTTCCAACTAAAGCAACTTTCACGGCTTTTGAAGGATTGTGGACGCGATTCAAGAGTTGATCCCATTCCCCCCATTCCACGTCGTGAAAAGGAAGGCCAAGGCGCCGCACTATGTAAGCGTCCAGGCCCTCTCTGTGTAGCACCTTTGGAATGTCGTAGATGGAAGGCGCATCTACAGCGGCAACTACCGCGTCTTGGTCAACATCGCACATCAACGAGATCTTCTTCTTTACGTTAAGCGGAATTTCGCGATCTGATCTAAGCACCACGCCATCAGGGCTGATACCGATTGAACGTAATGCCTGAACTGAGTGCTGAGTGGGCTTTGTCTTCAGTTCGCCCGAGGGTCCGATGTATGGAACTAAAGAGACATGAAGATAGAAGACATTTTCCCGTCCAACTTCCTGGCGAATTTGGCGAGCTGCTTCAAGGAATGGAAGGGATTCGATATCTCCCACAGTTCCGCCAACTTCTGTTATGACGATGTCGATCTCAGGTGTGGCCATCGCGCGAATTCGATCTTTGATTTCGTTGGTTATATGCGGAATTACTTGGACAGTATCTCCGAGATACTCACCGCGACGTTCTCTTGCAATTACGCGGGAATAAACCTGACCGGTCGTGACATTTGCCGAGCCATGAAGATTTGTGTCGAGGAAGCGCTCATAGTGCCCGATGTCGAGATCAGTTTCAGCTCCATCGTCGGTGACAAAAACTTCACCATGCTGGAACGGATTCATAGTGCCCGGGTCAACATTTATATAGGGATCGAGCTTCTGCATAGTTACCCGAAGCCCACGTGCCCGTAACAATCTACCGAGGCTGGATGCTGTGAGACCTTTGCCGAGACTTGAGGCGACTCCGCCGGTGACAAAGAGATGCTTCGTCACATGAGGGGCGGTCATGGAGGACTAACTTATCACTCACTCACCCTTTTACTAAATCAAGCAATTCTCTGGCGTGATCTTGGGCGTGTTCGGAGTCCTCAAGGCCCGAAAGCATTCGAGCAATCTCGCTCTCTCGTTCACTACCCCTTACAAGCGTTACTGATGATTCGGTAATGCTCCCATTTGAATCCTTAAGTACCCTTAAATGGTTATCGCCCCAAATAGCTACTTGCGGTAGATGCGTGACAACAATTATCTGAGCGTTTTTCGAAAGGCGCTTTAATCGTTTGCCAACTTCAAGCGCTGCTTTGCCACCGATACCGGCATCTATCTCGTCGAACAAGTAAGTACCGCGCGGTGAGGTAGCTGCAACAACTACCTCAAGTGCGAGCATCAATCGGGATAACTCGCCACCGCTAGCCGCCTTTGAGATCGGCAAGAGTTCGCCATCTGCATGAGCGGTAAAGAGCATCTCAATTT
>VERH01000041.1 GCA_018882735.1 Candidatus Nanopelagicaceae bacterium
CGGCTGAGGTAATCAGTTGTGAATTTTTCATCTAGACTCTGCCACCTACGCCGCGGGGCGTAGCGTAGTGGCTAGCGCGTCTGCTTTGGGAGCAGAAGACCGTGGGTTCGAGTCCCTCCGCCCCGACAAGTAATAAATGTAAGAAGTCAGGAGTCTTGTGAAAAGCGCGGTCGAAAACCTTTCTCCAACCCGAGTTCGGATTTCGATCGATGTTGATTTCAAGGATCTTGAGCCGCATGTGAGTGTTGCTTATGAAACTTTGGCAAAGCAAGTTTCCATTCCTGGTTTTCGCAAAGGCAAAGTCCCACGTCAACTCATTGATCAAAGAGTCGGTCGCGGAACAGTCTTGAATGAAGCAATCAATAGCGCGCTTCCTGAGTTTTATACCCAAGCTGCTCGCGAAAACGACGTTCTCGTTGTGGGCCGACCGAGCGTTGATATTAAGGAAGTAAAGGACAACGAGCTTCTCAAGTTCGAAGTGGAAGTTGATATTCGTCCTGAAGTTAAGCTTCCTGATTTCGCCTCAATCGAGCTAAATGTTGATGATGTAGTTGTCACAGATAAAGATGTAGATGAACAAATCGAAGTTCTTCGTACTCGTTTCGGCACCCTCACGACGATTGAAAAAGATGCGGCGTCGGGTGACTTTGTCACGATTGATTTAGTGGCAAAGCTTGATGGTAAAGAAGTTGAGGGCGGAACTGCAAATGGGATTTCCTATGAAGTCGGCTCCAACCGAATGATTGACGGCCTAGATGCAGCACTTGAGGGAATGAAAGTTGGCGAGAGTAAGACTTTCAATACCCAGCTCGTTGGAATGAAAGAGGGCGATACCGGCGAAGTGACGGTGACTCTTCAGGCCGTGAAGAAGCGCGAACTTCCTGAATTAAATGATGAGTTTGCCAAGCTTGCGAGTGAATTTGAAACTTTGGATGAGCTGAAAGCTGACTCTCGTGAGCGACTTTCGCGCTTGAAGGCGATGGAGCAAGGCGCTCAAGCTCGAGATAATCTCTTGAAGCATTTGCTAGATACTGTTGAAATTCTTGTTCCAGAACAACTCGTCACAGATGAGGTTAATGATCATCTCGAGAAGGAGAATCGCCTTGAAGATGAGACTCATCGCAAAGAAGTAACTGATGAGGTAACCCGCTCGGTGCGCGCAGATTTCTTGCTTGACTCAATCGTTAAAGCCGAAGAAGTCCAAGTAACTGAGGCTGAGTTGACTGAGTATTTGATACGTACTGCGGCCCGTTATGGAATGTCGCCGGATCAGTTTGCACAACAACTCTCACAAGCTGGCCAGATCGCGGCATTAATGGCAGAAGTTGCGCGAACCAAGGCGCTCGCAGTTGTACTAGAGCGAGTAAAGATAAAAGATGCATCGGGTAGGGAAGTAGACCTCTCGAAACTTGCTCCTAAGCCAGCTGCGGAACCAGACTCCGAGTAACGCTCTGCCCTGAGCGAACAAAGGGCAATTTCTGGGATTCAGGGAAGCAAAACTCCGTTCGGGGCGTTAGGGTCACTACATATTCATATAAGAGGTAAACAAAGCAGGAGGAATCGGTGGAGCTCAATACCCCACGCTTAGCGGCTTCAGCTGCAGGCGGATTGGATGACCAGGTTTATAACCGACTACTAAAAGAAAGAATCATCTTTCTAGGTTCGGTAGTCGAGGACACAATGGCAAATGCGATTGCAGCTCAGATGCTCCTTCTTGCCGCCGAGGATCCTGAAAAAGATATCTACCTCTACATCAATTCACCGGGCGGATCAATTTCAGCGGGTATGGCTATCTATGACACGATGCAATACATAAAGAATGATGTCGCAACAGTTGCTATGGGACTTGCTGCTTCAATGGGCCAATTCTTGCTCTGTGCTGGAGCCCCAGGAAAGCGTTACGCGCTACCGCATGCTCGCATCATGATGCACCAACCTTCTGGTGGAATCGGTGGAACTGCATCGGATATCAAGATTCAGGCCGAACAAATGTCATTTACCAAGAAGAAAATGGCCGAGTTGATTGCGTTCCACACTGGCCAAAAAATAGAGACCATAACAATTGATTCAGACCGTGATCGTTGGTTTAACGCTGACGAGGCTAAGGAATACGGATTTGTTGATCATGTTGTTAAATCTGCCGGTCAGGTTTCAGGAAGCGGAGGAACCGCACGATGAGTAACTACGAATTCCAGAATCGCTACGTTCTTCCCACAATCGAAGAGCGAACCTCATATGGCTATAAGCGTTTAGATCCTTACACAAAACTCTTTGAAGAGCGCATCATCTTTCTTGGCCAAGCAATCGATGACACTGTAGCTAACGATGTTATGGCCCAACTCTTGACTCTTGAGTCGATGGATCCAGATCGCGACATCATGATGTACATAAACTCACCAGGTGGATCTTTCACGGCGTTGACTGCGATTTATGACACGATGCAATTCGTTCGCCCAGATGTGATGACAATTTGCTTAGGACAAGCTGCTTCAGCTGCGGCGGTACTTCTTGCCGGCGGAACGGCTGGAAAGCGTTACGCACTTGAGCACTCACGCATTCTCATCCACCAGCCTTATAGCGAAGGTGGCGGCCAGGGTTCAGACATTGAAATCCAGGCGAAGGAAGTTCTTCGGATGCGCGAACTCTTGGAGATTATGCTTTCGAAGCACTCCAAGAAGAGCAAAGAGGAAATCGCAAAGGATATTGAGCGCGACAAGATTCTTACTTCTGCCGAAGCGGTCGAGTACGGTCTAATCGACCAGATACTTGCGAGCCGCAAAGCTTCAGTTAAGTAATTCTTCCCGCTCGTATTTCCCAATTACTCTTAGAGCGAACGCGTATCGCCCACCTTTGGGCTCCATTCAAATCTACGATTAGAGCCTTCCCTAGTGAAAGTTGGCAATCGTGACTCGCATCGGTGAAAGCGGCGACCTCCTTAAGTGTTCTTTCTGTGGCAAAACCCAGAAACAGGTAAAGAAACTTATTGCTGGCCCTGGGGTTTATATCTGCGATGAGTGCATCGATCTATGTAACGAGATTATCGAGGATGAGTTAAATGAGGCTTCGGGACTTGGATTACAGGAACTTCCTAAGCCACAAGAAATCTATGAATTCCTTGACCAATATGTAATTGGCCAAGAACGCGCCAAGAAGTCACTTTCAGTTGCTGTCTATAACCACTACAAGAGAATTAAGACTGGCGATCGCCGTCGCGAAGATGGTGTTGAGTTAGCTAAGAGCAATATCTTGTTACTTGGCCCAACAGGTTGCGGAAAGACTCTTTTGGCCCAGACCTTAGCGAGAATGCTAAACGTGCCATTTGCTATCGCAGATGCGACTGCTCTTACCGAAGCTGGATACGTTGGAGAAGATGTTGAGAATATCCTCCTAAAGTTGATCCAAGCCGCAGACTTTGATGTTAAGAAAGCCGAGACCGGAATCATCTACATTGATGAAATCGATAAGGTCGCACGTAAGAGTGAGAATCCATCAATCACTCGTGATGTCTCAGGCGAAGGTGTCCAACAAGCGCTATTGAAGATTTTGGAAGGAACAACTGCATCGGTGCCACCACAAGGTGGGCGTAAGCATCCACACCAAGAATTCATCCAGATTGATACGACAAATGTCTTATTTATCGTCGGTGGCGCTTTTGCTGGACTTGAGAAGATTATTGAGTCAAGAAAAGGAAAGGCTGGCGTTGGCTTTAATGCTGCGCTCAAAGTCATCAAAGAAAACGAAAAGATTGATCCATTCGCTGAGGTCATGCCTGAAGATCTATTGAAATTTGGCATGATTCCTGAATTTATCGGTCGCCTTCCAATCGTTACCTCTGTTGAGAGCCTGGATCGCGCGGCGCTGCTTGAGATTCTTACCGAGCCAAAGAATGCGTTGGTAAAGCAATACCAGCACTTATTCGATATGGATGATGTTGAACTTGAGATTGCTCCTGATGCTCTAGAGATTATTGCCGATCAGGCAATTGCTCGTGGCACTGGAGCTCGAGGACTTCGCGCAATCATGGAAGAGATCTTGCTTCCTGTGATGTATGAAGTACCGAGTAAGAAAGAGATTGGAAAGGTCGTTGTCACTGCTGAAGTGATTAAGAGTAAATCTGCGCCGGTTTATGTCGAGCGCGGACCAAATAGTGTTAAGCGAAGCAGCAAGCGCGGAGAAGAGAAGACTGCTTAACTCTAGGTAGTATCCCGCTTATGTCAGAGCTACCCTCAAATTTCGTACCGCAAGATATTGAAGGTCCGCTCTACCAAAAATGGCTCGATGCTGGATATTTCGCTGCGGATGCAAAATCAGATAAACCACCTTTCTGCATAGTTATCCCACCACCGAATGTCACTGGAAGTCTTCATATCGGCCATGCGCTCGACCACACACTTCAAGACCTTTTAATCCGCATGAAGCGGATGAAGGGATTTGAAACGCTCTGGCTTCCTGGAATGGATCATGCTGGAATTGCAACTCAGAACGTAGTTGAGAAACAACTTGCTGCCCAAGGTAAGAGTCGTCACGACTTCGGTCGAGAGGAATTTGTAAAGAAAGTTTGGGAGTGGAAAGCCGAATCGGGCGGCGCAATTCTCGGTCAGATGAAACGTCTTGGCGATAGCGTTGATTGGAAGCGCGAACGCTTCACTATGGATGAAGGGCTTTCACGCGCCGTTCTAACTATTTTCAAGAGACTTTATGATGCGGGATTGATTTACCGAGCTGAGCGCATAATTAATTGGTGTCCACGGTGTTTAACTGCACTCTCTGATATTGAAGTTGACTACCAAGAAATTGATGGTGAATTCGTACAAATTCGCTATGGTGAATTAGATGGCGATCACATCTTCATTGCAACTACTCGCCCAGAAACGATGCTTGGTGACGGCGCTGTTGCGGTAAATCCGAATGATGAGCGCTACAAGGCGATGATTGGCAAGAAGGTAAAGCTTCCATATGTAAATCGCATGATCCCGATAATTGCTGATGAATTAGTAGACCCTGATTTTGGAACTGGCGCGGTAAAAGTAACCGCCGCTCATGATCCCAATGACTTCGAGATGGGTCTACGGCATAACGTCCCAATGATCATCATCATGAATGAAGCTGGAGTGATGGAGGGAACGGGAACTCAATTTGATGGCATGGATCGTTTTGCGGCGCGAAAAGCCGTCGTTGAACAACTTCGTCAGGATGGAATGTTGGGTTGGGAAAAGCGACCTTACAAACATAGCGTCGGACATTGTTCGCGCTGTAACACGATTGTTGAGCCAAGACTTTCCATGCAGTGGTTTGTGAAAGTTGCACCACTTGCAAAGATGGCTGGCGATGCAGTCCGCGATGGAAGAGTCGAAATTTCTCCCAAAGAACTTGAACCTAGATATTTTGACTGGGTCGACAATATGCATGATTGGTGTATCTCGCGCCAACTTTGGTGGGGGCATCGAATCCCAGTTTGGTATGGGCCAAATGGCGAAATGGAAGTTGTCGGACCGGAAGAACAAGCTCCGGTGGGCTGGGTTCAAGATGAGGATGTTTTAGATACTTGGTTCTCATCTGCGCTCTGGCCATTTTCAACCTTGGGTTGGCCGGAAGAAACCGCTGAACTTAAGAAGTTCTATCCAACGAGCGTTTTGGTAACAGGTTACGACATTCTTTTCTTCTGGGTTGCACGGATGATGATTTTTGGCCTCTTTGCAATGGATGGAAAGCAACCTTTTGAGGTTATTGCGCTTCATGGCCTCGTTCGCGATAAACATGGAAAGAAGATGTCTAAGTCAAAAGGAAATGTAATTGATCCCCTTGAGTTTATGGATAAGTATGGTTCTGATGCGCTTCGTTTTGCGTTAGCGCGTGGCGCAAATCCAGGAGCTGATCAAGCGCTAGCTGATGAGTGGATCGCCGGAGCACGTAATTTCGCCACAAAGGTATGGAATGCAACGCGATTTGCCGCGATGAACGGAGCAACGGTAACTGGTGAGTTGCCTGCTCGCACAGAGTTAAATCATGTCGATAACTGGATCCTTGATTTACTAGATAGAACTATCGAAGAGGTTGATGCACTTTATGAAGGATTCGAATTCGCCAAGGGTAGCGATGCGCTCTATCACTTTGCCTGGGACGAAGTCTGTGATTGGTACTTAGAGCTAGTTAAAGACTCTTTTGCCAAAGGTGGCGAAGAAGCCGATAAATCCAAACGAGTACTAGGCCATGTTCTTGATCAACTGCTGCGCCTAATGCATCCGAGCATGCCATTTATCTCTGAAGCGCTCTGGACCTCGCTGACTGGTGGGGAATCTCTAGTTGTCGCTTCCTGGCCAAAACCAAGTTCCGGTAAATCAAATCAAGAAGCGCTAGATGTTGTTGAAGATATGAAGCGATTGATAACCGAGATTCGTCGCTTTAGAAGTGAACAAGGCATTAAGACCTCAGCCCGAATTAAGGCAGATATCCAAGGCATGAGTGGAGCGCTTGCACAATACGAAGATTCAATTAGATTCCTTGTGCGACTTGATAAACCAGACTCATCATTTAAACAGAGTGCAAAGATTGAAGTCGGGAAATTCATGGTTGCCTTTGATTTATCGGGCGCTATTGATGTAAAGGCCGAGCGAGCCCGCCTAACCAAAGATCTAGCTGCCATTGAGAAGGATCGTGAGACTGCGAAGGTTAAGTTAGAGAACGAGAACTTCATGGCCAAGGCGCCGATGGACGTCGTTGCATCGATAAAAGAGCGCTTAGAGTTTTGCGATAGCGAGATGGTAAGAATCAAATCGCTATTGGATTCGCTCCCGAAGGAGTGAGTGTGTCCAAGAACAAGATTGATGAGATTGAACAGGCACTTCTTAATCGCTGGCCAGAAACCCGGATCAATCCAACTTTAGAGCGGATTGCCTTACTCGCAGATCTTCTTGGCTCGCCCCAACTTTCCTATCCCACAATTCATATTGCAGGCACGAATGGAAAGACGACTACAACAAGGCTGATTGACTCGCTCTGTTTTGAATTAGGACTTCGAACTGGAAGATTTACCAGTCCGCATTTAGAAAGCTTCTTAGAGCGGATTTCTATAAATGGAGAGCCGATTTCTGAGGCTGCGATGATTACAACTTATGAAGATGTCGCTCCATATTTTCAATTAGTAGATGAGCGAATGTCGCACCGGCTCTCGTTCTTTGAAGCGATAACCGGGCTCTCGTTTGTTGCCTTTGCTGAGCATCCCGTGGATGTTGGCATCTTTGAGTGCGGCATGGGCGGAGAGTGGGATTCCACAAATGTGATTGATTCGAAGGTATCTGTACTCACGCCGATAGGCCTTGATCACACTCAATATCTTGGCGATACCTTGGCTGCTATCGCGACTACAAAGTCAGGAATCATCAAGCCCGGCTCGTTCGCCGTATTGGCTAGACAAGAGCTAGATCCGGCCCAAGTTTTGATGCGTAAGTGCGCTGAAGTAGAGGCGATTCCAATTCGAGAGGGTGTCGAATATCAAGTATCGAACCGCTCGCTTGCTGTTGGGGGACAACTAATAAGTATTAGAGGTGTTTATGGTGATTATGAAGAGCTCTTCCTTCCATTACACGGGGAGCATCAAGCAAGCAATGCTGCAACCGCGCTAGCCGCTGTTGAAGTATTTGCTGGAGAAAAGAAACTTGATGAGGAGCTAGTCAGATCTGCTTTTGCAAAAGCTTCCTCCCCGGGTCGATGTGAGATTGTTCATCGAAGCCCCACAGTCATAATCGATGCTGCGCATAATCCACATGGGGCAAAGTCACTGCGTAAAACAATAGAGAATGAGTTCGATTTCGATTCGATAATTGGAATTGTCGCCCCAATGGGCGACAAAGACATAGATGGAATTCTCGAAGAGTTTGAAGCAATAATGACAACGGTAATCATCACTAAGAATTCTTCACATCGGGCAGCCCCTATCGATGAGCTTTCATCTAAAGCTCGCGAGATATTTGGCGGAGAACGAGTTCTTACAAAAGACTCACTGGATAGCGCAATCGATGCAGCAATCACGCAAGCCAAATTTGAAGTTGAGATGAATGAGAAGAGCTGTGCGGTTTTGATTGCTGGTTCAGTAATCTCAGCTGGTGAAGCGAGGGCTCTAATTAGGAAGCGAGTAACTAAATGAAAATGTTGGCAAGAAGTGTTCTCTCAATGGAAATTCTTCTAATTGGTTTTGCGCTCCTCCTAGCAAAGGACTTGACTACCAGTAATGGCCTCTACTTCGGCTATGCGATTCTTGCGCTTAATATCTTTGCTTTGGCGCTGTTTCGCAATCGCGCCGGATGGATACTTGGTTGGATACTGCAATTCGCTTTGATTCTCTACGGTTTCTATGTGTTCATGATGTTCTTTATGGGAGCGCTATTCCTAGGGCTATGGATTACCGCCATCGTGGTGGGGCGAAAGGGTGAGGCGATCAAGCGGGCTCGCGAGGCTGAAAATCCCGAATAGACTTCTCCCTGTGACTCCCACCTCTAGCGATAGCGCCATCAATGGCGGTATCGAACGAACATTGGTCTTGGTAAAACCAGACGGCGTTCGTCGTTCCTTAGTTGGTGAAATCATCAATCGAATCGAAGCTAAGGGCTACAAGATTGCTGAACTCAAAATGCTTTCGGCTGATCGCGGAATCCTTGAAGCTCATTACGCGGAACATAAAGGCAAACCTTTTTATGAACCGCTACTTGAGTTCATGCTGAGTGGACCAATCGTCGCTCTCATCGCCGAAGGTCAAAGAGTGATTGAAGGATTTAGATCATTGGCGGGTGCGACTGATCCGACTGTCGCAGCACCGGGAACTATTCGTGGTGATCTAGCAAGAGATCAAGGAACCAAGGTTGTACAAAACTTGGTTCATGGATCGGACTCAGCCGAGTCAGCAGAACGTGAAATAAAGATTTTCTTCCCCAATCTATAAGGAGTAAAGAGATGGCAAACCAACTCAATCGTTGGACCTTCTTGGGTCGCGATATGGCAATTGACCTCGGCACGGCCAACACATTGGTCTACGTGCGCGGAAAAGGAATTGTCCTTAATGAGCCAAGCGTCGTTGCTGTCAATCAAGATACTGGCGCGGTCCTTGCCGTCGGCGCCGAGGCTAAGAAGATGATTGGTCGCACTCCGGGAAGTATTGTCGCAATCCGTCCGCTTAAGGATGGTGTTATCGCAGACTTCGATACAACGGCCTTGATGATCAAATACTTCATTCGCCAAGTTCACAAGCACACTTACTTAGCAAAACCAAGAATTGTTATCTGCGTTCCTTCCGGCATCACTGGCGTAGAACAGCGTGCAGTTAAAGACGCTGGCTATGAAGCGGGTGCTCGAAAGGTCTACATAATCGAAGAGCCGATGGCGGCTGCCATTGGCGCTGGCTTACCTATCCATGAACCAACTGGAAACATGGTGGTTGATATTGGTGGAGGTACCACTGAAGTAGCTGTTATTTCTATGGGTGGAATCGTTTCTGCGGGCTCAATCCGCGTTGGTGGCGATGAGCTAGACCATGCAATCATTAATTGGGTTAAGCGCGAATACTCGCTAATGCTGGGTGAGCGCACCGCCGAAGAGATAAAGATGGCGATTGGTTCTGCTTATCCAC
>VERH01000069.1 GCA_018882735.1 Candidatus Nanopelagicaceae bacterium
GGCCATAGATGTTGAAGCTTGCGTTATTGAAGGAGGGAGAGGGGACACTCCACATGAAATCTGAAACTGAACCGCTCTTAACTTCGCTAAGAAGCGATGCCACAATCGCTGATGTTGCGGTAATTTTTAATCCAAAGTTACCTTTTCCTAAATCTAAATTCTGGAGCGGGACATCAAACACTTCCCCAGCGTTAATTTCGATATTTCCAAGTTCGACTGGAACATAAACGCCTTCCCTAGATACAACTTCTACTGAGACACTTGTGTCAACTTCATCTGTACTCATCAAGCGTAGGGTTCTGGTGATGGTACTTGAGCTTGCGAATGTGGCAGGTAATCCAGCGATTACTAACTCTGTACTTGGTGTTGCCATTGGCGCCACGAAGTCGCCACCGATGTTATTTAATCCTCGAACTCGCTCATCAACTAAGAAACTAGTAACGCGACCACTTATCACTTTAACTTTAATTACTAAGCGATCCGAGCCGGGTAACAATGAGTCAATTCGAATCTCTCGCTCGGTAAGCGCTTTAACAGTGATACTTCGAGGCTCGCTCGGGCCATCTTCAGAATAAGTTTCTACCTCGGCTACCGCATCACTTAGTCCACTATTTATCAGTATCAATTTGCCTTGGCTGGTGACATTTGCGGTCCCGCCAACAAACCATGATGTGGCTGCTCCGGAGATACAAGTTGCAGCGCTAGTCCAACGACTTGCTTTGGTCTGTATTACCCAAGAATTCCGCGGATCACCTTGGACGATGATCGCGCCTCTAACTAAAGCCGGAGTACTAGTCGTTGATCTAGCAAAACTTGCGTTGGCCCGAACTAACTCTCTTGTGCCGACTTGTCTGGAAGGTAAGAGCGCTGTGGAACGAGAATCGTTGACTGGACCGGGGCAAGTGGTAACCGAGTAACTCTGGCTGACTTCACTTTTAATACTTACTTGTGGGAGGAAATACGCGATATGGGCAGCAATTATGAAGAAAAGCAAGGCAAAGGAGGCTCTGGTTTCTTTCACGCGAGCTCCTCTGGGGTCATTTCACTTCGTCTACGTCGGGCTGGTAACGCTAAGACAATCAGAGTGGTCATAGCGATGAATTGCAGTGACACCCAACCGCGACGCGTTGTTCCATCGTGATAGATAATGAACTCACCCGCTTCAGGTATAACGAAGCGAAGCACTCCGCTATCTGTCTCTCGTGCATCAATAGCCCGGCCATTTAAAAGCAACTTCCATCTTGAATCAAACTTTTCAGTGATGATCACCGTTCCAGAAGAAGGGAGCGTTCCGCTTGCTCCGACTGGACCGCTAGGGAGAGCAAGATATGTTCCATCAATTGACAGAAATGAAATGTGAGCAAGTGCGCCGGCTACTTTCCAAGTAATACCTTCGCTAGTTCTCGATGCCCTAGTGAATCCACCGACGCCATCAATAGTTCGCACCAGATCTTTGTTAAATGGCCGAGCGAGAAACACATATTTGATTCCGAACTCCGCCATGATCTGGCTCGAGTCAATTCCAGCTCCAGTAACAAGATTTATGATCGCCTTGTTCACGACGGGCGATAGCCCCGTAGTGATATCCGGTTCACCTAAGTAAAGATCGCGCTCGCGTGCGACGAAGAATTTAGTTTCAGTAAGGCTGCTATTTATAACCAGAGTCTTAAATCGCTCATCGGTCTGGGCCTCAACGCTCAAGAAAGCCGGGAGGGCTGATCTCTCTTTGGTTTGCAGAGGCGCTGAAGAAGCGCTTCCTATCCACCAGACCACCGAAGCAAGTAGTGAAATAATCGATAGCAATGATGTGCTTCCCAATAGCAGGTGACGGTAATCAATAGCGCTCTCTGAAATCTTTGGTACGTATTGGTCAACCATCACAACTCCAGCGAGAACTGCGGCCAAGATTGGGATTACCAAAAGACTTCCTACCCATAAAGGTTCTGGAATGTATTGGCCATGTCCAGCTACTTGGCGAGATCCAAAGATTGCTGCCAGACCAATGAAAAAGAGCGCGACCTCACCTAAGCGAGCTGTCTGACTCACAAAAAGCGCAATTACCGAGATAAATAAAA
>VERH01000042.1 GCA_018882735.1 Candidatus Nanopelagicaceae bacterium
TCCTCAAGGAGCGCGACTTCGCCATGGCGCGGTTGGTAGCGACGGATATTGATGGAACCAGTTACAAATAATCCGCCATCTTCAATCGAGGTAACTCGAGTAGCAGGTATGAAGATTCGGCGTCGTTGTGGAATTTCGACTATGAAACCAAGAATTCGCGGGTTTGTACTCGATCCAGGATTTGCCGCGACCGCATCGCGAATTTTTCCCACTCGATCGCCATTTGGGTCAAAGACTGGAGTACCAGCAAGCTTGGCGAGAAATATCAATTTGATCTGTTCTTTTAGCATCCGGCACCTCCATGAGTAAAGGGTATCTGATAGTACGGTTGAGTCGTGCGCGACCGAGATCACTCCAAACTCCCAACAGGAAGAGAGTTTGGTCTTCTTACTTTGGTGATTATCGGTATCGGCACATCAGGTCCTGTGATTGCACTTAGCACGATGCCGATATTGGCCCTTATTTTCTGGAGAAATCTCGGTGGATTCTTCATAGTTCTGCCGTGGGCGCTCCGTGGACTTGATTTGAAACGACCTGAAGTACAAATTGGAATCAAGTTTTCATTTCTCTCCGGGATAGCGCTCGCACTTCATTTCATTGGATTCTTCATTGCGATGCGTTACACATCGGTGGCGGTAGGAACTGCACTTACTGCGCTACAACCGATATTCGCTGCCTATTTTGTAAAACGTTTAGGCGGAACAATCCCTAGGCGCGCTTGGACCGGAATGTCGATTGCCTTCGTAGGAGTGGTGATTATTACCGGGGTGGATCTAACTATTTCCAGGCGAGCATTCGTAGGCGATCTTGCGGCGATTGCTTGCGCTGCACTTGCTGCCATGTATGTAGTTTTCGGCGCCCGCGCTAGAGAATCAGTCTCTACTGCTACCTACACATCAATTGCTTATCTAACTTGCGCGCTCATCTCACTTGGTTTTGCCCTTGTGGTCGGTACAGAGTTAGTTGATTTTGAAGCTAGAGAATGGTTACTTTTGATTGCACTAATTGCTGGTGCGCAAATTCTTGGTCATACTATTTTAAATTTCACATTGAAAAGCCTTTCGCCTGCAATCGCATCGCTTGTTGTCTTCTTTGAAGTTCCAGTCAGTGCGATTCTTGCTTTTTGGTGGTTAAATCAACTTCCACCATTAGGCACTGTTCCTGGTTTGATTCTCATTCTTGTCGGGTGCCGTGTCTTTCTCCGGTAATCTTCTCTAGTGTTAATTGATCTTCATACCCACTCCAACGCAAGCGATGGGACCGATTCACCTAGCGAGTTGATTAATAAGGCAATCTCTAAAGGCCTTGATGTCATCGCACTTACCGATCATGACACTGTGGGTGGTTGGGATGAGGCGATTACTGCGCTCAAGAACCACGAGTCAAATTCGAAATTAGAGCTAGTTCTAGGTTCAGAAGTCTCATGCCAAGACTCAGATGGTACGAGCATTCATATGCTTGGACTTCTCTTTGATCCGACCTACACACCATTGATTTCTGAGTTTGAGAAAACTCGTGAGAATCGAGTTACGCGCATGTCGCGCATCATCTCAAGGTTAAATGAAGCTGGCATTGAGATAACTATTGAGGAAGTCAACGCCCAAAAGCGTGGTGACGCAACGCTGGGTCGACCACATCTAGCCGATGCGCTTGTTGCAAGGGGCCATGTCGCTAGCCGAGAAGAGGCATTCAATATCTTTCTGCATAATGGTTCAAAGTTTTATATCAACCATTATTCACCTTCTCCGGAAGTCGCAATTCGTCTCATCAAGGACGCTTGTGGGGTCGCAGTAATTGCACATCCACTTGCTTCTAGGAGCGGAAGAAAAATTGACCTTGAGACCTTGAAGCATTTGATTCAAGCCGGTCTGGATGGCATCGAAGTCGATCACAGAGATCACAACGAGATGGAGCGATCTGAGTTGCTGCGCCTGGCAATCGAACATGATTTAGTGGTGACTGGGTCGAGCGACTATCACGGAACTGGAAAACTAAATCAACTAGCCGAGTTCACCACTCATCCAGAACAATGGGAGCGGTTGGAAGCAAGAGCGAAAGCTAGGAGAGTGGTCTCAAGATGAATGAGTTAACTGCACTTACCTTTGGGTTACAAGCTTTTGTAACGCTACTTGTGATTCTTGACCCACCTGGAGCTGCACCACTCTTTTTATCTTTAGTTGGTGGGCGAGATCGCCGGGAACAAGTTCGAATGGCCTGGCTTGCTGCGGCTACCTCACTTTTAATTATTACGATCTTTGCAATTTTTGGGCAATTCATCGTTGATTATCTAGAGATTTCTATCTCAGCACTTCAAGGCGCTGGTGGACTCTTATTGCTATTGATCTCACTTGATCTCCTAAAAGGAATTGAGAATGACCCATCAAAGAGCGGTGAGAAGAATGTCGCACTAGTCCCACTAGGTACGCCACTTCTTGCAGGGCCGGGAGCTATTGTGACGATTATGCTCTTCGCTTCTAGAGTCGAAGGCACTGAGACCGGCATTGGGCTAGCAGGAGCGGTAATCGGTGCGCATATTGTTATCGGTCTAACACTTATGTTCGCGACGCGAATCATCTCCGTAATAAAGGAGACGGGTGTAGCGCTCCTTGCAAAGGTTGCTGGTTTATTAACCGCTGCAATCGCATTTGAGATGGTTATGACTGGAATAAAAGGCCTTCTCTAATGATTGGATTCTTCTCCCCAGATAGTGTTACCTGGAAAGTCCATTCTGATCCATCGATGCTAATCGGCGGTATTAGAGCGCTCTTGGAACAGGCGCTTCACCCTGGAGCGATGTCTGGCGTCGCAGCGCATTCCAACTTCCGTGAAGATGCATGGGGAAGATTGCAGCGCACCGGTGATTATGTAGGAACGCTCACCTTCGGCACGAGAGAAGAAGCAGAAAAGTTAGCTGCTCGGGTTAGAGCAATCCATACAAAGTTGAAGTTGGATGACCCACATCTACTTCTATGGGTTCATATGGCAATGGTCGATGCTTTTTTAGATACCGCGCTTCGCTCCGGATTGAAGTTAACCGAAACCGAGATTGATCAATATGTAGCTGAGATGGTCAAGTTTGCCGAGCTAGTTGGAATCAATCCCACAAATACTCCGAAAAGCAAGAGCGAACTTGAAAATTACTTCATAGAGATTCAACCAGAACTCATTGCAAGCGATGATGCCAAACGCGCAGCGCTCTTCATCGCACTTCCACCCTTGCCGCCACTACTTCGATTTGGAACACCAATCGCTCCGCTCTGGGGTGGAATTGCATCACTTGCCGCAGCCTCACTACCTAGATGGGCGCGCCGGTTATATGGCTGGCCAACTCTTCCTGGCCAATCTAGCGCTACTGATATTGCGCTTCGCACCACTAGAGCGGCGTTATCTGCTCTCCCAAGTTGGTTTCGTGAAAGTCCACAGCTACGAAGCGCGAAAGAGCGGATGAATAGAGCATCATGAAGATTGCGTTGATTGCAAATCTGGCGGGCGGAGTCGGAAGAACTTCCATTACTCACTCCTTAGCTACCGCGATAGCGGAATATGGAAAACGGGCGCTAGCAATAGATTGCGATCCTGCTGCAACCCTCACATTTCTATGTGGAGTTGAAAATCCTCGCTTCTCGACGCGTGAATTGTTCGACGGGGAGCAGAAGCTTGAGAACATCGCGGTGAAGAGTGCAGAGCGGTTCTCGCTAATCCCTGGCGCAAGTCGATTGCTCTACACAGAATTTAGCAATCTTAAAAACATTAGTGCTGAGTTAAGTGAGTTTGATTTTGTGTTGATTGATTCACCCGGTGGTCCAAGTTCTCTCATCGCACCCTTAATCGAATTGGCCGATGAGGTCATCATTCCTATTGATGGCAGCATTCATTCAGTGCGAGGCGCACTAAACCTCTTGGACTTCATTAGAAGAAGCCCAAAGAAGCCACAAATACGCGCTCTAGAGAATCGAGCGCTAACTTGGGATCTTGAGTTAAAGGCGAATTTCACCGCCGATTTCAAACTCTTTGAGATTTCTATAAGCAATGACAATGCGTTATGTGAGGCACAACTATCCACCAGATCGGTACTTTCGCAGGCGCCGCACTCCCAGATATCTTCAGATTTTCGGGAATTGGCCTACTTACTTCTTGAAGAAGTTGGAGCGTTTTAACTCTCTATAGACCAGCAAAGCCGACTCGACGCTCTGCGCTATCGCCGACTTCTACCGAACTAATTTTTGCAGAAGGAATCAAGAAGTTCCGGCCACGGACATCGGATAAGACAAGCGGCTCATTAGCCGAGAGCGCTTTCTTTACCAGCGCGAGTACTTCTTCACGATCTAGGGCGACCTCGATTGTTAACTCTCGAGCCTGATCTGAGACTGAGATTCTTACTTCGCTCTTAGCGCTATCGCTCTTGCTGCTCTTCTTAGTTGTCATGGTGCAATTTTATTGAAAGAGCCATAACTGTCATTTTCTAGCTAATTCGTGAGCGGGAAGCCAGAAATACCACGCCACATCAAACTTGTTACCAGAGCGCTCGCCCCGGAACGGTCTATCTTTCCGCCCTTTTCCAACCAATGGCGAGCTGAGATCTGGGCGCAGCCAATCAATCCAATAGCAAGAATCATCGATTCATCTTTAGGAAGACCGGTATCTGCAGAAATTACAGCGCTTACTGCGACCGCACAGTCATATGTCATCCGCTCAAGGCGCTCTCGAACTTGGGGTTCAACGCTCATATCGCTCTCGAAGAGCAAACGAAAAGCTTCACCTTCCCCTTCAATAAAGCCAAAGTAAGCATCAATCGTTGCTTTGACGCGGTTTCGATTATCGCGAGTAGAGGCAATCGCTTTCTGGATTGCGAATACCAATGAATCGATGTGAAGGTCTAAAACTGCGAGATATAGATCTAATTTAGAAGGGAAATGCTGATACAGGACTGGCTTACTAACACTTGCGCGTTCGGCGATTTCATCCATAGAAGCTGAGTGATAACCAGAGGAAGTGAAGATCTCTAGCGCTGCAACTAAAAGTTGGGCCCGGCGTTCGTCACGGGGAAGGCGAGACTTCGGTTCGCCCTTTACTTCTGTGCCACTCATCACGCCCATAGTAGAGCCTCGCTACCAATATCACTAGCGGTACGCTTATCCGTAGATCATGGAAAATCTAGCCAAGCCACGCTTACTTCTCGTTCACGCTCATCCTGATGATGAGTCGATAAATAATGGCGCAACTATGGCTGCGTACGTTGCTCGTGGCGCGCATGTAACGCTTGTGACCTGTACAAGAGGGGAAGAGGGCGAGATTCTCGTTCCAGAGTTAGCCCACCTAGCTAGCGATAAAGAAGATGGACTTGGCTCTCATCGAGAAATTGAACTTGCTCAAGCAATGAAAGAGTTGGGTGTTAGCGATTTTAGATTTTTAGGAGCTCCCACAAAACTTTATCGCGATAGCGGGATGATGGGCACGCCCCAAAATGAACGAAGTGATGTCTTTTGGAGAGCTGACTTAGACCAAGCAGCTAAAGATCTGGAAAAAATAATCTTGGAAGTAAAGCCGCACGTACTTATTACCTATGATGAAAACGGCGGTTATGGGCATCCAGATCACATCCAAGCTCATCGAGTAGCGATGCGAGCTGCGCAATTCGCAACCAAGAGCGGTTGGGAGATCCAGAAGATTTACTGGAACACGATTCCGGTATCTGTGATTGAAGAGGGAATAAAAGCGATGCAAGGCACCGGGGTCGACTTCTTTGGCGTTGAAAAAGCTGAAGACTTTCCCTTCGCAGCCCCAGATCACCTCGTTACCACCGTCTTTAATGGCGATGAATTCGTAACTAAGAAGATGGCAGCTATGAAAGCTCACCCCACCCAAATCGCGGTAGATGGCCCATTCTTTGCTCTTTCAGACAATCTTGGATTTAAAGTCTGGGGAAGAGAGTTCTACCGATTAGTTCATGGCTCAAAGAGCGCGCCATTTGATGAAGCGGGTAGAGAGTTAGATCTATTTGCTGGGGTGGAACTTCGATGATCCGGGCAATAATTTCAATTCTCTTTGGCGCCGGGGTAGGCGTATCTGGAGTCTTCCTTCACAACAGTTATCGACCATTTGGACTTATAGTTTCACTGATTGCGCTCCTGTTAGGTGCTTATTTAGTTCGAGAGATGTATCGCTCGCGATTGAATTCCTGGCTCTATTTAGGTGGCTGGGTACTTGTGATCATTCGCGCTTCATCCATCGGAAATGGTGGTGAGATCCTCATCGAAGCTAATCTATTCGGGAATCTCTTAGTGCTACTTGGGGCTGCGCTCTTGATAGGTTTCACGCTCCGCTCCAGAAAAACTAATTAATTTTCCAACTCCACTCTTGACCTTGCGAAGTATCCCTAACCTCAATTCCAAGAAGCGCTAGTTCATCTCTAAATTGATCACTTAATTTGAAATCCCGATTTTCTCTAGCCAATTTACGATTCTCAAGAAGAGTTTCTGCCTCACTTGTAAGGTTCTTCGCCTCCCGCTCCTTTAGAAGATCTAATCCAAATAGTGGATCTAGCGCCTCAAAGAGCGCCCGTTTCTCGCCATCTTCTAGATCACCGCGTTCTATCCCTCGCAATGAAATCATGGCTCGGGGCGTGTCAAGGTCGTTGTTAAATGCCGATCCAATCTCCACTACTAATTGGCTAACCCTCTCACTCAGATTAAATGGGCTCTTTAACCAGATTTGATAAGCCTTACGCCACCGTTCCAGCGTTAGATGAGCCGCTTGGATTGAACTCCAAGAGAGATCCATCTGACTTCGATATCGATTCTCCATAAAGCAGAACCGAATTGCGAGTGGATCGATGCCGCGCGCAGCCACATCACTTACTAAAACCACATTCTCAGAACTCTTAGACATCTTCCTTCCCTCAAAGAGAAGATGTTCGCCATGTAACCAGAGCGTGACGGCTTCACCGCCGCCTGGGATTAGGGAGTTTGACTGGGCGCGCTCATCTTCGTGGTGTGGAAAGCGGAGATCTATTCCACCAATGTGAAGATCAACTTTTCCATCAAGATACTTAAGTGACATCGCCGAACATTCAATATGCCAGCCCGGAAATCCTCGACCCCATGGTGTTTCCCAGATCATCTCGCTACGCGACCCAGCAGCTTTCCAAAGCGCCCAATCGGCATGAAAGCGTTTCGCGCCTCCCTCGGTGAATTCATAACGATGACCAGGTTTTAACGCATCGAGTCGGTTTCCACTCAACGCTCCATAACTTGGAAAACGTGTGGCATCGAAATAGACCGAGCCATCATCTCCTTGATAAGCAAGTCCGTCAGCGATTAATTTGGCGATTGAATCAATCATCAAGTCGATACATTCGCTTGCTCTTGGATATGAATCAGCTGCACTGATATTCAACGCTCGGCAATCCTGATGGAATCGGGCTTCATACTCTCGCGCTACCGAATATGGATCCTTCTTCTCTAACTTGGATTGAGCGATGATTTTGTCCTCTTCGAAGTCCTCACTCATATGTCCAACATCGGTGATGTTCTGAACTAATTGTGATTTAACTCCCGAGAAGGCCAGGGTTCTTTGGACTAGGTCCGCGAGGAGAAAAGTTCGGAGATTTCCCACATGTGCATCTCGATAGACCGTCGGGCCACAGCAATAGATTCGGACGAACTCACCATTACTTGCCGAAACCGCGCTTATCTCTCGAGAGAGGGTGTCATAAATCTTGAGTCCGGCAGACTTAAGAAAGGCCGCATCACTCCCAGCGCGCTTCATACCTCTCAATTATGTACGATTACCAGCCTAAGAGGTTCTTTTATCTCCCTCAGTTGAAGGACTATTGATCGGTAAGGAGTATCTCGTGACCTATGTGATCGCACTTCCGTGTGTGGATGTGAAGGATAAGTCTTGTATCGAAGAGTGCCCAGTCGATTGCATCTATGAGGGCGACCGTATGCTCTACATCCAACCGGATGAGTGTGTTGATTGTGGCGCCTGTGAACCGGTCTGCCCAGTCGAAGCAATCTATTACGAAGATGATGTCCCATCCCAATGGAATGAATTTAAGGAAGTGAACTCTGAGTTCTTCGATGAACTTGGCTCTCCCGGCGGCGCTAGCAAAGTAGGGTCCACCGGTAAGGATCATCCAAAGCTGCTGCAAATCGAGAAGAAACCCGCAGAATAAGGATTTCTTGAAACTCCCGGATTTTCCTTGGGATGCCCTTGCTCCATATGGGCAAAAGGCTCGCGCTCACCCGCACGGCGGAATTGATCTCTCTCAAGGTACCCCGGTAGATCCAACTCCGGATTTCATTCAAGCAGAATTAAAAGCGAGCGCTAACTCGCCCAGTTATCCCGTAACAACCGGAAGTAAAGAGCTCCGTGAATCTATTGAGCGCTATGGACGAGAAATATTGAGAGCATCGGGAGAGTTTGATGTACTTCCCACAATTGGCTCAAAAGAGATGGTTGCGCTCCTTCCCTTCCTTTTAGAAGCGAAGCGAATCTTGATCCCAAAAATCGCTTATCCCACATACAAAGTGGGCGGCCTGCTAAATCACGCCGAAGTCATCGAAGTAGATATCAATCCAAGTCATTGGCCCAAAGATGGCGTTGATTTAGTCTGGCTAAATTCACCCTCTAATCCAACTGGGCGGGTGCACAGCGAAGGTGAAATCAAATCAGTTCTAGCTTGGTCTAGAGAAAATTCAATCCCGATTGCAAGCGATGAGTGCTATCTGCCTTTTCCGGATACTAAGAAAGCAAGGTCAATTCTCGATCTTGCAGATGGTGATAACGCTGGACTAATTGCGCTTCACTCACTCTCAAAGCGGAGCAATCTCGCTGGTTATCGAGCCGCCTTTGCCATCGGCGATAGCTCGCTAATCAAGAAATTACTCGAAATCCGAAAGCACATGGGCATGATGGTTCCGCTCCCGGTCCAAAGAGCTATGGCGGTTGCGCTCAGCGATGAACAACATGTAGCCCAACAAGCCGAGCGATAC
>VERH01000043.1 GCA_018882735.1 Candidatus Nanopelagicaceae bacterium
CAACGAGCGCCGCAGCGCCACCACCAACGCCATTAAATAGCGCAACAAGTTGGGGCATCGCGGTCATTTGAACGCGTCGCGCGGCGGGAACACCGACGATTACACCGACAATTATCGCTCCGATTATCCAACCGAGATTTCTTCCCTCATTCTCAGAGCGGAAGAAGACTAAGAGCGTCGCAATTCCAGCGCCAGCAGCGCCAAGCAGATTTCCACGGCGCGCAGTTCTTGGATGCGATAAACCTTTAAGTGCGAGGATGAAACAGACGCCAGCTACTAAACCAATCAGGTCATAGAGAAAGGAGCTCACTTCTTATCACCCGAGCCCTTACCCTTAAACATCTCCAGCATGCGATCGGTAACAACAAAACCACCGACCATATTGATTGTTGCAAGCACAATCGCCGCTACCGAAAGACCTAACTCAAGAGAAGTCTCGGCATGATCAGCAACAATAATTGCGCCAACCAGAATCACGCCATGAATCGCATTAGCACCACTCATCAGCGGGGTATGAAGCGTTGAAGAAACCTTAGAAACAACTTCGAAGCCAACGAATACTGCGAGCACAAAGATAGAGATGATTGCAATCGCTTCCATTACCGCGCCCTCACTTTCCCGCCCCAGCGCCATTCGGGGTACGTCGTGCGCCGCCATGCGTAAGAGCGGCGGCATCGATGATTTCATCAGCAAAATCGATATTTAGCGCGCCCTCCTTAACCATCAAGAGCAATAAATTAACTACGTTTCGCGCATAAAGCGATGAGGCATGGAATGGCAATTGGCTGGGAACATCTTTACCGCCCCAAATTCGCACACCGTTTTCGGTAAGAACAATCTCTCCCGGCTTTGAACCTTCCACATTTCCACCCGATTCCGCGGCAAGATCTACTATGACTGATCCCTCAACCATTGAGCTATACATCTCTTTTGTAACTAGTCGCGGTGCGGGTTTACCAGGAACTGCAGCGGTAGTAATCAGAACATGTGACTTTGAGATAAATGGTTTTAGGAGTTCCCGTTGTTTAGCAGCGCGCTCCTCGCTCATCTCCCGGGCATAACCGCCGGCTCCTTCAATCGCCTCAAGTTCAAGATCAACAAAGGTCGCGCCCATTGAACGTACTTCATCGGCTGAAGAGGGCCGAACGTCGTATGCCGAAACAACTGCGCCAAGGCGGCGAGCAGTTGCAATTGCTTGCAGGCCGGCAACGCCAGCGCCAAGGACAAGAACATTTGCCGGAGTAACAGTTCCGGCTGCAGTCATCAAGAGTGGAAAGAATCTTGGTGAGAGCTCAGCTGCAACTAGCGCGGCTCGATAACCGGCACAGAGCGCTTGCGAGGTCAGCGCATCCATGGATTGGGCGCGCGAAATTCTTGGGACTAATTCAAGGGAAAAGGCCGTCGCTCCGGCGGATGCTGCGGCATCGATATTTTCAAGAGCGGTAGCTGGTGATAAAAACGAGATTGTGATTGCGCCCTTCTTAACACTTTTAAACTGGGCAACAGTTAAAGGTTGAACCGAGAGAACCACATCCGAACTTGCTAATGAAGCGCTCGCATCATTTCCGCTCACAACACTCGCTCCTGCACCCACAAATTCTTTATCGCCGGCTCCTGAACCAAGACCAGCGCCACTTTCAATAGCTACTTCAAAGCCCGCCCGAGTGAGTTTTGAGATTACATCTGGAACGAGCGCTACCCGCATTTCACCAGCACGGCTCTCTTTGGGAACAAAGATCTTCATTATCGGACTAGTTTCCCTTTAACTCGCCACGAGTCAACAAATAGAGAAGAGCCTGGATTGTGGTCCTGCGATGGAAGGCCTCGCGCCATACGACGGATTTTTCGCCATCGATAACAGAAGCGGCAACCTCTTCACCGCGATGCGCTGGTAAACAATGCATGAATATCGAATCCTTGGCAGTAAGTGACATCAACTTTTCATCAACGGTGAATGGCGAGAGCGCTTTGAACTTCTCAGCTCGTTCGCTCTCAGAGTCGCCCATCGACATCCAAACATCGGTGTAGATAACCGAAGCGCCTTCACAGGCGGCTCTAGCATCATTTATGGTCTCTACTTTTCCGCCACTCGCGCTAGCAATCTTTTCTGCTTTGGCGATCACTTCCGGTGCAACTGCAAATTTTCCAGTGGGCGTAGCCGCGATGACATGTGCCCCCATAATTGCTCCCATTAGCAACCAAGAATTAGCGACATTATTTCCATCACCAACATAAACAAACTTCCGACCAGAAACATCTTTGCCAAACTTCTCCCGGATGACCATCCAATCAGCAAGTAATTGAGTTGGGTGATCCTCATCGGTAAGGGCGTTGATTACCGGAATTGAAGAGTGGGCGCCGAGTTGATCAACATCGCTCTGGGCGTAGGTGCGGATGATTAGCGCTGAGCAGAATTGACTAACAATTCGGGCGGTATCTTCAATCGTCTCACCGCGACCGATTTGAAGTTCATCACCGCGGAGAAAAATAGGAGTTCCGCCTAGATGTGCGACGGCAGTTTCGGATGCGAGGCGAGTACGTGTTGAAGGCTTGGTCATATAGATTGCAACAGATTTATGGGCCAGAGCGCTCGAGGACTTTAAAGGTTCAGTTGCAAAATCTGTGGCGGTAGCAAGAACTAGCTCAACGTCTACGCGAGAGAGATTCTCAGTGCGCAGGAGATCTTTTAGGGAGTGGCTCCGGCTGCCGTTCATCGCCCTAGTCTAGTAATTGGCTCCGGCCTTATGATTTCGCAATGATTCGCAAGACGACGTCCGAGTCGTCCATCAAGTTGACCCAGAAGATGGGCTTCTTCACCCGTCGCGGTGGCGTGATTGAAGAGAGCGATACCCATGTAGAGCTCGAGGGCCAGACTAGAGATCAATTGGATTCTGGTGACCACGAGCGGTTTGCGCACTATGTAAAGAAAGACAAAATCGTTGAATCTGCTGTAAGCGGCAAACCCGTCACCGCCCTATGTGGAAAGCGTTGGGTTCCAAATCGCGATCCAAAAAAGTTTCCAATCTGCCCAACGTGTAAAGAGATTTACTCCGGACTTCGCAAAGGACCGGAAGATTCTGGCAGTAATGACTCTGGCTCGAAAAACACAGGAACTGGTGAATAACCATTGGTCGCAATCGGAACGCTCACTGAAGCAGAGAGCGAACTAAATCTAAAAGCGGATCGGCCCTGGGTATGCATTGTCTGGGATGATCCAGTAAATCTAATGACTTATGTGACCCATGTATTTATGGTCATCTTTGGTTACTCCAAAGAGAAGGCAACGGAATTGATGTTAAAAGTTCATAACGAAGGGCGCGCCACAGTCTCATCAGGAACTCGTGAAGAGATGGAGCGAGATGTTCAACGCTTACATGAATACGGGCTTTGGGCGACTCTGCAACGTGATGACGAGTACTAGATCAAGCAAGCACTAGATAAAAAGAATCAGGGCCCGGTCTCCCGAGCCCTGATTCGTTGAGAACTTTTCTAATTTCTCATTTCTGAGAATTAGTGATCGTCCTTCATTCCTTCTGCAATTGACTTCATTCTCGCGATCTTCACGATGGTTAGACCCCAGACGCACTTTGCAAGAATGTCTGCGATTGTGTAACCAACTTGGCGACCGACATATGCGCCTGAACTTGCTGCGCCGTCTGCGTCGATGATTGGTAGAAGGTATGCAATTGGGTAAACGCCCCATGATGCGATGAGGAGGAGGCGGAGACGGCCGACAGTTGCGGCGACTCCCTCAGGCTGACGATCAAGGGACTTGCTCAACTCTACGAAGAGGATGTAGAGGATGTAGAGGAATGGAATTGTCGAGAGAACACCGTAAAGGATCTTGGTGCCCTGGTCTGAGGAGATTTCGCCTGGGTAACCAAGTGCGATCATCGCTGCAGATGCAGGAACAAGACGGGTGATCAATGACTTTGAAGCTTCTCTTGCAAGGGCAAGAACTGCGATTACTTCAACGAGAAGTAGTGGCACAGTAAGAATCCAGTCAACATAACGATATCCCTCGTTAAATGCGTCTGGGTGTCCTGCAGTTACGACCTTACCGACCGCTCCTTCCACCATTGATGCTTTGTGGAATGAGTCGAAGATACGGATGTAGTGGTATCCAGCGATGAATGTAACCATCGAAGATAGGACTAGAGCATTCCGGTACTTCGGTAGAACGCGGTTTGTTGAGACAAGGGTGTACACCGTTGTCGCGAGCATCGAGATAAGTCCGAATGAAAGGACGTTATATACGGCGCTCCACTGCGTTGCAGTTAACTCCATGGTTGTTAACAAATTAGGCCTCCGTGGGCTTTTGACTTGCTCAAAACTCCGGTTTGGAGTGAGCGTTGCGCTCCGTGCCCCTCTGGATATGAGAGGTCCGGGTCACAATTAGGGAATAGGGTGCTCCTTACTCACCGGTTGTTCAACCGGAAATCGCAGTAAATTCAAAGATTTCATCTCTTTTATGAGAAAAAAGAACCAGCGGTATGGGGCAAAACGGACATTCGCCTCTCCACTCTAAACTTCGCAGGTGTCCGCCTCCGAGCTCGCTAATCGCCCAATTGGCATCTTTGATTCAGGCGTTGGCGGCTTAACCGTTGCTCGGGCCATCATCGACCAACTCCCAAACGAGTCCATTGTTTATTTCGGAGATACCGCACGCGGACCTTATGGACCGCGACCGCTCGCTGAAGTTCGCTCCTTCGCACTTGAGATCATGGATCAGATGATTGCTTCGGGGGTAAAAGCAATTGTGATTGCTTGTAACACAGCAAGCGCTGCGATGCTCCGCGATGCGCGTGAGCGTTACTCCATTCCAGTTATTGAAGTGATTCAACCGGCAGTGCGGCGCGCTGTATCTGCGACCCGCTCGGGAAAAGTTGGCGTAATTGGAACCCAGACAACTATAGATTCAAAGGCCTACGAAGATGCTTTTGCAGCAGCGCCACAACTAAAGCTAACTACCCAACCTTGCCCTGAATTCGTAAGTTTTGTGGAGCGTGGGGAGACCTCAGGTCCAGCAGTCACTAAGTCTGCTGAGGGTTATTTGAAACCCTTGAAAGATCAAGGCATCGATACCTTGGTGCTTGGCTGCACTCACTACCCCTTGCTAACCGGTGTGATTTCCTATGTGATGGGAAATGATGTGACCTTGGTTTCTAGCGCTGAAGAGACAGCTAAGGATCTCTATCGAGTCTTAGTTGAAAAGAACCTAATGAGAAGAGCCGATTCAAAACCAAGCTACAAATTTATCTCAAGTGGTGACCCAGTCTCATTTACCAAATTGGCGCGAAGATTCCTTGGACCTGAAGTCGGGGAAGTAAGCACTGATTGGTAAGCGCGGGACTTAGGTGACGATAAGTAACTCACGACAAGCAACTAGCGAAAGTGGAAATCAAAAATGGCAGATAACGCTGGCGGAAGAATCGATGGTCGCACCCCACAGGATTTACGTACGATCAAATTCGAGCGCAATTGGCTAAATCAAGCCGAGGGCTCAGTTCTAGTTTCTTTCGGAAACACCAGAGTTCTCTGCGTAGCCTCCTTTACTCCCGGTGTTCCAAGGTGGCTGGTTGGTAGTGGAAAAGGCTGGGTCACATCGGAGTATTCAATGCTGCCTCGCGCAACTCATACTCGTTCGGATCGAGAGAGCGTTAAGGGAAAACTTGGCGGAAGAACTCAAGAAATCTCCCGATTAGTCGGCCGCTCACTTCGCTCAATCGTTGATATGAAAGAACTCGGCGAGAACACAATCGTTCTTGATTGCGATGTTCTGCAAGCGGATGGCGGAACTCGGACTGCAGCCATTACTGGCGCTTATGTTGCCCTCGTTGACGCGCTCAATTGGGCGAAAGGAAAAGGACACATAACTTCGATTCCGCTAAGTGGTTCAGTTGCGGCAGTAAGCGTTGGAATTATCAACGGTAAACCGATGCTTGATCTTTGTTACGAAGAGGATGTTTCGGCTGAAACAGATATGAATATTGTCTGCACTGGCGATGGAAATTTCGTGGAAGTCCAAGGAACAGCTGAAGGAAAGCCCTTTGATCGCAACCTCTTAAATCAACTTTTAGACCTTGGCGCAAAAGGCTGCGTGGAGCTGAGTAAACTTCAAAAAGCAGCTTTAAATTCGTGACTACCCTGGTAATTGCAACGCGGAACAAGGGAAAGATTGCTGAGATAGATCGCATACTAAAGTTCGAGAATTCAGAGCCAAATAATGCTCAAGCAATCAAAGTTAGATCTGTCGCCGAGTTTGATATCGATGATGTCGATGAGACAGGAAGTACATTTGAAGAGAATGCGCTCCTAAAGGCGCTCACCGTCGCACGAGCAACTGGTTTTCCTGCCCTTGCCGACGACAGTGGATTATCGGTTGATGCGCTCGGGGGAGCACCGGGAATCTACTCAGCTCGCTACAGCGGGGTTCATGGTGATGATGGGGCCAATATCGATAAGTTATTGAAGGAGCTTTCAAATACTTCACTTGATCGTTCAGGTCGTTTCGTTGCAGTAATCGCACTGGCAAAACCCGATGGTTCATACATCATGGCTAGGGGTGAATTACTAGGCAGCATCGCCGAATCTAAGCGAGGCGAGAATGGCTTTGGATATGACCCGATCTTCATACCCGCAGGTAGTAAGCGAACTCTGGGGGAGTATCTCCCGCAGGAAAAAGATGTTATTAGTCATCGCGCCCGCGCTCTAGCAGAGATTGCGCCAAAAGTGGGGCGCTTTATAAAGGAAGGCTAAATACCCAGCGTTGCCGTTAGGCACGAGTAGGCTTTCCGCAGGAGAAGTTTGAGGAAACTTCCAAAGTCGAAGGAGCCAACGTGGCAACGAAGAAGAAGGCCGCACGTCCGGCAAAGAAGAGCGCCGCAAGAAAGTCGGGAGCCAAAAAGACCGTCTCTCGCAAATCTACAACTAAGAAGTCTGGCGCCAAGAAACCGGCGAAAAAATCTGCAGCTAAGAAGACTGCCATTAAGAAGACTTCTAGTAAGAAGCGCCCAATTAAGAAGGCGCTTCCAAAACCACCAAAGGGCGTTGACGTTACAAAGATCGTCATCCCGCCAGTTCCCGCTCGGGGCGCAACATCATCAACAACTTCTACACCGGTAGCTGCGAAACCAGGCGTGGCTGCAAGCGCTCCAGCAAAGAAAAATTCCTCAGGCGTTCTATTCCTCGTCATTGCCGGCGTTGTGCTCTTGGCAATTTTTGCGCTATCAAATTCATCATCTGATGATGATGCAGCGCCAAAGCCGACTGCTTCCGAATCTGTTAGTGAGGAACCATCTGAAGAGCCAACAGAAGAAACAACCGAAGAGCCCTCAGATCTAACTTATGAGGCGCCCTCAAGTTTTGTAGCAATAAATAATGCAAGTGGCGGCGTAACTCTGCGCTGGAAGGCCCCTGCTGCTTCTGAAGGTTTAACGGGATATCTCGTATCAATCTCATATAACGCTGTTGACTTCACCGAAGTGGCTACGGTTCCAGCAAACCAATTGAACCTAGATGTAGCGAAGATGGGCGATGAAGGTGGAACCCAATTCTTCATCCAATCTGTCTACTCAGATGGAACTAAGGCCGATGGCGCAAAGTTTGCGCTAAAAGGTAAGTACGGCAACTAGTTCGATTCGAGTTTAAGAAGTCTTTAGCACTTCAAGAATCGCTGAGACGTAAGCATTTACTCCTGGTGGGTTTAAGTGCACTCCATCGGATGCGAAGTACTCAGGATGACCTTCTGACAATTTCTGCCAATCAATAAGAGTTGTATTTGAATACCTTGCAGCCACCCGGGAGATGATCGCGTTGTTCTCATCGCGCCAACTCCTAGGGACCGCTGTATTCACAACAATCACTCGTGGTTGATCTTTAACAATCTCAAAGAGTTCGGTCACATCACTTTCAATAAGACGATTGTTATTACCAAGATTTAAAACTACTGGTGATTCGGCGACGAATTTCTGGTCAGTTCGAGCGACCTCAATTAGCTCACCAATCTGTCTTCCAACCCGGGCATTGATTAACTCGATCCGTTCATAGGAAGCGAGCACATTGCGAATTCCTAGAATTACCGAATCTCCAGTTACCCAGAGACCTGGGGTAGCGGTATCGGTGATTACATCATCTTCAGTATTGGCTGAATTGGCCGCATCTTGGGCTGCTAATTCTTGCGCAGCAATCTCATCGGCCCGCTCAATTGCGTTGATGGAGACCAAAGTTGTAGCAAAGAGCGTTACTACTACTGCAAGCAAGGCCGATAACTTCTGGCGGATTCGCACCGATGGCGTTCGATATTTCATTCCCCGGAACCAGAGCTCAAAGTAGCCGCGCCTAATTGGGGTTTCGATGTAGCGATAAGAGATATCTGCGAGCGCAAAGACAATCAATACTCGAAGCGAATAGAGGGCCCAATCATCGCCAACTAGGTCAATTGATGGCCTAGTTAATTGAAAGACAATCCAGTGCCAGAGATAGATTCCGTAAGAACGCTCTCCAATCCAGAGGGCTGGACGAGTGCTGAGTATGGGAGCAAAGCGTGATGCTGGATGGATAACAGAGATTAAAGTCGCACAACCAAAGAGTGCTGTTAATGGAAA
>VERH01000044.1 GCA_018882735.1 Candidatus Nanopelagicaceae bacterium
CCCCTACGTAATGCGCTGTAAAGAGAGCGCGCATAATCATCAATCGATTTTGGTGAACTTAATCGAATAGCTCCTTCGGGCGTTACAACTTCAGATAGTGCAATGAGTCCTTCGCCTGGATTTGCGGTTCTATCAATAACCACCTGCGCACGCGGTGAGTAATGCCTAGTAAGTGAGCCAGAGACCCTGATCTCTTCAAGATCGCTATCGGAATCAATTTCTTTTATCTCTTCAATCATTGCCTCGGTGACTGCACCTAAGCGCAGAATCCGAGGTAGTTCTCGACTGCAGTCAATAATCGTCGATTCCACTCCCACTTCACATGCTCCACCATCAAGGATTAAATCTTCAGCGCCCAATAAGTCACCAATCTCATCTTTCACATCACTAGCCGAAGTTGGCGAAACTGAACCAAATCTATTTGCACTTGGCGCAGCTACTCCGTGTCCACCTAACGCTTCGAATTCACTTAAGAGTTTTAGCGCAATTGGATTAGAGGGGATACGTAGCCCCACATAATCTTGACCGCCAGTTACAAAATCTTTAGCTTGCTCACTTCGTTTCAAGATCAAAGTCATCGGCCCAGGCCAAAATTTTCGCATTAAGGCAATCGCGTAAACGGGTATGTCTTGCGCCCAATACTCGACTTGATTTTGATTCGAAATATGGACAATCACCGGATGGTTAGCCGGCCGCCCCTTAACTTGATACATCCGCGCAACCGCCGACTCATTCTCGGCATCAACGCCAAGTCCATAAACAGTCTCGGTTGGGAAAGCCACTAAGGCGCCCTTTTTCAGGTTCTTAGCCGCTTGCTTTAGTGAATCAATCGAACAAGGAGCTAGTTGATCCATCGCTCACTTCTCTTTCGACTTCTTGCTTGTGGTGGGTAGTGGATTTGAACCACTGAAGGCAAAGCCGGCGGATTTACAGTCCGCTCCCATTGGCCGCTCGGGCAACCCACCAGGTCTAACAAATTGCGCGTAAGAGTAACAAGGTCACCCTTACGCGCACAAATTACTACCTGCTTGACTGATTAATTACTTGATTGAGGCGTCATAGATGCTCTGGATTGATGCATCAAGCGCCTTATCGAACTCTGCATCGCTCTGTTGTGCAGTTAAGCCTTCAACGAGCGCGCGCGAGAAGCTCGCAATAACTCCAGAGTTTTCAGCTAGATGCTTGTTCGCTTCATCTCTTGAGTAGCCACCAGAGAGCGCAACAACGCGAACAACGCGTGGATGATCCACTAATTCCTTGTAAAGATTTGGAACTGTTGGAATTGAGAGTTTCAACATGATGTTCTGATCGCCACTTAGAGCATTGGCGTAATCAAGGAGCGACTTCTTAAGAAGCGCTTCAGCTTCAGCTTTTTGTGGGCTCTTGATGCTGACCTCAGGTTCAATAATTGGAACAAGTCCACCAGCAATGAGTTCCTTGCCAATTTCAAACTGTTGCTTAACAACCGCATCAATACCGGCTTGGTTTGCTAGGTTGATTACCGAGCGCATCTTTGTTCCGAAAACTCCATGCTTATTGGCGGCCGCAATACGAGCGCCTAACTCTGGGATTGGCTTCATAAGTTGGACATCATTAGCTTCATCAGCTAGACCGTTATCTACTTTTAGAAATGGAACAACGTGCTTCTTGCTCCATAGATATTCAGCGGTTCCAATGCCATCGATGGTGCGTTCCATTGTCATTTCAAAGAGAATCGCACCGATAACTCGGTTTCCATTAAATGATGGTGACTTGATAAGACGTGAGCGCATCTCATGCATGCGGTCGAACATCTCAGCTTCATTTGAATAAGCTGAAGAATCTAAGCCGTATAGGGAGAGCGCCTTCGGGGTGCTTCCACCGCTTTGATCGAGAGCAGCGATGAAACCCTTACCGGAACGCATTTGTTGGAGCATCTCGTTATTCATTTAATCAATTCTCCTGATTTAGGCCCGTAGACAACATTGAATTCGAGCAGGCTCGGATTCTAACCGGGGATTTTCCGAGGTGAAAATCGGCGCGGTACGGTAGGCCTATGGCTGATAGCAGTTTCGATATCGTCTCGAAAATTGATCGGATGGAGCTTGATAACGCTCTTAATCAAGCCTCTCGCGAGGTGACCACCCGCTTTGATTTCAAAGATACTGGTGTGAAGATTGAGATGTCCGGAGAGCGAATTCTTGTGGAGGCTGAGACTGAAGAGCGCTCCAAAGCGGCCCTTGAGGTTTTGAAAGAGAAGATGATTAAGCGTGGTGTTTCGCTCAAACATTTAGAGATTAAGGATCCGGAACAGAGTGGGAAAGTATTTAAGATCTTCTGCCCTATAAAAGAAGGTATCTCTACTGAGAATGCTAAAAAGATCACAAAGTTATTGAAAGAAGAGGGACCGAAATCTGTCAAAGCCCAGATTCAGGGCGATGCAGTTCGAGTCACAAGTAAGAGTAAAGATGATCTTCAAGATGTGATTGCGCTCGTCAAAGGGGCTAAGTTGGACTTTGCTGTCCAATTCACAAATTATCGATGAGTAAATACTCAACTGGACTTCTTTACGGAGTCTCTGCCTACTTGCTATGGGGACTTTTACCTCTTTATTGGCAACTTGTTGAAGAAGCAGGCGCTTATGAGATCCTGGCGCATCGCGGTATCTGGTCGCTCTTGCTATGTCTAGCGCTTTTGGCGCTTCGCAAACAGATTAAGAGCGCTTACCAAATGGTTAAGGCAAAGCGCACACTTCTTATTCTCTTTCTTGCCTCCGGATTACTTACCGTTAATTGGGGCGTCTACATATGGTCGGTAACGGTTGATCGAGTTGTCGAAGCGGCGCTTGGTTATTACATAACACCACTTATCAATGTGGCTGCTGGGGTTCTCCTACTTCGCGAACGGCTTCGCCCATTGCAATGGACGGCGGTAACCCTCGCATTTATCGGTGTATTGGTCTTGACGGTTGGTTTTGGCTCACTTCCTTGGATTGCGCTGGTGCTATCAATCTCATGGTCAAGTTATAGCTTGATTAAGAAGAAATTGAACCTAGGAGCCCTTGAAACTTTGAGCGTAGAAACGCTCTTTGCATTTCTGCCCAACCTCATCTATTTATTTTGGCTGGAGAGCAATAAGGAAGCGCTCTTTGGTCAAGGAATTACCTCATCACTTCTATTATTTGGCGCCGGAATCGCAACTGTTGCCCCGCTTCTCCTATTTAATGGTTCCACTACCAGACTTCCATTAAGCACTGTGGGTCTACTTCAATACATAACCCCAACCATGATGTTCTTTATCGGAGTCTTCTTAAATGGCGAAGATATGGCGCCCACTAAGTTATTGGGCTTTGTCTTTATTTGGGCAGCGCTAGCTTTCTTGAGTCGGGACTTGATCCGCTCAAGCCGTGCGATTGACGATGGCGTCGCAAAGGCCCTCTAGGGTTTTACGCGCTGGACCATCTGGAAGATTCTTAAGCATTGCCTTACTTTCATTTGCAAGAGCGTGAAGATATTCGCGAGCTGCTCCTAAAGCAGGGTGCGCTCGAAGTTCTTTTATAGTTGTAGCAATTTCAGATTCTGGAATTGGTTTCGATAGTTTAGCTTTGAGCGCTTGGTCTTTCGGGTCATTCGATCGGAGGATTTGAAGAGTCACAAGAGTTGGAACGCCCTCCTTGAGATCAGTTCCCGGAGTCTTTCCCGATTCACTTGAATCACTTGCGATATCAATTACATCATCAGCAAGTTGGAAGGCGACTCCAACCTTCTCGCCAAATTGTGTAAGAGTTTCTACTATTTCTTTAGAAGCTCCGCCGAAGATTGCTCCGAAGCGCGCACTCGTGGCTATCAAAGATCCGGTCTTCTCACCGACCACCCTTAAGTAATGCGCGAGTGGATCAGCGCCATCTTTAGGGCCTTGGGTCTCCTCGATCTGGCCAACAACTAAGCGCTCGAAAGTCTTAGCTTGGAGGCGAACTGCTTCTGGGCCTAAATCAGCCAATAAATCCGAGGCTTTTGAGAAGAGATAGTCACCGGTGAGGATTGCAACGGTATTTCCCCAACGAGAATTCGCGCTCTCTACTCCCCGACGTAGCGGCGCTTCATCCATCACATCATCGTGATAGAGCGTTGCAACATGGGTTAACTCACATACGACAGCAGATTCAATAACTTTACGATTCTGACCAGTTCCAAAATGAGAAGCGATAAGAGTTAACATAGGGCGGAATCGCTTTCCGCCAGCTTCCACTAAGTGGCGCGAAGTTTCAACCACTAATGGATATTCGCCTTTGATCTGCTCAGATAGAAGTACTTCGACTTCTTTGAGGCCCTTAGATAACTCACTCTCCAGATTGGAGTCAATGAAGCTCATCTTGAGTTCATCGCACGAAAGTTGAGAGTGATGCGATTGCATCAAGGAGCGGCGTTGGAAATACGCCGAATGCAAGAGTAGTAAGCGCTGCTATCCAAATCACTATAGATGTGAAGATTGATGGGATTGAGACGGTGACCGTATCTTCCTCAGGATCGGTGAAGAACATCATCACTATTACTCGGATGTAGAAGAAGGCTGCGATTGCGCTAGAGAGCACTCCAACTACAACGACTCCGGTATTTCCACTTTCATATGCAGCGCTAAAGATGGTGAATTTTCCAATGAAGCCGGAGGTCAGCGGGATTCCAGCGAATGAGAGCAAATAAAGTGCGAAGAAGGATGCAATCAGCGGTGAACGCTTGGCAAGTCCAACCCAACGGTTTAGGTCAGTTACTTCACCAGATGAATCACGGACCAAGCTAACGAGGGCAAAAGCGCCGAGCGTTGTTAAACCATAGATTGCAAGATAGAAGAGTGATGCCTCTAGCCCACTCTTATTAAGCGCCAAGATTCCCGTTAGAAGGAATCCAGCATGTGCGATAGATGAATAAGCGAGCATTCGCTTCACATCACGCTGGGCAATAGCGATTATTGAGCCAACAATCATGGTTATAACAGCAACACCGGTAAGCAACGGTTGCCAGCTCCACTCAGCGCCAGCGAGCGCTGTATAAAAAATTCGCAGCGCTGCACCAAATGCAGCAACTTTTGTTGCAGCAGCCATAAATGCGGTTACTGCTGTTGGCGCACCTTGATAGACATCTGGAGTCCAGGCATGGAATGGAACAGCGCCAACCTTAAATAGGAGTCCGACGCTAAGCGCAGCTATTCCAATGAGTAAGAAGATGTCATTTCCGGCGCCACCTGAAATTGATGAAGCAATTCCACTTAGCTGAACGGTTCCGGCATATCCATATAGGAAAGCTGATCCGAACAAGAAGAAGGCTGATGAATATGCGCCGAGCAAGAAATACTTAAGCGCTGCTTCTTGCGAGAGCAAACGACGCCGGCGAGCAAGTCCGGCCATCAAATAAAGTGGGAGTGAGAGAACCTCAAGTGCCACAAAGAGTGTTATGAGATCACTTGCGGCTGGGAAGAGCATCATTCCGCCAACTGCAAAGAGAGTTAGTGGATAGATCTCAGTCTGCATCTTTCCAGTTTGAATCGCACTCCGCTCTTCTTCTGAACCTGGAACAGCGGATGCTTGGGCAGCGAATTGTTCAAAGTCGGCGATTAAGAAGAGGCCAAGGAGTGCAAATACAAGAATTGTTCCCTGCATAAATAAAACTGGACCATCGATAATGACAGAATTATTTGCCGCCGTAACTGTCTCAGTTCCACGGAGGCGGATTACTTGGGCGAAGGAGAGAATTACCGCTCCGATTGAAAGCGCAAGTTGAAGTGATGGACGTAGTTTTGCTGAGACGAATGCTTCAACAATCACTGCAAGAATTCCAGCGCCAAAGATTACGAGCATCGGCGCAAGAGCGCCGTATTCAAGGCTTGGACTAGTGAAACCCATTATTTATCGCCTCCTTGGACTACTGGGGCGGGGTCGGTAAACCCAGCCTTGGTGATAGTCGCTTTCGCGGCTGGATTAATTACATCAAGCGCGGGCTTGGGATAGAAACCAAGTCCGATAATCAAAGCGATTATTGGAGCAATTGCGATAACTTCGCGCTTATTTAAATCTGGGAGATTCTCGTTACCTGGAGTGGTTGGACCATGAAGCGCCTTTTGTACGGGGATGAGAATGTAGAGCGCAGCCAGAATTATCCCAATAGTTCCAATAATTGCCGCTACGGGATAGCGGGTATAGGTGCCAACAAGAACTAAGAACTCGCTAACGAAGCTTGAAAGACCTGGAAGCGCTAGTGAAGATAGCCCGGCGATGAAGAAACTCCATGCCAATATCGGAGTAACTCTTTGGAGCCCTCCAAAATCTGAGATCGTCGACGAACCACGTCTTGAAATCATCCAACCAGCCGTCATAAATAGCGCAGCGGTCGAGAATCCATGGTTGAGCATGTAGAGAGTCGCACCTGAGTTTCCTTGGGTTGTCATCGCAAAGATTCCCATTGTGATGAAACCAAAGTGTGAAATCGAGGTGAATGCAATCAGACTCTTTATATCTTTCTGGCCAATTGCGAGAATCGCACCGTAGATGATGCTTATGACTGCGAGAGTGATTATCAACGGCGTGAAGGTCTTTGATGCATTTGGAAATAGTTCAACGCCATAACGGATCATTCCGAATGTTCCTACTTTATCTAGAACTCCAAGCAAGAGAATAGATGTTCCTGGAGTTGCCGACTTTGCTGCATCAGGTAGCCAGGTATGTAGTGGCCACAACGGCGCTTTAATTGCAAAGGCGATGAAGAAACCGAGGAATAGAAGATTCTCAGTAAGTGAATCAATCTTTAGAGTTTGGAGCGCTTCGATATCGAAAGTTCGGCCAATCTGATTACTTGAAATTACATATAGACCGATGATGGAAGCGAGCATCAAAAGCCCGCCAAATAGGCTGTATAGAAGGAATTTCACGGCTGCGGCTTGGCGCGCTCCGCTTCCATAGCCGCCAATCAAGAAATAAACCGGAACCAACATCGCTTCAAAGAAGATATAGAAGAGGAATACGTCGGTGGCAGCAAAGACGCCGATCATCATCGTCTCTAGAACCAGCATCAATATGTAGAAGGTCTTTACGCTAAATCGTCCACCTTCAGATTCATTCCAGCCTGCCAGAATTACGACTGGCACCAATATGGTGGAGAGCAGGATCAAAATTAGCGAGATGCCGTCTACACCAACTTGGAAATTAACGCCAAGTGATGGAATCCACGAATATTTTTCAACAAATTGGAATCCAGGGCGATCAATCTCGAAGTTGAGCGCAGCAACGAGCGTTGCAACAAAAGTGAGAATTGAGGTTAACAAAGCCAGCTTCTTGATGTTCTCTTTCTGGGAGTTACCAAGAAGAGAAATGAGAAGTGCGCCAAGTAGAGGTAGCGCGCCAATAATCGTTAGCGTCATAGCGTCACCACCCAGATCGTTCCGAGGATCAAGAGTGCACCGAGAAGAATCAACAAGGCGTAATTACGGACATAACCACTTTGAGTCTTGCGCATTCCACGTGCGCTACCGAGCATGGTTGCCCCGACTCCACGAACTGCACCATCGATAACTTTTTCATCAGTAGCAAGAAGCGCTTGAGTCAATTTCTGGCCTGGGCGCATGAACATAAATTCATTCGCATCATCTTGTAGTAGATCTCTACGAGCTGCGCGAGTGAAGATGCTGACATTACTTGGGGCTTCACTTGACTGTTCGCCGCGATACTTAAGAAGTGCAATCGATACACCGATTACAACAGCAGTAACGGCAAGAATTGAAACAACTATCGGCGGTAAGAACTCAACATGTTCATGCTTATGCTTATCGACTACCGGAGCGAGCCAAGTAACAAAGGCTTTTCCGCTATAAAGAAGGTAGCCGGAGGCAACTGAGCCAACCGCCAAAACAGCCATTGGCGCCCACATCAAGAAGGGCGACTCATGTGGGTGAGCGTCATCGGCCCAACGCTTATTTCCAAAGAAGGTCAATAACATCACTCGGGTCATATAGAACGCGGTGATAATCGCGCCTAGAAGTGCAGCGCCGCCGAAGATAATTCCTTGTACGCCGCCAGCATTGAATGCAGTTTCAATAATTTTATCTTTCGAGTAAAAACCAGCAAATGGTGGAACGCCGATGATTGCTAGGTAACCAAGTCCAAAGGTGATTGCGGTGATCGGCATAAACTTAGCAAGTCCGCCATATCGACGCATATTCACTTCATCATTCATTCCATGCATTACCGAACCAGCGCCCAAGAACATTCCGGCTTTAAAGAAACCGTGAGTTAACAAGTGCATGATTGCAAATGCATATCCTGCGGGACCAAAGCCAGTTGCAAGGATCATGTAGCCAATTTGAGACATAGTTGAGG
>VERH01000011.1 GCA_018882735.1 Candidatus Nanopelagicaceae bacterium
TGGTGCCACAACTGATGGAGCTGGATATGTAATCCAAGTTCCAGCAAGATTTAGCGGAACTCTCTTCCTCTTTTCACATGGGTACCGCTACCCAATCAATATCCCAGCATCAATTCCAGTAGTTGGCCCATACACGGTAGTTAACACACCGCAGCCAGCTCCTGGGCGAACTGCGGATCAAGTAACTGAAGTTGCGACCCAGATGCTCACAAAGGGCTATGGAATTGCAGGTTCTGGTTTTGCTCGCCAAGGCTGGAATGCTGATTCAGGTGTTAAGACCAATGTTGAATTGATTGGAATCATCAAGAAGCAGTTCCCGAACGTTAAGCATGTTGTTGCTTGGGGAGAATCTCTAGGCGCATTCATCACCCAAGCTCTCTCCGAGAACAACTCAAGCTTGATTAGCGCAGCTGGAAATCTCTGCCCAGCGGCTGGTTCAGTTGAAGCTTCTCTGAAGATGGCGGGCGATGCGCTCTGGGGCTTGAAGACATTCTTCGATCCAACTATCCAGGGTGGCAACTACAAATCAGTACTTGAGGTCTATGCAGATATGGGACGAGTTCTGATTGTGATTGATTCTTTGCGGACTGCATTCGGCGCAAATGCAATTGCTCCGGCATGGCCAGCAACTTCAAAAGTTCCCGATGCAATTAAGGCGATTCCTTCACGCTCTGCACTCGTACTAGTTGCTGCAATGTCTGGAGTACCAACCCAGAGTGCAAGCTTTGATGGCGCGACCGGACCTGGTGCTCCAGGATCACAGACAGCAATCCAATTCGCTGCTGCGATTTCACCTGCGCTTGGTTCGCTTGAGAACGTCGCTGGAGCTGCAATTTTGGCGATCATGGCTACCTATGACATCGAGCAACAAGTTGGCGGTGCCGTCTTCGACAACACTGCAACAAACTATGCAACGCAACTTGGAGATGGACTCTTTGAGTACAGCTCAGCTCTAAGCGGTCTAGATGCTGCACGAGGACTCCTAGGGTTCTTAGCTGCTTCACCAAGAGCTAAGGCAGATCCTGCTGCGGTCACAAAGATGCGTGCACTTGTTTCACACAAGGGCGTATTCAATGTTCCAACACTTACCCTTGGTGCGACAGCTGACAACGTAACTCCAGCTGGACATGCACAATGGCTAGCAGAGCGCGCAGCTGAGAAGTATCTTGCTTCAGCTTCAAATAAGAACTCGAAGCTTGCTAATACTTGGCGCTCAAATAACGTCTCGCTATGGCAGAGAACTCCAGATTCATACACCAAGTTCAGTGCAACCGGCTCGCCGATTACACAATCTGGTGTGAATGGAACTGGCCACTGCGTAACAACCACAAAGCAGTACCTAGCAATCGCCGATATCTTGGCGAAGGCTGCTACTGACGGAAAGTTAGTTACCGATGGCGCTTTCCGCAGCGCGATCCGTAAGGCTGGCGGTCTCACATTCGACCGTGGCTTTAGCGTTCCATTGATGAAGTTCTACCAGAACTAATTAGGGAACAAATCAAGAAATAAGTCGTAACTGATCAAAAGCGGGGCTCGGGAAACCGGGCCCCGCTTCATTTCCTCAATAGATTTTTTAGATAGCCTTATCAAATGCGCAAAGTGAAATCTGTCGATGAGATGCGCGAGCTCGGTCGAATCATTGCTACCAAAACAAAGGCCGGAGATCTAATTGTGCTCTCCGGACCATTGGGAGCTGGAAAGACTGCACTTACTCAAGGAATTGGCGCTGCCCTCGGCATTGCGGGGATCACTTCGCCAACATTTGTGATCTCTCGAGTTCATAAAGGAAGCGTGCCGCTGATACATGTTGATGCTTATCGGTTATTAGGAAGCGCAAAGAGCACCTTTGAGTTTGATGACTTAGATCTAGATACCGGGCGCGAGAGTGCGCTCACCGTAATTGAATGGGGCGGGGAAGTGGGAGCTCGCTTTGGTGAGGATTTCTTAGAAATAGTTATTGAGTTTGGCGCGAGTGAAGATGAACGAGAAGTAAAAGGAATTCCACATGGAAAGAGATGGGAAGGGTTCACCCTTTGAATTCTCTAGTTATCGATACCTCAACAACGCGCACTAGTTGTGCTTTATTTAATGTGTCGGAATTACTCTTTGAGGGCCATCATGATGGCGCAATCGAGCACGCTGAAGCGCTACCGAAGTTAGTAGCTGAAGCGTTGAAGATCGAGGAGAAGATTGATCAAGTTGTTATTGGTATGGGACCTGGTCCGTTCACTGGTCTGAGAGTTGGCATTGTCTTCGGCCAAACTTTTGCTACAGCACGAAACATTTCTTGGGTAGGAGTCTGTTCGCTAGATGGAATCGATATTGATTCACAAAGTTACATAGTTGCTACTGACGCGCGGCGGAAAGAGATTTACTGGGCTCATTATCAAGATGGCGAGAGAGTAGAAGGGCCCTTTGTTGGAAAGTCGGAAGAGCTAGCGACAAAACTAGAGAAGAAGTTTGGTTTTGGATTTACTGAGCCGCTCTATCCCTCACCACATTTACTTCTAGCAAAATCAATTTCTATGAATTTCCGTGAGCCCTTCTATTTACGTAGGCCAGATGCAGTTCCAACAAGTGAGCGCTCATGATCGAATATCGCGAGATGTCTACCTTCGATGTTCCAGCTCTTGTTGGAATTGAAAAGGAAGTCTTTCCTGAATCTCCCTGGAGCGCTGCTCAATTCCGGGAAGAGCTCTCCGGAGTACCAAAGACTCGTCGCTACTTAGTCGCTCATGAACAAGGAGTAATCGTTGGGTATGCGGGGATTGCTCTGGCCGGCGATGTTGCCGATATCCATAATGTCGCTGTTATCCCAAGTTATCGAAAGCGTGGAATAGCAAGCCATCTTCTAGATGAATTGGAGCGCTGGGCTGCTTCCAAGAAGGTAAGCGCATTAATGCTTGAAATCCGCGAGGGAAATGGTGAGGCCTTTCCGCTCTATGAAAAGCGTGGCTACGTAGTGATTGCGCGGCGGGATAACTATTACGCCACCGGTGTTCATGCCTTGATTATGCGTAAGGAGCTTGCCGATGAGTGAGCCATTAGTACTTGGAATCGAGACTTCTTGCGATGAGACTGCTGTGGGAATTGTAAAAGGGCGAAAACTTCTTGCCAATGTAATCGCTTCTAGCGTGGATGAACACGCTCGCTTTGGTGGCGTTGTTCCGGAAGTCGCATCACGTGCACATTTAGAGGCGATGCAACCAAGTATTGAGCGAGCCCTGAAGGATAGTGGTGTAAAGCTAAAGGACCTCGATGGGATTGCTGTTACGGCTGGCCCTGGCTTAGTTGGTGCGCTATTGGTCGGCGTATCTGCGGCAAATGCGCTAGCGCTAGCTCTTGATAAACCACTTTATGGAGTAAATCATCTTGCTTCGCATGTTGCTGTTGATTTACTCACTCATGAAAAGGAATTTCGTCCGAGCATCGCGTTATTGGTTAGTGGGGGACATTCCTCAATCTTAAAAGTCAAAGAATTAACAAGTGAAATCGAAAGTCTTGGCCAGACCGTTGATGATGCGGCTGGTGAGGCATTCGACAAGATCGCTCGGTTGATGAACCTTGGTTTTCCGGGCGGTCCAATAATTGATCGTGAGGCAAAAGAAGGTAATCGAGAAGCGATTAAATTTCCCCGAGGTTTATCCCAACCAAAAGATATGCAAGCCCAACCTTTTGACTTCTCATTCTCAGGTTTAAAAACTGCGGTATCTCGATACTTAGTCGCTACACCTGAATACAAACGTGCCGATGTCGCAGCTTCATTTCAAGAAGCAGTCGTCGATGTATTACTTATGAAAGCAATCAAAGCTTGTGTTGATACCGGAATGGATTCACTCGTGATCGCCGGTGGAGTAGCTGCTAACTCTCGCCTTCGAGAGCTCGCTGTAGAGCGTTCTGCTTCTGCTGGCATTGAAGTACGCACCCCACCACCGGCGTTATGTACCGATAACGGCGCCATGGTTGCTGCCTTGGGCTCCCTTGCAATCTCGGCCGGGCGGGCCCCATCCAACCTCGGCATTGCTGCCGCTTCGGATACCCCACCTACCCAGCCCCTCTGGCTCTAACCAGGTTCGTCGGCTCCCCGCTCCGAACCGGATTTGAGGGCTGGAATAACTCCGCCTAGGCTTGGCGTTAGCACTCTCCGGGTGAGAGTGATAAGTCACCCGAATTTCACTAGATAAGAAGGAGCTACGAAGATGGCCATTGCCATTAAGCCGCTAGAAGATCGCATCGTCGTAAAGACGAGCGAAGCAGAAGAGAAGACCGCATCTGGTCTCGTAATTCCAGATACCGCTAAAGAGAAGCCACAGGAAGGAACCGTTGTCGCAGTCGGCCCAGGTCGCTTTGATGATGGAGTCCGTGTTCCAATGGATATCAAAGTTGGCGATGTTGTTCTCTATAGCAAGTACGGCGGAACTGAGATCAAGCATGGTGGCGAGGAATATCTAGTTCTCTCTGCCCGCGACATCTTGGCTGTAGTCGAGAAGTAATCGAGACGATAACAAACTATGGCTAAATCACTTCAATTCGACGAGAACGCTCGTCGCGGCATGGAGCGTGGAGTAAATATCCTCGCTGACACCGTAAAGGTGACTCTCGGTCCAAAGGGCCGCAATGTCGTAATTGGAAAATCTTTTGGTGCGCCAGTCATCACAAATGATGGCGTCACTATTGCTAAGGAAATCGAGTTATCCGATCCAGCTGAGAACATGGGCGCACAACTTGTTAAGCAGGTTGCTGAGAAGACCAATGATGTCGCTGGTGATGGAACAACTACCGCAACTGTTTTGGCGCAAGCAATGGTTAAAGAGGGACTTCGTAACCTCGCTGCCGGCGCACAGCCAATGGGAATCAAAGCTGGAATTGAAGCTGCTGTTACCTCGGTAGTAGACAAGCTCCGCTCTAATTCCACAAAGGTTGCTGGAAAAGAGCAGATCGCAGATGTAGCCACAATCTCTGCACAAGATCGTGGTATCGGTGAATTAATTGCTGAGGCGATGGACAAAGTAGGTAAGGATGGCGTTATCACCGTTGAGGAATCATCCACTACTGGTCTCGAACTCGAATTTACCGAGGGTATGCAATTCGATAAGGGCTATATCTCTCCATATTTCGTTACTGATCAAGATCGCATGGAGTCCGTTCTAGAGGATGCCTATATCTTGATTTCAGGCGGAAAAATCTCAGCTCTCTCTGATCTACTCCCGGTTCTCGAGCAGGTCGCAAAGACCAGCAAGCCGCTAGTAATCATCGCTGAGGATGTTGAGGGTGAGGCACTTTCAACTCTCGTCGTAAACCGTATCCGCGGCGTATTCACCTCAGTTGCTGTGAAGGCTCCTGCATTTGGTGAGCGTCGTAAGGCAATCCTTCAAGATATGGCTGTCCTAACCGGAGGCCAGGTCATCTCGACTGAAGTTGGCTTAAAGCTCGACCAGATCGGTCTAGATATGTTGGGCAAGGCCCGTCGCGTTGTTGTGACTAAAGATCACACCACAATCGTCGATGGCGCTGGAGCTAAGAAGGATGTCGATGGTCGCATCGCTGAGATTCGTCGCGAAATTGACACCGTTGATTCTGATTGGGATCGCGAGAAACTCCAAGAGCGTCTTGCAAAACTTTCTGGTGGCGTCTGCGTAATCAAAGTTGGCGCACACACTGAAGTTGAGTTGAAAGAGAAGAAGCACCGTCTTGAGGATGCAATCTCTGCAACTCGCGCTGCAGTCGAAGAGGGAATCGTTGCCGGTGGCGGCGCTGCCCTAGTTCATGCTGCAACTGTTCTTGATAGCGATCTTGGTTATGAGGGCGATGCTGCTGTTGGCGTTCGACTTGTTGCAAAGGCTTGCCAAGAACCACTTCGTTGGATTGCAGAAAATGCTGGACAAGAAGGTTATGTAGTTGTCTCAAAGGTTCGTAACTTGAAGAGCAATGAAGGCTTCAACGCTGCAACCGATGAGTACGGCGATCTTGTTAAGGCCGGCGTTATTGATCCAGTTAAGGTGACTCGCTCTGCGCTAGCAAATGCGGCATCAATTGCTGCCATGTTCTTGACTACTGAGGCGCTCGTATTTGAGAAGCCAGAAGAGCCAAAGGACGCGCCGGGTGGACATGGACATAGCCATGGACCTGGTGGACACTCACATTAATTAGGAAGTAAAGGTCAGGGCCTCGAGGAATCGGGGCCCTTTCTCATTACACTCGCCCAATGCTCGAAGTAGGCAATGAAGCGATAACTGAAACCGTAAATGTCTCAACCACCGTCTGGTTCGTAACCCTCGGAATCGTAAGTTTGGTAATACTTTTAGACCTTGCCTGGGCGGTCTACCGGAGAAACTCAATAACCTCGCTTCGCGAAGCGGCCTCTTGGACCGCGATTTATGTAAGCGCTGCCATCATCTTCGGTATCTCGATGCGCAACTGGGATAGCCCAAAAGCAAGTGGTGAGTTCTTCGCCGGTTGGATAACTGAGTATTCGCTCTCAATCGATAATCTCTTCGTCTTCCTAATCATCCTCACGCGCCTGAAGGTTGAGAAGCAGAAAGAACAGCTAGTTCTATTGCTGGGCATCGTCATGGCGCTAGTTATGCGCGGAATCTTCATCATCGTCGGAGCGGCTGTTGTTGAGCGCTTCGTCGCAATCTTCTTCCTCTTTGGCGCAATCCTGCTTTGGACGGCTTATAAGTTGGTCACCGAGGACCCAGATGAGGATGAGTGGCAAGAAAATCGAATAATCCAAGCCCTCCGTAAACGCGGCTACTCGACTTTTACAATTGCGCTGGTTGCTGTTGGAACCACAGATCTACTCTTCGCTTTAGATTCAATTCCAGCAATCTTTGGATTAACTCGAGATCCCTACATCGTATTTATGGCAAATGCCTTTGCTCTGATGGGACTTCGACAGCTCTATTTCTTAGTGGGCATCTTGTTAAAGCGCCTCGTATATCTCTCAAAGGGACTTTCCATAGTGCTCGGATTCATTGGAGTAAAACTTATAATTGAAGCGCTCCATGGAATCGGGATTCATGACATTGCCGGATTTAAGATTCCGGAAATTCCAATTACCGTTTCTCTCGGTGTCATCATCTCGGCTCTTGCTGTAACTACAGTAATTAGCCTTCGGGTTAAACCAGAACCTCTCACTTAAGTAAGTACCTAACCGACCGAATAAAAACTAACGCCTCCGAGTGATGAGCTCGGAGGCGCTGTTTAGTCGGTTGGAAAGGAGGAGAATTACGCAGTAAAGACCCGCGATTGCCGTTGGGCTTTGCTGATGATCTCGAAACGCTCTTCTTCAGTAAGGCCTCCCCAAATACCGTATGGCTCCTGCACTGCTAGGGCATGTGCTCGGCACTGTGCGAGTACTGGACAGGTTGCGCAGACCGCTTTGGCAGCAACTTCACGAGCCTTGCGGCGGGGGCCGCGCTCGCCATCTGGATGGAAGAACATCTCAGTTGGAAGGGATCGGCAAGCACCCTCATACTGCCATTCCCAATTTGCTTCTACCGGCTTCGGTAAGCGGGTCGTTTCGGACATAGGCGGAATATACAATCGCGCCGTAAGTTGTTCAAGTACCTCTATTTCAAGATGCGGGCGAGTCGCGCTACCCCCACCATTCGTCTATGTCTTCACAAGGGCCTTCTCAAGGGTCTTCTCAAAATAGGGCCCCAGCTGAGGCTGTAACTGAAGCTCTCACGGTCGCCGCAGTTGCGAGAAGGCTGGGAGTTGCCCCAGCAACGCTTCGAACTTGGGATCGCCGATATGGCCTAGGGCCAACCGATCACAGCTCCGGCGAACACCGTCGTTACACGGCTGGAGATATTGCCCGGTTAACTCTGATGCGAAAGCTCGTTATCTCAGGGGTCTCCCCAGCAGAAGCAGCGCAGCGCGCCTTGGCATTTGATGGCGAGAGCTCGGCTGAAGTTATCTCTTCCACTCTTGCCAAAGAGGTAACGGTTAAAGAAGAGCTAGTTGAAACGGTCCTACGGGCTGCACGTGCATATGATCGAAATTTCGTTGAGGAGTTACTCCGTTCTGAAATGCAGATGCGCGGTATCACTAATACCTGGAATGAAGTGATTGTCCCGCTACTTATTCTTCTAGGTGACGAATGGGCAGATGCTGGTACTGGGATCGAGACCGAACATCTTGTTAGTGAAATCATCAAGCGCTTACTTCAAGAGTGGAATACAACTGTTGTCGATCCAATAAATCCTCGCCCGGTATTGCTCGCCTGCATTGGTGAAGAGATGCACTCACTTCCACTTTACGCTCTGGCCGCAGCGCTCTCTGAGCGAAAGATTCAAGCGCAATTTTTAGGAGCACGCACTCCAATAGAAGCAATTAGCGCAGTCGTAAAACGTTCTGCGCCACCTGCAATTTTCCTCTGGGCACAACTCAACAAGAATGGCGATCTCACTGCGCTCGAACAGATTCCAAGTATTAGACCAGCTCCTCGAGTTGTAATCGGCGGTCCGGGCTGGGGAGCCCAAACTGCTCTTAATAAGGGCTCGTTTCAAAAGAGCGCCGTTCATGTCGATGATTTAGTTGAAGCCTGCGAGGAGATTTTCCGCGCTGTTGGCGGGTAAATACTCGACCCATTAGGGTTTCGACATGGCTGAGAGCGTCAATGAGAAAGTGGCGATGCTCGGACTCACATATGACGATGTCCTGCTTCTCCCGGATGCATCCGATGTGGTCCCTTCCGAGGTAGAGACCTATACCCAGCTAACTAGGGGCATAAAACTAGGAATTCCGCTTATTTCTGCGGCGATGGATACCGTGACTGAATCGGCGATGGCGATTGCTATGGCAAAGCTCGGCGGCATCGGAATCATCCATAGAAACCTTCCTATCGAAGAGCAAGTAATTCATGCCAAGTTAGTAAAAGGCGCAGGGCTAATTGTTGGCGCGGCCGTTGGAGTAGGTGATGATGGTTTTGCGCGCGCTCAAGCGCTTATTGAAGTTGGAGTTGATGTAATTGTTGTCGATACTGCGCATGGACATCACCGCGCTGTACTCGATGCGATTGCTCGGATAAAAGATAAATACTCAGACCAAGAAGTTATTGGCGGAAATGTTGCAACCCGTGCTGGTGCGCAAGCGCTGATTAATGCCGGCGCAGATGCGGTCAAAGTTGGAGTTGGGCCGGGTTCAATTTGTACAACTCGAGTGATTGCTGGAGTTGGAGTTCCACAAGTAACTGCAATCATGGAAGTTGCAAAGGCATGTAAGAAAGCCGATGTCCCACTTATTGCCGACGGCGGCTTACAGCATTCGGGAGATATCGCGAAAGCAATTGTTTCCGGCGCCGATACCGTGATGTTGGGATCACTGCTTGCGGGTTGTGATGAATCTCCCGGTGAATTGTTAGAGAGTAATGGAAAGAAATTTAAGCGCTATCGAGGTATGGGATCTTTAGGTGCAATGCAATCCCGCGGAGAAACAAAGTCTTTCTCTAAAGATAGATATATGCAAGATGATGTTCTCTCAGAAGACAAGCTTGTTCCAGAAGGCATTGAAGGGAAAGTTACTTATCGTGGCTCTGTCGCCACAGTAGTTCACCAGCTTGTTGGCGGGTTACGTTCTGGAATGGGTTATGCCGGAGCTGAGAACATCGAGGCGCTGCAAAAACGCGGTCGATTAATCCAAATCACCAGTGCTGGGCTGCAAGAAAGCCATCCACATGATGTTTTAGATGTCGCTGATGCTCCGAATTACTTCCAGGATAGAAGGAGTTAATCGTGGTCGATATTGAGATCTCCGAGGGCAAGCGGGCGCGTACTGCATATTCATTTGATGATGTCTCGATAGTCCCTTCTCGGCGCACCCGTGAGCCGCAAGATGTATCGCTAACTTGGCAGATCGATGCCTATCGCTTTGATTTGCCGTTGATGGCCGCTCCGATGGACTCGGTTGTATCACCTGAAACAGCAATTGCTATCGGCAAATTGGGGGGACTTGGCGTACTAAATCTTGAGGGCTTATGGACTCGATACGAGAATCCAAAGATCCAACTAGGTGAGATCTCATCGATTCCAGCCGAGCAGGCAACTGCACGTATGCAAGAACTATATAAAGCGCCGATTCGTCCCGAATTAATTAAGGAGCGATTGGCCGAGATTCGCGCAGCCGGGGTAACTGTTGCAGGCGCGCTCTCTCCCCAACGTACCGCTGATTTTCATAAAACAGTAGTTGATGCTGGAGTTGATCTCTTTGTAATCCGTGGGACGACGGTGAGCGCTGAACATGTCTCAACAAAGGTCGAACCGCTCAATCTAAAAAAGTTTATCTACGAATTGGATGTTCCTGTTGTTGTTGGAGGGTGTGCTACAACTGCGAGCGCTCTTCACTTAATGCGCGCCGGTGCTGCTGGTGTTTTAGTTGGATTTGGTGGTGGCGCTGCACACACTACGCGTCAGGTACTTGGAATCTCAGTTCCGATGGCCACTGCAGTTGCCGATGTCGCAGCAGCCCGTCGTCAATACTTAGATGAATCCGGCGGAAGATATGTCCATGTGATCGCCGATGGCTCAGTAGGAAAGAGCGGAGATATTCCAAAGGCGATTGCTTGTGGAGCTGATGCTGTAATGCTTGGCTCGCCGCTCGCGCGCGCCGAAGAAGCGCCTGGTCGTGGTTGGCATTGGGGTAGCGAAGCTCACCACGCTGAGTTACCTCGCGGAACTCGAGTACATGCGGGAACAACTGGATCTTTGGAAGAAATTCTCATCGGACCTTCGCATTCAGCTGATGGAAGTATGAACATATTTGGCGCGCTCCGCCGGGCAATGGCAACTTGCGGTTACTCAGAACTTAAGGAATTCCAACGCGTTGAGATCGTTTTAAATAAAGGTTGACCTTGCAGCGAAGTAATCACGTTTTAGTCATTGATTTTGGCGCCCAATACGCCCAATTAATTGCGCGCCGAGTCCGCCAGGCAAATGTTTACAGCGAGATTGTTCCATCGACGCTAAGCGCCGAAGAGATCATGGCGCGTAATCCGCGCGCAATCATCTTGTCGGGTGGGCCTGCCTCGGTTTATGTCGAAGGAGCACCAAGTCTTGATCCAAAAGTTTTTGAACTAGATATCCCTATCTTTGGAATCTGTTATGGCTTTCAAGCGATGGCCCAAGCGTTAGGTGGCCAAGTAGCGAAGAACGATGTATCTGCATACGGTCGCACCCATTTCAACGCCGATACCACCTCACATCTCTTTACAGGTTTGGATTCAAATTTTGATGTCTGGATGAGCCATGGCGATAGCGTTGTGGCGCCTCCTGCTGGATTTACAACTATCGGCCGGACTGAAAATACTCCAGTTGCAGCTTTTGAGAATGAGAGCGGCCAATTTGCTGGAGTGCAATTTCATCCAGAAGTTTTGCATACAGATTTCGGCCAAGAAATCCTTAAACGTTGGCTACTTGATGTCATAAAGTGCAAACCGACTTGGACTTCTGAGAACATCATTGAAAACGAAGTTATTAATATAAAGTCACAGGTCGGCTCGGATCGTGTCATTTGTGGGTTATCTGGTGGGGTTGATTCAGCTGTTGCCGCTGCGCTCGTACAACGCGCGATTGGCCCGCAACTGACTTGTGTATTCGTCGACCACGGGCTACTACGCCAAGGTGAAACCACCCAAGTCGAAGAGGATTTTGTTAAGGCAACTGGGGTAAAGCTAATTGTTGTTGATGCAAAGGAGCGATTCTTAGCCGCGCTTCACGGAGTTGTTGATCCAGAAGCAAAACGGAAGATAATCGGACGAGAATTCATTAGAGTTTTTGAAGCGGCTGCTCGAGATCTAACAAGCGGTGGCGAAGTAAAATTTCTAGTCCAGGGCACTCTCTATCCAGATGTAGTTGAGTCCGGCGGTGGAAGTGGTACTGCAAATATAAAGTCCCACCACAATGTTGGCGGACTTCCTGATGATCTCGATTTTGAATTGATAGAACCGTTACGTTCGTTATTTAAGGATGAGGTTAGGGAAGTTGGAATACAACTAGGACTCCCATCTGAGATTCTCTGGCGACAACCCTTTCCGGGACCTGGCCTTGCGATTCGAATAGTCGGAGAAGTTACTCAAGAAAGACTTAGAATCCTCCGCCAGGCCGACTTAATCGTCCGACAAGAATTACAATTTGCCGGACTTGATCGGAGTATTTGGCAATGCCCGGTCGTGCTACTCGCTGATGTTAGAAGCGTCGGAGTACAAGGAGATGGTCGAACTTACGGCCACCCAATCGTGCTTCGCCCGGTCACTAGCGAGGATGCAATGACTGCGGATTGGGCCAGAATTCCTGATGAGGTACTCGCTCGAATATCTAATCGGATTACGAACGAAGTTAAAGAAGTAAATCGCGTGGTACTTGATGTCACATCAAAACCACCCGGCACAATCGAATGGGAGTGAAGAAGATGCTTCGTAGACATCTTGGATTATCACTTTCGTTATCACTATTGGCCGGGCTTCTCATTCCTCTCTTCATATCAGCCCCGGTTGCACAAGCTGAAGAGAAAGAGATCGTTAAGTGTCGACAAGTAAGAGCTGTCGCACAAGCTCCGAAGAAAGTCACACCGCCAACTACGCTTCTTAAGCGCGGTCCACGCCAAATCACTTTACAGACAAATTGCGGCGAAATTGAGATTCGAACCTTCTTTAGAGATGCTCCCGTTACTCTCACAGTTCTTGCCACCTTGATGAACGCTGGTTATTACAACCGAACTTCATGTCATCGTTTAACCACCGATGGAATTTATGTTGTGCAATGCGGTGATCCAACTGCAACCGGTATGGGAGATCCAGGCTTTAGATATAAAGATGAAAACCTTCCTAAAGCAGAAGAAGAGAACTATCCGCGCGGAACAGTTGCGATGGCAAACTCCGGTTCACCTGGAACAAATGGCAGCCAATTCTTCTTGGTCTACAACGACACCACTCTTGGCCCCAATTACACAATCTGGGGAGAAATAACTTCAGGTATTGAGATTCTCGAACATATCGCTAAGGCTGGAGTAAGGGGCGGCGGAGCTGATGGCACACCGCTTCGCAATCTTGTAATACAGCGGGTAGTTGTTCGTTAATCGGTATTTATTACTTTAAAAATCTCAGCGACTCTTCCCGCGCTAAGCCCATTTGCTTCAGCATTCTTCTCGCCCCAACTTCTAACCATGTTCTCTAGTTCTGGGTTATGTGCAGTCTGGCTCACGTGAGCATTTAGGGCAGCCATCTTCTTGGGGAAGGTTTCTGTGACATCTACAAAGTAATTTGGGGTTGGAGAGCCCGTTATCCAAACTTCTCTAACACGCCACGGTTCAAAACCAGCAGCCTTCAAATCGGTAAAAGCATATGGATTTCTTGCATCGGGATAGACCGCTTGCAGGGCTGTCTCCCCAGCTGCAAGGTGATCAGGATGACTTGCAAAGATACGTTCATAGTTTCGTTCGGGGGATTGGATGACCATTCGATCCGGTTTGGCTCTCCGGATTTCGCGCACGATATCTTTTCGAAGTTCTAATGAGGGAATTAGTGAGCCATCGCGATAATTTAGGAATTGAATCTCAGTCACGCCTAAAGCGAGGCCAGCATTACGTTGTTCGCGTTGTCGCACCGTGGCCATTTCTTCAAGCGGAACATCAGATTCTTCGCCACCTTGATCGCCATTTGTGATTATGCAATATGAGACATTTATTCCTTTAGCAGTCCAGTTCGCGATGGTGCCGCCAGCTCCAAAATCGCAGTCATCTGGATGCGCCATGACCACAAGAATCCGCTTGATTTCTTGATCTGGAATTGGAGTAGCTATCGAAGTCACCGCCGTATTCTAGACTTGTTGATGTGCCAAATAGATTGCTTGAAGGGTTAAACCCACAACAGCAATCCGCAGTCATTCACCAAGGTGGCCCTCTATTAGTCGTGGCTGGCGCAGGTTCAGGTAAAACGAGAGTTCTAACACGTCGTATTGCATTCTTAATGGCCGAAAGAGGCGTGGAGCCATTTGAGATTCTTGCAATAACTTTCACAAACAAAGCAGCCGGTGAGATGAAAGAGCGCGTGGCTGCCCTCGTCGGAAAGCGCGCTAAGGCGATCTGGGTTTCGACATTTCACTCCGCCTGCGTCCGCATCCTTAGGCAAGAAGCTACCCGATTGGGATTCTCCACTTCTTATTCAATTTATGATCAAGCCGATAGCGTCCGGTTAGTCACCTTAGTAATGCGCGACTTGAATCTTGACCAGAAACGCTACAACCCAAGAGCAGTCGCTGCCCTAATTTCAAATGCAAAGAATGAACTGTTAGGCCCTGCCGATTACCGAAACGCAACCACCAACCACTTTGAGGAGATTGTTGCTGAGGTCTACGCCCTCTATCAACAACGCCTAACTAGCGCTAACGCTATGGATTTTGATGATCTAATCATGAAGACAGTGGAAGTACTCCAAAAATTTCCGGATGCTAGGGAGCGATATCGCCACCGCTTTAAGCACATCCTCGTTGATGAGTATCAAGATACGAATCATGCCCAATACATATTGATCCGGGAACTAGTCGGAACAGATAGAGAAGGAATTCCTGCTGCTGAGCTATGCGTGGTCGGTGACGCCGATCAATCCATCTATGGCTTTCGCGGTGCGACGATTCGCAATATTTTGCAATTTGAAGAAGATTACCCAGATGCCACAACTATCTTGCTGGAACAAAACTATCGCTCCACCCAGAACATTCTTAGCGCTGCCAATGCAGTAATTACGAAGAATGAATCAAGAAAAGAGAAGAATCTCTGGTCGGATGCGGGTAGCGGCTCGAAATTAGTTGGATTTGTCGCTGAGAATGAACATCACGAAGCAGAATTTGTGAGAGATGAGCTCTATAAATTGAGTGATAACGGTAAGTCTCGTTACGGCGATACTGCAATCTTCTATCGCACCAATGCCCAATCCCGCGTCTTTGAAGAAATCTTCATGAGAGCGGGCGTTCCCTACAAAGTTGTTGGTGGAGTCCGATTCTATGAGCGGAAAGAAGTAAAGGATTTACTTGCTTATTTACGAGTGTTGGTAAACCCTGATGACGAGGTATCACTCCGCCGGATTATCAATACCCCAAAGCGTGGAATTGGCGATCGAGCCCTTGATTCAATCGATGACATAGCTAAGCGCGATGCCATCTCTTTCTGGCAGGCCCTATCGAGAAGCGCCAGCTCTGATCTTTCGCCACGCGCTAACTCATCTATCCAAGCATTTGTCTCCATGATGACTGCGCTACAAGTACTTGTCGAAGCAAATCGACCACCCTCAACAATCGCAGCTGCAATCTTGGAACAATCCGGTTTATTAGATGAGCTACGAGCAAGCCATGATCCACAAGATGAAGTTCGCGTCGAGAACTTAGAAGAGCTAGTTGCGGTAATCGAAGAGCATGAAGAGCGAATTGTTAGCGAAGGGGAGACCCCGACCTTGGGTGGATTCCTGGAAGAAGTTTCGCTCGTTGCAGACGCTGATGAGATTCCCGAAGGCGAAGATCATGGTGGAGTTGTAACGCTGATGACGCTACATACCGCTAAGGGACTTGAATTCCCAACGGTATTTTTAACTGGAATGGAAGAAGGCGTATTTCCGCACTCCCGAACTCTTGGTGAGAAGAAAGAGCTGGAGGAAGAACGAAGACTTGCTTATGTTGGATTAACTAGAGCGCGCGAGCGACTCTATCTCTCCCGCGCGGAGTATCGCTCTGCCTGGGGCGCTCCGAACTACAACCCTCCATCACGTTTCCTAGATGAGATTCCTGAAAATTTAATTGATTGGAACAAATCTGCAAGCGGCTTTACATCATCACCAATCACTCGTAAAAAATTCCCATCTCCGCCACCACCAAGAGCGACCGGAAAACAGAGCAATTCATTGCAACTTGCTATTGGAGATCGAGTTTCACATGACACCTTTGGATTAGGAACCGTGATATCAGTCTCAGGTGAAGGTGAGAAGGCAGAAGCCACCATCAACTTTGGAAGCTATGGCGAGAAGCGTTTGTTGCTCCGCTATGCCCCAGTAGATAAGTTATGACCCATGGACCTATTTGAATATCAGGCCCGCGATCTCTTCGAAGCAAAAGGCGTCCCTGTCCTTGGCGGTGCGGTAGCAACCACTCCGGAAGAAGCGCGAACTGCTGCGGAAAAGCTAGGCGGCAAAGTCGTTGTTAAAGCACAAGTCAAGATTGGCGGACGCGGCAAAGCCGGCGGCGTTAAGTTAGCCGAAAACCCGGATGATGCATTTGAAAAAGCAAAAGCCATTTTGGGTATGGATATTAAGGGTCACTTAGTTCGAAAGGTAATGATTGCGGGGGCCGCTCCAATTGAGAGCGAGTATTACCTTGCAATCCTCCTCGATCGCTCCGCCAGATCCTTTTTAGTAATGGCATCAGTAGCTGGCGGAATGGATATCGAAGAAGTTGCGCACAAGACGCCTGAAAAGTTAGCGCGGGTCCACGTAAACGCAAATCAAGGTCTTGATAAAGCAAAGGCGATTGAGATTGTTAAAAAGGGTGCATTTCCCGAAGATGTAATTAATGATGTCGCCGATGTCTTAGTAACGCTCTGGAAGACCTTCCAAGAATCAGACGCAACCCTCGTTGAAGTAAACCCACTTGTAAAGACGAAAGATGGTCGAATAATCGCGTTAGATGGAAAGGTAACTCTTGATGATAACGCCGCTTTCCGCCACCCAGATCATGAGTCGCTGATTGATCACGCTGCTACTAACCCGCTCGAAGCGCTCGCGAAAGAAAAAGATTTGAATTATGTAAAGCTCGATGGTGAGGTTGGAGTCATTGGTAATGGCGCCGGTCTAGTTATGAGCACTCTTGATGTAGTCGCTTACGCCGGCGAGAAATATGGAGTTAAACCAGCCAACTTCCTAGATATTGGCGGTGGCGCTTCTGCGCAAGTCATGGCCGATGGACTCTCAATCATCTTAGGAGACCCTGCGGTCCGATCGGTATTTGTGAATGTCTTTGGTGGAATAACTGCCTGTGATGCAGTTGCAAATGGAATTGTTCAAGCCTTGGAAATCTTGGGCGATAAGGCGACCAAACCACTAGTCGTTCGATTAGATGGAAATAACGTCAACGAGGGAAGAAGAATTCTTAATGAGGCGAACCATCCACTTGTTTCTCAAATAGACACTATGGATGGCGCTGCCGCACGCGCTGCAGAATTGGCGGCGCAGCGATGACAATATTTATTGATGAGAACACAAAGGTAATTGTCCAAGGCATGACTGGCTCAGAAGGCACAAAGCACACTCGCCGGATGATCGCTAGTGGAACAAAGATTGTTGGTGGCGTAACGCCAGGAAAAGGTGGCCAAGAAGTTGAGATAGAAGGAAAGAAACTTCCGGTCTTTAACACCGTCAAGGAAGCTGTCGCCGCCACCGGTGCAACCGCCTCCGTGGTATTTGTCCCGCCAAAGTTTGCCAAAGCAGCTGTTGTCGATGCGATTGATGCTGAACTGCCACTAGTAGTAGTTATCACCGAAGGAATCCCGGTTCATGACACAGCCGCTTTCTTTGCTTACTCCCAAGAAAAAGGTAAGACTCGAATCATCGGACCAAACTGTCCAGGTCTAATCTCACCTGGAAAGTGCAATATCGGAATTACTCCTTCTGATATCACAGGCCCTGGAAAGATTGGATTAGTCTCTAAATCTGGAACTCTCACCTACCAGATGATGTATGAGTTAAGAGATATCGGTTTCACAACCGCAGTTGGTATTGGTGGCGATCCGATTATTGGAACCACACATATTGATTGCCTCCGCGCATTCCAAGATGACCCCAACACGGAAGCAATCGTGATGATTGGTGAGATTGGTGGCGACGCAGAAGAGCGAGCGGCTGCATTTATAAAGGAGTATGTAACGAAACCGGTCGTTGGTTATGTTGCTGGATTTACTGCTCCGGAGGGAAAGACGATGGGACATGCTGGTGCAATCGTCTCGGGTTCGTCTGGAACTGCAGAAGCGAAGAAGGTCGCCCTTGAGGCAGCTGGAGTTAGAGTCGGCAAAACCCCCAGCGAGACCGCTCGACTACTCCGCGGAATCTTAAAAGCCTAGTAATGACGCGAATCCTGCGCGTTGGTATCCAACAAGGGATTCGTAGTCTTACTTTGATTCTCCTCCCAATATCTTTTATTTCATTAGTTGCCTGGGCGACTGCAGGAAGTTCATCTGGAAATACCGCCGATCCGCTCCGCGCAGCGCTCTGGTTTTTTCTTGCGCTTCACCAAGTACCGCTCCAACTCTCACTTTCTGATGCCACCCTCTCTGGTTCACTTACATTCTTACCTGTCGGAGGCTTACTAATTCCGTTCTTTGCGACGAGAAGCGGGTATCTTCGAATGGTTGAGACGCTCGGCGAGCCAAACCATCGCGAGCGACGCTCTTACATAATCTCCTTCGCTGCTAGTTATGCTCTTCTAGGTTATCTATTTGTATTTACTTCACTGGGTGAGACGGTGAGAGTGGCTCCTTATATTGCAATCCCAATCCTCTTCATAGTCTCGGCGTTATCTGCATTTCTTGTTAGCGGAGCGCTACCAAAGCATGCTGTCCAATTCCCTTGGCAACGTGGGCTTCGCATAATTTGGATAGCCCTTGTTGGACTACTGGGCTTTAGCCTAATTATCTTGGCAGCCTCGTTGATCTATCACTTCGAGATTGTTCTAAATCTAACTCGAGTTATTGAACCGGGAATTTTTGGGGGATTAGTCCTTCTTCTCGGTCAACTCTTGTATCTGCCAAATATCGCAGTCGCAACGCTTAGTTATCTCTCCGGTGCTGGGATATCAATCGGTGAAGGGAGCCTGCTTTCGCCGTTTAGCCATCGCATCGATGAGATACCAGCAATACCTTTACTAGGCGCGCTACCGGCTACTAATCATCTGCTAGTTCTATCGCTTTCGATTTTCACTGTATTTATTGGTGCAGTTATAGCTCGCTATGGTCTTAAAACATATAGCGATTTCAGCGAGACCAAACGTTTCTATCTTGCAACATCGCTAATCTCATTGGCGCTATTTCTTGCTATTGCACGAGCTAGTAGCGGTCAACTGTTATCTGGGAATCTGCCATCAGTTGGACCAATTTGGTGGGCCCTACCAATCGTCATCACAGCACAATTCGCCCTTGGTGGTGCGCTCTTCATCTTTGCTCCCAAAGTTCTCGCAAAGCTAAAGCGATAAATTAGACTCTCCATATGGCGACCACGGCGAAGATTCTTGATGGACGGAAACTCGCCGCCGATATAAAGGCCAAAATCGCCTCCCAAGTTAAATCGGAAAAGTTGAATTTGGGACTTGGAACAATCCTGGTCGGCTCAGATCCGAGCTCGCACTCTTACGTTGCTGGGAAACATCGCGATTGTGCAGAAGTTGGAATCAACTCAATCCGAGTTGAGTTACCTGAAAGCGCCTCTGAGAGTGAGATTCTCCAAGCGGTAGCAAAGTTGAATAGCGATCCAAATTGCACTGGCTTCATAGTCCAACTTCCGTTACCTAATGGAGTTAATGCAAATAGAGTCCTAGAAAGTATCGATCCAACCAAAGATGCAGATGGACTGCATCCACTAAACCTTGGAAAGCTAGTTTTACAACAGAAAGCGCCGTTACCTTGCACGCCCCAAGCAATCCATGAGTTGGTATCTCAAAATGGAATTTCTTGGGAAGGAAAAAATGTAGTGGTTCTTGGAAGAGGAACCACGGTCGGAAGACCGCTAGGTCTGTTGCTCTCCGGAAAGGGCGCAAATGCGACCGTTACTCTCACTCATTCAAAGACAGCCGACTTAATCTCGCATCTAAGCCGCGCTGAAATAGTTATTGCAGCTTTAGGCAAACCTCATTTCCTAAAACGGGAAATGGTGAGAGAAGGCGCGGTTGTAATCGATGTCGGCTTAAGTCGAATCGGAGAGAAATTAGTCGGCGATGTAGACCCAAGTGTTTACGAGAGAGTAAGCGCATATTCACCAGTCCCGGGCGGAGTTGGTCCGCTGACGCGTGCCATGTTGCTTAGGAATGTTGTGGAACTTGCTCGAAAGGGCGTTCATTGAAGCGGCTCTCTTATTTGATTGCGGTAATTGCTCTTGTAATCTCCGCCGCTCTCTCAGTTCGAATTGGCGCCATCACACTTGCGCTAGCTCTCGCTACCTATTCGATCCCAGGTTTTAAATCGAGCCGACCCTTAGAGAAAATAGTTACGCTTCTCTTAGTGGTCTCGCTCATAACGGTCGCATTGGCGCTCCCGCGCAGGTAGCCGGTAGGTTCTGCCGCTATGAGCAGATCAGGGAAAGTGACCGTTGTTGGAGCTGGTTTCTATGGATCTACGACCGCTCTTCGATTAGCGGAATATGACATCTTCGAAACTGTCGTTATCACCGACATAGTTGAAGGTAAGCCAGAAGGAATTGCGCTAGATATTAATCAATCAAGATCTATTGAAGGTTTTGAAACCAAAGTTGTCGGACAGACCACCAACGCAGAAGGCGCCGGATATGAAGCGACCGCTAACTCTGATGTTGTTGTAATTACCGCGGGATTACCGCGCAAGCCGGGCATGAGCCGGATGGATTTAATTGGAGTAAACGCAGGCATCGTCCGTGGCGTTGCAGAGAACATAGCTAAGCATTCTCCAAATGCGGTTTTGATTGTTGTTTCGAATCCACTTGATGAGATGACCGCACTCGCGCAGATCGCATCTAAGTTTCCACATAACCGTGTTATGGGCCAAGCTGGAATGCTTGATACCGCGCGCTTTACTCACTTTGTAGCTGAGAAGTTAAACGTCCCAATCTCCTCAGTTAAAACGCTAACTCTAGGTTCTCATGGCGAGACAATGGTTCCGGTCCCAAGTCGCTGTACGGTAAATGGGAAACCATTAAGCGAATTACTCGGCGCAGCTGAGATTGAAGAACTAGTTACTAGAACACGTAATGGCGGCGCGGAGATTGTTGCGCTACTTAAGACTGGCTCTGCTTACTACGCACCATCGGCTGCTGCCTCTCGTATGGCGCGCGCTGTGATCACCGACTCGCGTGAAGTGATGCCGGTATGCGCCTGGGTTACTGGTGAATATGGAATTTCCGGCGTTTACCTCGGCGTAGAAGCTGAGATTGGAAGAAGCGGAATCTCCAAAGTTGTGGAAGGTTCCCTCTCGGCTAATGAACTGGAAGAACTAAAGAAAGCCGCTGAAGCAGTCCGCTCAAAGCAAGCAGATGTGAAGGATCTATAGGAAGGAAGCTATGTCAAAGATAAAAGTACAAGGAACAGTCGTTGAGCTAGATGGCGATGAGATGACCCGAATCATCTGGGACTTCATCAAGAAGCAACTCATCCTTCCTTACCTTGATATAAATCTTGAGTACTACGACCTTGGAATTGAGTATCGCGATTCCACGAATGATCAAGTCACAATCGATTGCGCTAATGCCATAAAGAAGCATGGCGTAGGCGTTAAGTGCGCGACTATCACTCCTGATGAGGCCCGTGTAAAAGAGTTCAATCTCAAACAAATGTGGAAGTCTCCAAACGGAACAATTCGAAACATCCTTGGTGGAGTGATTTTCCGTGAGCCAATCATCATTAAAAATGTGCCGAGGTTGATTCCTCATTGGAGCAAGCCAATCGTGATTGGCCGTCACGCATTTGGCGACCAATACCGCGCGACTGATTTCAAAGTTCCTGGCGCAGGAAAGTTGACCGTCACCTTTACCCCAGCCGATGGTTCAGCTCCGATGGAATTCAACGTCTTTGATTTCCCAAGTTCAGGTGTAGCGATGACGATGTACAACTTAGATCAATCCATCCGAGACTTTGCACGCGCTTCATTTAATTACGGACTAACTCGTAAGTATCCGGTTTATCTCTCAACAAAGAATACGATTCTTAAAGCTTATGATGGTCGTTTCAAAGATATCTTTGCCGAAATCTTCGAGAGCGAATTCAAAACGGAGTTCGACAAACTTGGTCTTGAGTATGACCACCGCCTAATTGATGACATGGTCGCAACATCACTTCGCTGGGAAGGTGGCTATATCTGGGCTTGTAAGAATTACGATGGCGACGTCCAGAGCGATACCGTCGCACAAGGATATGGATCTCTAGGTCTCATGACTTCAGTCTTAATGACCCCAGATGGCAAGACTGTGGAAGCCGAAGCTGCTCATGGAACGGTCACTCGCCACTATCGCGATCACCAAGCTGGAAAGGCAACTTCTACAAATCCAATTGCCTCAATCTTTGCTTGGACCCAAGGTCTACAACACCGCGCAAAATTAGATAACACCCCCGAAGTTGCGAAGTTCGCTTCTACTTTAGAGCGGGTATGTATCGAAACGGTTGAGAGTGGAAAGATGACCAAGGATCTAGCGCTACTTATAAGCAATGATGCGCCCTGGCTAAATACCCAAGAGTTCTTAGCTGCGATTGATGAGAATCTTCAGAAAGCCATGAAATAAATCCAAGTTGAAAAGAAAAAGCCCCCGGGATTCGGGGGCTTTTTTATTGACTTATTAGCTGATTCGCTCACCTGTTGTTGCGCTGAAGAGATGGATTGATTCTCCCTTTGCTGAGACCGTAACGGTCTGTCCGGCCTTTGGTGGGTTCTTTGGATCCCAACGGATGATTACTTGGGCGCCTTCATCGCTAGCGTTATTGAATTTAACTGCGCTATCGGTTGGCTTTCCATAAACGAATGCATCTGCACCAAGTTCCTCAACAACTTCTACTTGAACTTCGAATCCCTTAGAGGCAGGAGCGAAACCTTCTGGGCGAATTCCAACAATTACTGAATTTCCAGCCTTAGATGGAACATCAACATCAAGATGTCCGAGCTTTGCTTTACCGCCAGAGACTGGAGCGATTAGAAGATTCATCGCAGGTGATCCGATGAAGCCGGCCACGAAAGCATTTGCAGGGCGATCATAAAGATTACGAGGGGTATCTACTTGTTGCAGTAGACCATCCTTTAGCACTGCAACGCGATCACCCATGGTCATAGCTTCGACCTGGTCGTGTGTTACATAAACAGTGGTGATTCCAAGACGGCGCTGGAGCGCTGCGATCTGGGTTCTTGTGGCAACACGGAGTTTGGCATCAAGGTTTGAAAGCGGCTCATCCATCAAGAAGACTTGTGGTTCGCGAACAATGGCGCGACCCATAGCAACGCGTTGACGTTGTCCACCAGAAAGCGCTTTTGGCTTACGCTCTAAATAAGGTTCAAGATCAAGTAACTTCGCAGCCTCAAGTACGCGGCGATCGCGCTCTTCTTTTGCGACTCCGGCAATCTTTAGCGCGAAGCCCATGTTTTCTGCGACTGTCATATGTGGATAGAGCGCATATGACTGGAACACCATCGCGATATCGCGATCTTTTGGCGCGACATTTGTGACATCGCGATCTCCGATATAGATAGCTCCGGTATCAATCTCTTCTAAGCCTGCGAGCATTCGAAGTGATGTGGATTTTCCGCAACCAGATGGTCCGACTAGAACTAGGAACTCACCATCATTAACTGTGAGATTTAATTTATCTACAGCAGGAGTTGTGGTTCCGGGATAGATGCGAGATGCATCTTTAAATACGACTGATGCCATTTTTTCTTCCTTCTCCGGGCAGGTACGTGCCCGACGGTCCGTTGGATGAAGCAAGGCCCCACCACTCGGTGGGACGGGCGAAGGCTATGCGAGAGGTGAGCGTGAGGGAAGGGTTTTTCGCCCACTTTTTCGCCCACTTTTTCTAGGTCGGCTACCCTTAGCCAGCCTATGGACCCCGATGGTGCGTTCTCGGTCGCTGCTTTCTCAAGCGACCTAATCGTTGTACTCCTCTTTATCCTCCTAGGATCAATCTTCGTTGCCGCTGAAATTGCCCTGATCTCATTGCGCGAGGGCCAGATCAAGGCGATGGCCGATAAGGGGCGCCGTGGCAAAAAAGTCGCCTACCTAGCAAGCCATCCCAAGAACTTCTTAGCCGCGGTCCAGGTTGGCGTGACCCTCTCAGGTTTTCTCTCAGCTGCCTTTGGCGCCGATCAATTGGGCGATTACCTAATTCCAGTTCTTGAGGGATGGGGACTTAGTACAAACGTTGCCGCCGGAATCTCATTGGTTTTACTAACCCTAGTAATCGCGTACTTCTCTCTAGTCCTCGGCGAATTAGTTCCTAAGCGGGTTGCAATCTATAAGACCGAACAGATCGCACTTGCCGTTGCAACCCCGGTCTCAATCATCGCTGCGGTTTTTCGACCGCTAATTTGGCTCTTGGCTCACTCATCTGATCTGATTTTGCGCGCCTTCGGAATTGATCCAAAAGCTTCCCGCGAAGAGATTACGGAAGAGGAATTGGTAGATCTCGTAACCGGGCATAAAGCGCTCTCTGAAGAAGAGCGCGACATTGTCGAGGAAGTTTTTAATGCTAGCGAGCGCCAAGTTCATGAAGTCATGGTGCCGCGCACCGAAGTTGATTTTCTTGATGCTGGGCTCTCGCTCAACCAGGCAATAAAGGTGGCGATAGAAAAAGCGCACTCACGTTTCCCGGTCGTGCGTGGAACTAGCGATGAGGTAATCGGCTTTATCCATGCCCGTGACTTACTTGAACGCCCAGAGAACAGCAAAACTGTTATGGATATCGTCCGCCCGATTATTTTCTTACCTGGAACGAAAGGCGTCCTACCTGCCCTTTCAGAGATGCGCGCAAAGCGCCAGCAGATTGCTATCGTGCTTGATGAATACGGTGGCACCGATGGAATTGTCACGTTAGAAGACTTAGTTGAAACGCTGATTGGCGACATTCACGATGAATATGACGACTTATCGCAAGAAGTATCCAATACCCAAAAAACTGGCGTTTTTGAGATTGACGGCTTGATTGCGCTCGAGGATCTCGCTGAACAGACTGGAGTTGAGATTCCTGAGGGCCCTTATGAAACTCTCAGCGGTTATGTAATGCATGAACTCGGCCGAATTCCAGAAGTGAGCGATGTGCTAGAAGTTCCAGGTGCACAGATAAAGGTCTTATCAATGGAGGGCAAACGCGTAGGTTCACTTCTATTGACGAGCGCAAATACCAACAAACACCTGAGAGAATAGCGACATGAAGCGAATCCTCTCGGGCATTCAACCAACTGCCGAATCGCTCCATCTTGGAAATTATCTGGGAGCGGTAAAGCAATGGGTTGAGTTGCAAGAAGGTAATGATGCTTTTTACTGCATCGTTGATCTTCACGCGCTTACCATTGAAACTGAACCAGCCGCACTTCGCCGCCGTACCCTTGCATCAGCCGCTCAATTAATTGCCCTGGGACTCGATCCAAAGAAATGCACACTCTTTATTCAGTCGCACTTGTCCGAACATAATCAACTTGGCTGGATCTTTGAGTGCATTACTGGTTTTGGCGAAGCTAGCCGGATGACTCAATTTAAGGATAAGTCGCAAAAATCTGGGACTGACCGGACGGTAGTGGGCCTCTTTACTTATCCGATGCTCCAGGCTGCCGATATCTTGCTCTATCAAGCAAATAAAGTTCCGGTAGGCGAGGACCAGCGCCAACATATTGAACTCACGAGAGATCTAGCGCAAAGATTCAATTCCAAGTATGGCGAAACCTTCACAGTCCCCGAGGCACACATAATGAAGGCCTCTGCCAAGATAAATGATCTCCAAGATCCAACTGCCAAGATGAGCAAATCGGCCGCTTCAAATGCTGGCGTAATTGATATTTTGGATAGCGCTGATGTCAACGCCAAGAAAATCAAGAGCGCCGTCACGGATACTGGAAAAGAAGTTAAATTTGATGAGAAGCAAAAGCCAGGAATCTCAAATCTCTTAACAATTCACTCATCACTTTCTGGACGGTCAATTGCTGATCTTGAAAATGAGTTTGCCGGAAAAGGTTACGGTGATTTCAAGAGCGCAGTCGCCGAGGTTGTCACTAGTTATTTTGCACCGGTTAAGTCGCGCGCCGAAGAACTCTTGAAAGATGAGCTTTCGCTCATTGAGATTCTTCGCGAAGGTGCAGACAAAGCTCGAGTTGTGGCAAATAAGACTTTGAAGAGTACTTACGATGCGCTTGGGCTAGTACCAGGCAACCAATTCCTACCATAGATATACCGAAGATATACCGAGATTGAAGATGCGCTTACGAATAGCACTACTTGCCTTCTCTCTTCTTCTCCCACAAGCAGTTGCTGGGGCGCAAGAACGGACTCCTCGAATTGCAGTTGCTTACGACATCGGATTTAAGGGCGATGGTGGCTTCAATGATGCAGTAAGCGAAGCTCTTGCCCTTGCAAAGAAACGCTTCGATCTTGTTCCGCCCTTTGTTCGGGAAGTACCTACGAGTGGTACCCCAGTCGATCGCCTCTCAAAACTTCGGTTCTTAGCCAAGAATGGCTACACCTTGATCATCACTATTGGAAGTGGTTATCGGGAAACTGTTCGAAGAGTTTCGATGGAGTACCCAGAAACACAGTTCGCGCCAATTAACGATAAGACTCTCGGACAACTAAATGTTTCAAATATTTTCTTCAATGAAGTGGAAGCGGCGCGCATTGCAGGAACGATCGCGAGAGCCCGAAGTAAGACGAAAGTTGTTGCAGTTATCGCGGGAACCGAAGAAGTGAATAGTGCCTTTGCGGCAGCTGCTAATGGCGCTGAAGTTCTAAAGATTCCATTTAGCGGTGATGTTTCAACTTTGAACGCTTCACTTGGGCGAGCCGATGTTATCTACTCGCTCTGGGATAGAGACGCGAAAGTTTATGAATTTGTAATCAATAGAACTCCGAGGACGTTCTACATTGCTAGAAATCCAGATCAATACTTTGCTAATTTACAATCTCATCCAAGAGTTATCGCTGTAATTGAGAAGCGGTTAACCAAACCAATCTCGCAACTCGTTAGATTGGCGTTAGAAGATCGCGCACTTATCGATGTCATCGACTCTGATCGTGGCATCTATGGAAGAAGTTATGGAGTGGCTAACGGGGGACTTACCTACAAACTCAAGGAAGGCCAACCTGCCGTTGTGAAAGCTCTAAGAGAGCTCAAAGGATAAAGCCCGGGTTTAGAGTCCCACCCCTAAATCTGTGTCCCAAGGCACCAAAAGTGCGACATGAAAAATGGCTGAAACAAGTCGATTAAGCCTCGGTAATGCCTTCCCGATAGGGTGCGCTCACGCTTCCCCAAACGTACGTACAAACCCCTCGGGAGGAAATAACTTGAAGAAATCAACACGTCTAATCGCTGTAGCGGTTGCGGCTTCACTCTCCGTTCTCGGAGTAACAGCTCCAGCCTCAGCAAAGACAACTAAGGCATGCCTTGCACTTGATACCGGTGGTGTCGATGACAAGTCATTTAACGCATCTGCATGGGCTGGCGCGCAGTCTGTTGCAAATAGCTCAACCACAGTCAAGTACTTGGTTGCACAATCAGATGCTGATTACGCACCAAATATCAAGAAGCTTGTAGATGAAGGTTGCGACATCGTCATCGGTGTTGGCTTCTTGATCGCAGGCGCACTTGCAGATGCTGCAAAGAAGTACCCAAAGACCAATTTCGCAATCGTTGATGGTGGCGGAGCTGGAACTGCAAATCACAAGGGACTTCTATTTGCAACTAACCAATCATCATTCCTAGCTGGTTACCTCGCTGCTTCTTATACAAAGACTGGCGTTGTAGCTACCTACGGTGGAATGAATTTCCCAGCAGTTTCTGACTTCATGGATGGATTCGTAAAGGGCGTTGCTCATTACAACAAAGTGAAGAAGAAGAATGTAACCGCACTTGGCTGGGATCCAGTCAAGAAGGATGGAACATTCGTTGGAAACTTCTCTGACCAAGCAAAGGCACTCCAGATCTCCAAGCAGTTCGAACTACAGAAGGCAGATGTAATCTTCCCTGTAGCTGGTGGTCTCGGTGGCGCAACTGCTCAGAACGCAATGACCAGCAAGCAATCAGTCGTTATCTGGGTTGACTCAGATGGCGTCATTGCTGCTCCACAGTACAAGTCGGTAATCATTACCTCCGTACTTAAGGGCGTTGGAGTCTCTGTTGCACAAGTAATCAGAGATACCCGTTCCAACAAGTTCTCCAGCACTTCCTACCTAGGAACGCTAAAGAACAAGGGAACTGGACTTGCACCGTTCTATGACTATGACTCAAAGATCTCAACTGCAACAAAGAATGAACTAAAGCGTATTCAACTTGCAATCGCTGCCGGTTCACTCAAGATCTAACTGATCTAAGAGTAAAGCGAGCCAGGTGTGAGAAATCACCTGGCTCGTTTTCATTTCAGCACTTTTCCGATAGATTTTCGCCCAATAGTTGGCGAGAAATAGGGGAATACTCGATTCATGTCAGTTGAGTTACGCGGCATAACGAAGAGTTTCGGCTCCCTAGTCGCAAATGATGCGATTGATTTGAAGGTTGAAGCCGGCCAAATTCACGCCATCTTGGGCGAGAATGGCGCTGGTAAATCAACCTTGATGAATATTCTCTTTGGACTCTTACAGCCTGATCAAGGCGAAATTCTCATTGAGGGTAAGGCAATACAAGTGAATGAACCGAGCGATGCCCTCGCTGCTGGAATCGGAATGGTTCACCAGCATTTCATGCTTATCCCAGTCTTTACCGTTGCGGAGAATATTGTCCTTGGGCACGAGAAGATCCGTGGCGTTGGCTCACTTGACTTGAGAGAAGCTCGCACCCAAATCATGGAGATAGCGAAGCGCTTTAACTTTGAAATAGATCCTGATGCGTTGATTGAAGACCTTCCCGTTGGAGTACAGCAGCGAGTAGAGATCATCAAAGCGCTTTTCTTCAATGCAAAAATTATTATTCTTGATGAACCCTCTGCCGTTCTAACTCCACAAGAAACTGACGAACTATTAAATGTGATGCGGGAATTGAAGAAACAGGGCAAATCAATCATCTTTATCACTCATAAACTTCGCGAAGTCCAAGAAGTCGCCGACGAAATCACCATCATCAGGCGAGGCAAGGTTGTAGGAAAGGCGAAGCCAACTGCAACTCAAGAAGAATTAGCTTCAATGATGGTGGGTAGACCTGTCGATCTTGAGGTCACGAAGAAGCCATTTACTCCAGGCAAAGTAATCTTGAAGATTAGCGATTTAAAGGTGACCGATAATCGAGGTCGCGCGCTTGTGAGTGAGATTAATTTCGATGTTCACGCCGGCGAGATCCTTGCAGTCGCTGGAGTCCAAGGAAATGGCCAGACGGAGTTAGCGCGTGCAATTTTGAACTTAGAGCCCCATGTATACGGATCAATCACTATTGATGGAAGTGAAATTGTCGGTAGGACGGTAAATGAATCACTTGAATCCGGTATCGCTTTTGTTCCTGAATCGCGCGAGCTGGATGGGTTGATTAGCTCATTTAGCATTGCTGAGAATTTGATTCTTGATACATTCCACAGCGCTCCAATATCGAAGTCAGGGATTTTAGATCTAGAGAAGATAAGGAGTAATGCTGAGGAATATACGAAGCAATTTGATGTTCGACTCCAGAGTATTTCTGATTCAGCATCATCTCTCTCCGGCGGAAACAAGCAGAAAGTCGTGCTGGCCCGCGAATTAACGCGTCCAGTCAAGTTACTAGTGGCTTCTCAACCAACACGCGGTCTCGATGTAGGCTCAATTGAGTTTGTTCACGAGCGGATCCTGGCTGAGCGAGATGCAGGTCGCGCAGTTCTTTTATTTAGCAATGAATTAGATGAAGTTATGGCCTTAGCTGATCGAATCGCCGTTATGTATCACGGCAGCATCATCGATATCGTAGATCCGAGCGTTACACGTAATGAATTGGGACTCTTGATGGCCGGCGTGAAGGGTAAGACGGCGTGAAAAGGTTACTTAACGGGTCGGCGCTACTTCCCATACTTTCATTTGCACTCGCGATGCTTATCGGAGGTTTACTAATTGCATTCTCCGATGCAAAGGTTCTTGCCCTTCGCTCTGAACCTTGGGAAATGATTAAAGCCGGCGCTGCCACAGCTTGGAATGCATATGTCGCGCTCTTTGAGGGAGCTTTCTATGATCCTAACTTGGCGCGCCAAGGCGGTGGCCAAGGCTTCTATCCAATTTCCGAAACCTTAGTTGTTGCCGCACCACTAATTCTTGCCGGTCTTTCAGTAGCTCTTGCTTTCCGTGCTGGACTCTTCAATATCGGAGCCCAAGGCCAATTTATCTTCGGCGCGATTGGCGCTTCGTATATTGGATTCACCTATGAATTGCCGCCAATTCTTCACATTACCGCTGCCATGCTATTTGGCGTATTTATCGCGGGAATCTATGGTGGAATCGTTGGTCTACTTAAAGCAAAGACTGGTGCGCATGAAGTTATCGTCACAATCATGCTCAATTATGTTGCTAGCTACTTATTACTTTGGTTGTTGAAGACTGAGGCATTCTTACGCGAAGGGCGAAATGATCCGATTGCCCCAGATATTTTTGAGAGCGCTCGATTACCAAAGATTTTGGGCAGCGAATTCCGCATCAGCGTAGCGATATTGATCTCGCTTCTCGTTGCTTGGCTGATCGCTTTCTTACTAAACAAAACAACCCTTGGTTTTAGATTCCGCGCTGTTGGCGCTAATGCCGCGGCGGCACGAACTGCTGGAATGTCGGTCGCTTTTGTCACCACATCGGTGATGATTGTTGCCGGCGCTCTCGCAGGATTGGGTGGAGCCTTAAATGTCCTTGGCGGCGAATATGCACTTACTGTGGGAATTGCGGGATCGTTTGGTTTTGATGCAATCACCGTTGCGCTACTTGGACGGGCAAAGCCACTCGGAGTTGTTCTCTCCGCCTTCCTCTTTGCATCGCTTCGAGTCGGTGGCCAGATGATGCAGGCAAAGACCGATACTCCACTTGATCTAGTCCTTGTTATTCAGGCCCTCATAATTCTCTTTATTGCCGCTCCAGCTCTAGTCAAGGCAATCTTTAGATTGAAGAACATAAACGCATCCACTGGTATGGCTGCGAAGGGTTGGAATGGATAATGGCAAAGATCTCTAATCTAACTCCTGCTCAACGGCGAACTCGACGAGGCATCTATACGCTCGGATTCTTTACAATCCTTGCGAGCATCCCGTTTATCTTCCTCGCTAAAGATTCAGCAAATGTCACATATGGCTTTGTGCTTCGCGATGAATGGGTATTGATTAATGAATGGATCATTAACTCAAGAACAGCTGCAATTATCTTCATTTCACTGGCAGCGTTATCGACAATTGCTTCTTATCTATTTTTTATGAGGGGAAAGAAAGTTGGAGCCTTCTCCTTCATCGGTGCATTCTCACTACTAATGGCATTTCTCTCTTGGGCAGCCAAAGGAAGCTTTATTCCGCTAACCGGAGTTTTCCAAGGCGCGTTGTTGCTTGCGGTTCCGCTCATTTTTGGTGCGATGGCGGGCGTTATCTGTGAGCGCTCGGGTGTCATCAATATCGCAATTGAGGGGCAACTCTTAGCAGCTGCCTTTGCGGCGGGCGTTGTAGCGAGCCTTACCCAGAGCACGACTTGGGGGTTAATCGTTGCTCCATTCGCTGGCGCGCTGATCTCTTTGATCTTGGCAACTTTCGCTATCAAATACCAGATTGACCAAGTCATTCTTGGATTCGTTATCAACGTTCTAGTAATTGGCCTTACTGGATTCTTATATAAGAAATTACTAATTCCATATCAAGATACTTGGAATAGTGGACCAATCCTCTCGCCCATAGAAATTCCATTACTTTCTAAATTACCGATTATTGGCCCAGTCCTATTCAAACAGACCATCATCGTTTACTTAATGTATTTAGCAGTTGGACTGACTCATTACTACTTGTTTAAGACTCGTTGGGGACTTCGTACCCGCGCGGTCGGTGAACATCCAACAGCTGCGGACTCTGTCGGTATAAAAGTCAATGCGCTTCGCTTTAGAAATGTGATCATTGCAGGCGCAGTCGCAGGACTCGGTGGCGCTTACTTCACTGTTGGCGCAGTCGGAATGTTTGGTAAAGAAATGACTGCAGGTAAAGGCTTTATTGCCCTCGCTGCCCTTATTTTTGGAAGGTGGAGTCCAAAGGGCGCAGTCGCCGCGGCTCTACTATTTGGATTTGCTGACAATCTACAAGTCGTACTATCGATTATCGGCACAGCCATCCCAAGTGAATTCCTACTTATGGTTCCGTACATTGCAACGATAATTGCGGTATCTGGTTTTGTTGGCAAAGTAAGGGCGCCGGCGGCGGATGGAATTCCTTACACGCGCGGAAGTCATTAGCTTAGGTAACAAATGCAAATAGATTGGAAAGCGCTACAAGTCATCGCAACGGAGGCGATGGAGAAGTCCTACTCGCCATACTCCAAGTTTCCTGTCGGTGTTGCAGCTCTAGTAAATGACGGACGGATCATTAGCGGTTGTAATGTCGAGAACGCTAGTTATGGTCTAACTCTCTGCGCTGAGTGTTCGCTCGTTTCCGAGCTAATCATGAGTGGTGGTGGCCGACTTATCGCGGTTGTATGCGTAGATAAAGATGGAAACTTGCTCTCACCTTGTGGCCGATGCCGCCAACTTCTATATGAACATGGTGGAGATTCCTTAGAGTTATTGACCCCAGAAGGGCCGAAAAATATGACTGTGATTCTCCCCTGGGGTTTTGGTCCTAAAGATCTGAATTGATGATGGCCGAGTTATTCGCAGCCGTTGAGATCATCTCCGCAAAGCGAGATCGGCAAGAGTTAAGCGATCCTCAAATTGATTGGGTAATTGACGCCTATGTTCGAGGCGTTGTAGCCGATGAACAGATGTCTGCACTTCTCATGGCGATACTTCTTAATGGCATGAATTCCCGTGAGATATCGCGCTGGACTGATGCGATGATAAATAGCGGTGAGCGGATGAATTGGAGCGCGCTTGATAAACCTACAGTTGATAAACATTCAACCGGTGGCGTCGGCGACAAGATAACCCTTCCGCTAGCACCTCTTGTTGCAGCTTGTGGCGCCGCTGTCCCACAACTCTCTGGGAGAGGATTGGGACATACCGGGGGAACTCTGGACAAGATGGAATCAATTCCTGGTTGGCGAGCATCGTTAACAAATGCGGAGATGTTAAAGGTCTTACAAGATTGTGGCGCAGTTATCTGTGCCGCAGGAAGTGGGTTAGCGCCAGCCGATAAGAAGTTATATGCGCTCCGTGATGTAACTGGCACCGTTCCAGCAATTCCACTAATCGCATCTTCAATCATGAGCAAGAAGATTGCGGAAGGAACCAGTGCGTTAATTCTTGACGTGAAGACCGGTAACGGCGCATTTATGTCAGATCCCGAAAAGGCGAAAGAGTTAGCAAGCGCTATGGTCGAGTTAGGTAAGCGCGCTGGCGTTACAACTCGAGCGCTCGTCACAGCAATGGATGTTCCGCTTGGACTTACTGCCGGAAATGCACTTGAGGTGCGTGAATCAGTTGAAGTCCTAGCTGGTGGCGGCCCATCTGATGTAGTGGAACTGACTTTGCTTCTTGCGCGAGAGATGCTTGATGCCGCTGGCGTAAGTGGAAAAGACCCCGAAGTGGCGCTTAAAGATGGAAGCGCTATGGATCATTGGCGCCGCATGGTGAAGGCCCAGGGCGGAGATCCAGATGCGCCACTTCCCGTCGCTAGAGAAAAGAAAGTAATAACCGCGCAAAGTGATGGAGTCATCTCAAGTATGAACGCCCTTCAAGTTGGTATCTCTGCTTGGCGCCTTGGTGCAGGTCGAGAGCGACAGGGCGAGAAAGTCCAAGCCGGTGCAGGTATTG